>JAEZEB010000170.1 GCA_023438115.1 Pseudomonadota bacterium | reverse complement strand
CCGGGTGACGCTCCGATAGGCGGTGTGGCGGGTTTGTACAGCGTTTGTACAATTTCCCGCCATGATCACCAACATCGACATCGACGAGGAACTCGTCGCCGAGGCCATGCGGGTCTCGGGCGCGCGCACCAAGCGCGAGGCGGTCGATCGCGCGCTGCGCGAGATGGTGGCGCGCGCGCGGCGGCCGCGCCTGGGTGACGTGTGGGGGCGCGCGGCCGAGGGCACGTACTGGCCGGACTACGACCCCAAGACCGAGCCCGGCGAGCCTGCGGGCAAGTACCGGGTCGAGCAGCCGGTGGCGGGCTACAAGGTGGCCCCTCCTGCGCCGGCCGCCAGGGCCCAACGCCGGAAAAAGTGATGCTGCTCCTCGATTCCAGCGTCTGGATCGACATCCACCACGCGCGGGTGACCAGCGCCACGCGCTATGTGGAGAGCCGGGAGGAGCACGAGGAGATCGCCACCACCGGCATCGTGTTCCAGGAAGTGCTGCAGGGCATCCGCGACGACGCCGAGTACGACCACATGCGGCAGGTGCTCTGGTCCACGCTGATCCTGGAGCCGCGCGAGCTGTCCACCTACGAGGTTGCCGCGCAGCTGCACCGCGCGGCCCGCGCTGCCGGCTTCACCATCCGCAAGCCGAATGATTGCCTGATCGCGGCCATCGCCCTGGAACACGGCGCCCTCCTGGTCCACAACGACCGCGACTTCCTGGCCCTGGCGCAGGTCGAGCCCTCGCTGCTGGTCTATCCCGGCCGGCCGCACTGAGCCCGCTCGCGCACAATCGCCGCATGTCGCTCGCGGCCCGCGCCCGCCACATCGCCCCCGAGACCCTGCTGCGCTGGTCGATCGCCGTGGCGGTCGCCACCATCGTGCTCAAGACGCTCGCGTGGTGGATCACCGGTTCGGTGGGCCTGCTGTCGGATGCGATGGAAGCGTTCGTCAACCTGGCGGGCGCGAGCTTCGCGCTGCTGATGGTGAAGATCGCGAAGCGCCCCGCGGACGACGACCATCCTTATGGGCACCACAAGGCCGAGTACTTTTCCTCGGGGTTCGAGGGCCTGCTGATCTTCCTGGCCGCGGGCGGCATCCTGTGGGCCGCGGTGCAGCGCCTGCTGGCGCCGGTGCCGCTGGAGCAGACCGGGCTGGGCCTGGGCCTGTCGGTCCTGAGCTCCATCCTCAATGGCGCGATGGCGTGGACCATGCTGCAGTCCGCGCGCGAGCACCGGTCCATGGCGCTGGAAGGCGATGCACGCCACCTCTTCACGGACGTCTGGACCTCGGCCGGCGTGATCGTGGGCGTGGCGCTCGCGGCGGCCACGGGCTGGCTCTGGCTCGACCCGGTGGTGGCGATCGGCGTCGCGCTGAACATCCTGCGCGAAGGCGGGCAGCTGGTGTGGCGCTCGTCGCAGGGGCTGATGGACAAGGCGCTCGAGCCGGAGGTGCAGGAGGAGGTGGAGAAGGTGCTCCGGCGGTTCGCGCATCCCGCCATCCGCTTCGACCACGTGACCACCCGCCGCTCCGGCAGCCGCCGTTTCGTGGACCTGCACATGCACGTCCCGGGCAAATGGACGCTGGAACGGGCCGCCGCCCTGCGGGGCTCCGTGGAACAGGCGCTCATGAACGCCGTGCCCGGCCTCCGTGCGACCATCGAGCTGTTGCCGAGCGACGTGGAGTCGCATGCGGCCGACGAGGAGGATTCGAACTGATGCTGTCCGTGGTGCAACGCGTGCGCGAGGCGAAGGTGGTGGTGGCGGGCCGCACCATTGGCGAGATCGGCGCCGGGCTGCTGGTGCTGGTGTGTGCCGAACGCGGCGATTCCGGGGCCCAGGCCGACCGGCTGCTGGCCAAGCTGCTGAAGCTGCGCATCTTCAGCGACGAGGCGGGCAAGATGAACCGCAGCGTGCAGGACGTGGGCGGCGGGCTGCTGCTGGTGAGCCAGTTCACCCTGGCCGCCGACACGAGCGGGGGCAACCGGCCCAGCTTCACGAATGCCGCGCCGCCGGAGGAGGGGCGACGGCTGTACGACTACTTTGTCGCGCAGGCGCGCGCGGCGCATCCCGTGGTGCAGACGGGCGAGTTCGCCGCGGACATGCAGGTGCACCTGGTGAACGACGGGCCGGTGACGATTCCGGTGACCGTGCGGTGATGGCGAGCGTCGGGGTTCGGCGCTTCGCGCGCTCACCCCGACCTACGGTGGGCGTGCAGGACGCGGACTTCGTAGCTTCGTAGGTCGGGGTGAGCGCGAAGCCGAACCCCGACGCCCACCCCCTCAATACGGATTCGGATACCCCAAACTGCCCAGCACCAGGATCTCCGCCGCCTCCATCCGCAGCGCCTCGCCGTCGTCTCCCTCGTGGTCGTAGCCCTGCGCATGCAGCGTGCCGTGTACCAGCAGGTGCGCGTAATGCGCCTCCAGCGTCTTGCCCTGTTCCTTCGCCTCGCGCTCCACCACCGGGGCACACAGCACCAGGTCGGCGGACACCAGCGGCGTGCGCGCGTAGTCGAAGGTGAGCACGTTGGTGGCGTAGTCCTTGCCGCGGTACTGGCGGTTCAGGGCCTGCCCTTCCTCCGCGCCCACGATGCGCACGGCCAGTTCGGCCGGCCCGGCCAGCGCCGCTTCCACCCAGCGGCGCACGCGCGCGCCCGTGAGCAGCTTGCGGTGGGCGGCCGCGCCGGGGAAGGTGCCGAACTGTAGCGAGAGTTCCAGCGCCGGCTTCATTTGTCGTGCTTGCGGGCGGCGTCGTAGGCGTCGACGATGCGCGCCACCAGCGGGTGCCGCACCACGTCGCCGCTGTTGAAGCGCGTGTGCGCGATGCCGTTGACGCGCTTGAGCACGCGCTCGGCGTCGACCAGCCCCGACATCGAGCCCTTGGGCAGGTCGATCTGGCTCACGTCGCCCGTCACCACGGCCTTGCTGCCGAAGCCGATGCGGGTGAGGAACATCTTCATCTGCTCGGGCGTCGTGTTCTGCGCCTCGTCCAGGATCACGAAGGCGTTGTTCAGCGTGCGCCCGCGCATGAAGGCGAGCGGCGCGATCTCCAGCGCGTTGCGCTCGAAGGCCTTGGTCACGCGCTCGAAGCCCATCAGGTCGTAGAGGGCGTCGTACAGCGGGCGCAGGTAGGGATCGACCTTCTGCGTCAGGTCGCCGGGCAGGAAGCCCAGCTTCTCGCCGGCCTCCACCGCGGGGCGGGTGAGCACGATGCGCTGCACCGCGCTGCGCTCCAGTGCGTCGACGGCGCAGGCCACGGCCAGGTAGGTCTTGCCCGTGCCCGCCGGGCCGATGCCGAAGGTGATGTCGTGGTTGGCGATGTTGTCCAGGTACACGCTCTGGTTGGGCGTGCGGGCCTTGAGGTCGCTGCGGCGCGTGTGCAGCACCAGCGCGCCGTCCTCGTCCGCCACCAGCGGCGCGGATTCGGCCGCCACCATCAGCTGCACCTTCTCCCTGGAGATGCTGCGGCCCGCCATCTCGTAGAGGGCCTGCAGCACGTCGAGCGCCCGTTCCGCCTTGGCCTTGGGACCCTCGATGCGGAAGTGCTCCTGGCGGCGCGAGATCCGCACCTGCAACGCCGTCTCGATGGTGCGCAGGTGTTCATCCATGGGGCCGCACAGGTGCGACAGGCGGGTGTTGCTGATGGGGCTGAAGGCGTGGCGGAGAATCAAGCTGATAATCCCGGAAGAGGACCGACATGATAGGCAAATTGACGGGGACGCTGGCCGAAAAGAACCCGCCGCAGGTGCTGGTGGACTGCCAGGGCGTCGGCTACGAGGTCGACGTCCCCATGAGCACGTTCTTCAACCTGCCCGGGCTGGGCGAGAAGGTGTCGCTGCTCACGCACTTCGTCGTCCGCGAGGACGCGCAGATCCTGTTCGGCTTCGGCTCGGCCAGCGAGCGCGAGACCTTCCGCCAGCTGATCAAGATTTCGGGCGTGGGTCCGCGTACCGCGCTGGCCGTGCTGAGCGGCATGAGCGTGGGCGACATCGCCCAGGCCGTGACGCAGCAGGATGCCAGCCGCCTGGTGAAGGTTCCGGGTATCGGCAAGAAGACGGCGGAGCGCCTGCTGCTCGAACTCAAGGGCAAGCTGGGAGCCGACATCGGCATCGCCGGCCACGCCGCCGCGAGCGACGCGCAGGCCGACATCCTGCAGGCGCTGGTCGCCCTGGGCTACAGCGACAAGGAAGCGCAGGCCGCGCTGAAGTCGCTGCCCAAGGACATCGGCGTGAGCGAGGGCATCAAGCAGGCCCTGAAGGCGCTGGCGCGATGAGCATTCGCACCGACGACTTCGCCCCGGCGCCCGAAAAGAGGGTGGTTTCCGCCGCGCCCGCCTCCCCGCAGGAAGAGGCGCTCGAGCGCGCCCTGCGTCCCAAGGGCCTCGCCGAATACGTCGGCCAGGCCAAGACGCGCGAGCAGCTGGAGATCTTCATCGGCGCGGCGCGCAAGCGCGGCGAGGCGCTGGACCACGTTCTGCTGTTCGGCCCGCCGGGCCTGGGCAAGACCACGCTGTCGCACATCATCGCCAACGAGCTGGGCGTGAACCTGCGCCAGACCTCCGGCCCGGTGCTGGAAAAACCCAAGGACCTCGCGGCGCTGCTGACGAACCTGGAACGCAACGACGTCCTCTTCATCGACGAGATCCACCGGCTCTCTCCCGTGGTGGAGGAAATCCTCTATCCGGCCCTCGAGGACTACCAGATCGACATCATGATCGGCGAGGGCCCCGCCGCCCGCTCGATCAAGCTGGACCTGCAGCCCTTCACGCTGGTGGGCGCCACCACCCGCGCGGGCATGCTGACCAATCCGCTGCGCGACCGCTTCGGCATCGTGGCGCGGCTGGAGTTCTACACGGCGGAAGAACTGACGCAGATCGTGCATCGCAGCGCTGGCCTGCTCAACGCACCCATCGATCAGGACGGCGCCGCGGAGATCGCCCGCCGCTCGCGCGGCACGCCACGCATCGCCAACCGCCTGCTGCGGCGCGTGCGCGACTACGCCGACGTGAAGGGCACGGGCCGCATCGACCGCGAGATCGCACAGAAGGCGCTGGCCATGCTGGACGTCGATCCGCAGGGCTTCGACGTCATGGACCGCAAGCTGCTGGAGGCCGTGATCCACCGCTTCGACGGCGGGCCCGTGGGCCTGGACAACGTGGCCGCCTCCATCGGCGAGGAGCGCGACACCATCGAGGACGTGATCGAGCCCTACCTGATCCAGCAGGGCTACCTGCAGCGCACGCCGCGCGGGCGCATCGCCACGATGGCGGCCTACCGGCACCTGGGCGTGACGCCGCCGCGGCCCGAGGGCGGCCTGTTCCAGGACTGACGTCGCGCCGCCGCCTGCCGCGGCGGAAGTAATCCACGGCCGGCGGTCTCCTCTGCCATGCGCGGGAGGACCGCCCGTGCACCCGCCGCTACGATCCCCCGAAACGAAAGACAGCGGAGGACGGACGTGGCGACGACGACGGCGGCGACGGAAGGCGTTTGGCAATACAAGGGGAGCTGGCGCAGCACCCTGGGCTCCATCACCCTGGTGCTCCTGTTCTTCACGGGCGTGATGGTGCTGATGGCGGCGACCGGCAAGGCGTTCATCGGCCTGGGGGGCGCGGTCTTCCTCGGCGGCCTCGCCTGGCTTCTGGGCAAGCCCCTCCTCACCGGCGACTGGGTGGTCCGCATCGGGCCGCGCGGCATCACCGGCGCGATGCTCAATGGCCGCACGATCCCCTGGCGGGACGTGCAGGATCTCGGCGTGGAGGTCGTGCAGCGCAACACCACGCTGGTGATCACGCTGTCGCCCGACGCCACCGAATCGCTGGAGAAGACGAAGCGCTGGTTCAGCGGCCGCAAGCCCGAGCGGCGCATCCCGCTCATGCTGCTGAAGCCGCCGCAGATCGCCGAGGCCGTGGAAGCGGCGCAGCGCACCTTCGCCGAACGCGCGACGGGGCAGGCCATCCAGGCGGTGCAGGCGCGCGCCGAGGAAGCGCGCTTCGAAGCCGCTTTCTCCGAGGAACTCCTGCGCCGCACGCCCACGCCCTGGGCCCTGTACGCCATCGTCACCCTGAACGTGGGCGTCTGGATCGCCAACGTGGCGATGGGCGTGTCCGCCTTCCGCCCCTCTTCCGCCGACCTGTTCCGCTGGGGCGCGAATTCCGCCTGGGCCGTCACGCGCGACCACGAATACTGGCGCCTGCTCACCGCCACCTTCCTGCACGGCGGGGCGATCCACCTGGGCATGAACATGCTGGGGCTGTGGGGCGCGGGCCAGCTGCTCGCGCGCCTGTACGGCAACGCGCAGTTCCTGCTGGTGTACTTCGCCAGCGCGCTGATGGGTTCCGCCGCGAGCCTGCATTTCGGCGCGCAGGCCTCGGTGTCCGTAGGTGCATCCGGCGCCGTCTTCGGCGTGCTGGGCGCCGTGCTGCTGGCAGCGCACCGGCATCGCGATCGCCTGCCCAAGGCGATGACGCGCAACATCATGACGAGCGAAGGCGTGTTCCTCGCCTATGCGCTCTTCAACGGTTTCACCCGCGCCGGCATCGACAACGCCGCGCACGTGGGCGGCCTGGTGGCGGGCGCGGGGCTCGCCTGGGTGCTGGCGGGCAACTTCGAATCGCAGGCCACTGGTCGCAGCCTGCCGCGCGCGGCCGGCGGCGCCGTTGTGGTGGCCCTGGTGGTGGCCGCGCTCGTCGCCCTCACGCCCTCGCCGCGGGTCGACCACGGCACCGTGTTCGCCACCGGCGACAAGTTCGAGCGCGTGGTGCGGCGCCTGCAGGAAGCGCACGCGGGACTGGCGAAGGACGCCGAGCGGGTGAAGGCCGGCCGTATGACGGAGGCACAGCTCGTGGAAGCGACCGAACGCACGCACCTGCCGGCACTGCGCGAGGCGCACGTGGAGCTGATCACGCTGCCGCTGGGCCAGGGCGACCCGCGCACCGAGGTGCGCGAGGACATGGGGCGGCTCACGGGCAGCACCGTCGAGGCGCTGGAACTGGAGCTGCGCATGCGGCGCGGCGAGGCCGGACCGGACGCGCAGGCGCAGATGGAGCGCCTGCAGCGCCAGATGCAGGTCAGCGCGCAGCGCCTGCGGGAGCGGGCTGAAGCAGCGAAGAAGAAGCCGTGACGGCCGCCGGGGCGGGCGGCCGGCTGCCGCACACGATCAGCGCCTGCGCCGCGTAGTAGGTGCCCAGCACCCAGAACTGCGCCATGGGCAGCGGCTGCGCGAAGCGGTTGATCGCCAGCAGCGCGTCGCTCAGCATGAAGAAGCAGGCGCCGGCGGCGACCGTCGCCGAGGCAGGATCGCGCAGCACCGTCGCGCGGCCGATCGCCTGGGCCGCCATCAAGGCGATCACCAGCGCGTAGGCCGCGACGGCGATCTTCAGCACCGGGGGCAGGTGGGAGAACAGCACCGCGTACATCGCCACGGCCGCCACCAGCGTGCCGGCGAGCGCGCGGCCGCTGGCGAACCAGCGCACGTCCTGGCGGAACAGGGCGATGTAGCAGAGGTGGCCGGCCAGGAAACTCACGAGTCCCGGGATGAAGTAACCGGGAAACATCAGGAACACGTCGCCGGCGAGGCACAGCGCCAGGGCAGCCACGAGCTTCAGGTCGAAGCCGCGCCGCGCGCGCAAGCCCTCGCTGCGCGCAAGCACCAGCGCGATGGCGAACACCATGGCGAGCGGCTTGAACACGCGATGCAGCTCGATCCAGCCGTCGGCCGAAGTCGCCGTGGCCAGGGCGCCGGCCTCGATCATCAGCACGGCCAGCATGCCGATGCGCCCCTGCATCGCCGCGCCCACGGCCCACAGCGAAGCGGTCAACGCGGCCAGCCACACGACCGAACGCGACACCGGCATCTGGTCAGCGTGCCAGAGGAACAGGGCCACACCCGCGAGGATCGCGACGAACTGCAGTCCGGCGAACCAAGCCAGCGCCGGCGTCATCGGCGGGTGGTAGCGTTGGAGGGCGTCGATGCGGAACTCCGGCTTGGGAAAGCGCGCGGCGACGTCCGGCGGGCGCCATCCCGGCGGCTTGATCCACACGCGCAGCTTGTCGGCCCAGGAGCGCGCATGCCAGCTGTCCTTCGCCAGCGCCCAGTACACCTCCAGGTTGGACCACAGCGGATCCCAGCTGTTCAGGGGTGAACGCGTTCCGTACACGCACTTCTCGTCTTCTTCGCGGAAGCTGCCGAACATGCGGTCCCAGACGATCAGGATGCCGCCGTAGTTGCGATCGAGGTAGCGGTCGTTCACCGCGTGGTGCACGCGGTGGTTGGACGGCGAGCAGAACCAGCGGTCGAACCAGCCGAGCTTGCCCACCTGCTCGGTGTGCACCCAGTACTGGTACAGCAGGTCGACGAGCGCGACGACCGCGAACACCATGGGCGGCACGCCCGCGATGGCCATGGGCAGGTAGAAGATCCACCCGAGCAGCGCGCCGGAACTGGTCTGGCGCAGCGCGGTGGACAGGTTGTAGTCCTGGCTCTGGTGGTGCACCACGTGCGCCGCCCAGAACACCGCCACCTCGTGGCCGGCGCGGTGCAGCCAGTAGTAGCAGAAGTCGTAGAACACCAGCGCCAGCAGCCAGCCGAGCGGCGAGGTCCAGAATTCGTCGGCGTGCCACACGGACACCACGCCGTACACGGCCGTGTAGATGCCGATGCGGAACAGGCGCGTGAGCACCGCCGTCACCTGGCTCAGCATGCCCAGGCTGATGCTGTTGATGGCATCGTTCAGGCGGTAGGTGTTACGGCCGCGCCAGACGCCGACGGCGTACTCGACCGCGATCAGCAGCAGGAAAACGGGAGTCGCCAGGACGATGACCTGACTCGGGGACAGTTCCATGCCCCCATTCTCCCGCTTGTCAGGTCAGCGCGCCTCTGGCGTCAACCCGGATGATCTTGTCCACGCGGCCCTTCTGCAGGCCGCCGGTGACGCCGACCAGCACGTTGTGCAGGTTGACGGTGGGGTCGCAGTGGCCCGGGATCAGCCAGACGGTTTCGTCCAGCCGCGGCACGCGCTGGTTGCCGCTCGCCGGCCGCAGGATCCCGTGCTCGTCGCCGCCGTTGGCGTACTCCAGCTCGCCGGTGGGCTCCAGCGCGAGCACCCGCGGCAGGCCGGAGTCGATCGCGTGGCTCTTGTGGCCGGCGTCGCAGACGGCGTGCATCAGCCCCGTGCTCATGACCTGCGACTTCACGAACAGGGCGTGCTCGAACTGCGGCTGCGCGGCGTCGCGCTCGTTCGCGGCGTAGTCGGCATCCATGAACAGGAAGGACCCGGCCTGCAGCTCGCCGTAGACGCCGCTCGCGGCTTCGCACACCATGCTGCCGGTGCCCGCGCCGGTCACCAGTCCGACGGCCAGCCCTTCGTCCTCGATCAGCTGCTTCGTGAAGCGCACGTCGCGCACGACCGTGGCGATGGCGTCGCGCCGCGCGCGCGGGCTGCGCAGGTGCTGCGCCCGCCCGTGGTAGGCCTGCAGGCCGGCGAAGCGCAGCGCCGGGTGCTTGCGGATCTCCAGCGCCAGGTCCACGGCCGACTGGCCCGGCGTGACGCCGCAGCGGCCCTGTCCCACCTCGAGCTCCACGAAGACGTCGATCACGGCGGCCTGGCCGCCGCGCCGGCGGTCGTTCATCTCGTGCGCGAGGCGGCGCACGCCTTCCACGCTGTCCACCGCGATCGCGAGCTGGCCCTGTTCGGCCGCGACCTGGTGCGCGAGGTCGGCCACGCGGGCGAGCTTCGCCGGCGCGACCACCTCGTTGCTGATGTAGACGTTGCAGACGCCGCCGGCCACCATGGCTTCGGCCTCCGACGTCTTCTGCACGCACACGCCCACCGCGCCGGCCTGCATCTGCAGCTTGGCGATGGCGGAGCTCTTGTGCATCTTCGCGTGCGGGCGCCAGCGCAGGCCGTGCTTGCGCGCGAATTCGGCCATGCGGCTCAGGTTGCGCTGCATGGCGTCGAGGTCGACGACGAGGGCGGGGGTGTCGATGGCGGCCACGCTCTGGCCGATCAGGCGTTTCAGTTCGTCACCAAGTGGTGTTTTCATCGATCGCGGGCTGCTCGAGGTGCTGCGTGTCGGACCAGCCGACCAGCGTGAAGCCCTCCGGGGTCCACAGCAGGCGGTTGATGGCCCCGTTCGGCAGCTGCCAGGTGCGGGGGGAGTTGACTTCCTGGCCGGTGGCCACGCGGTACAGCGCGTCGAGCACGCCGCCGTGCGCCACCACGGCGATCTGCTCGCCGCAATGGTGGGCGGCCAGGTCGCTCACGGTGCGCGTGACGCGTTCGCGCAGGTGCAGCAGCGACTCGCCGCCCTCGGGCGGCTCCCATTCGGGGATGCGCTTCTTCCAGTTCTGCGCATGTTCCGGCCAGGTCTCGCGGATCTCGTCGAAGGTCTTGCCCTCGAAGACGCCGAAGCGCCGCTCGCGCAGGCCCGGGTGCGCCACCACGGGCACGCCGGCGGCTTCGCCGATCGCGCGGGCGGTTTCATGGGCGCGGCCGAGGTCGCTGGAGTAGATGGCCGCGAGCTGCTCGGACGAGAGGGCCTGGCCCACCCGACGCGCCTGCCATCGACCCGTGTCGTTCAGCTGGATGTCGAGCTGTCCCTGGATGCGGGCATCCACGTTCCAGGACGTCTCGCCATGCCGCACGGCAATGATGCGGGTGGCTTCCATACCGCGCCATTGTAGGGAGCCGCTCCCGCGCGGCAAGCGATCTTGCGGCCGGTCAGGAGTTGGCGCCCACCTGGATGTCGACCCGGCGCGGGCCCAGGGGCGGATTGGGGAAGCCCTGCATGGCCGCCTCGAACATCGCCGGCAGCACCACGCGGTTGTCCAGCAAGGGGCCGTCGTTGACGGCACGCGTCTCGTACACGACCCGGTTGCTGCCCAGTTCGCGCACGATCACCGCCACTTCCCGCTGGAACCAGTAGGAGTCGGCGCGCGGCCAGGGACCTCCGAAGCCGATCCCCATGTGCCGCCCGCTCAGGCCCACCCCCCAGCCGCCGCCCCAGCCCCAGCCGTCCCAGGGGTCGTAATAAGGCGACAGGGTGCGGTTGACCCGGGCGGTCACCTGCACGCTGTAGCGCGGATTGGCGTCGTCACGGCGCAACCCCGCCTTGTGCAGGGCGGGGTCGGCCAGCGCCTCCAGCGCCTGCTGCGCCGGATCCGCCTGTTGCGACAGGGACCGCTCGAAGCGGTAGGTGGGCTGCGCGGGCAGGCCCTGCAGGTGGGAAAAGGACTGGACCTGGTTGTCCAGCCGGTAGCCGGTTGCGCAACCGGCCAGGAACACCGCGACGCAGGCGGCGAAGACGAAACGCGCGATTCGCGCCATGGAGCACCTCCCAACGCGAGGCGCCCCCGGGGCGCCTCAGAGCTTGATCACTTGCAGGGCGGGCAGGCTACCGGCGGCCGGGAGTTCGTCCTGGTCGAACGCGCGGTCGCCCCCGGCATCGGGCACGCCCGTCACCTTGAGACCTTTGTAATCGTAGAGCGTTCCGTCGGCCAGGTGGGACGGAACGACGTTCTGCAGTGCGTGCAGCATGTTGTCGAGCCGGCCGGGATGCTTGCGCTCCCATTCGCGCAGCATCTCGCCCACCTGCTTGCGCTGCAGGTTCTCCTGGCTGCCGCACAGGGTGCAGGGGATGATGGGGAAGGCGCGCACCTCGGCCCAGCGCACCAGGTCCTTCTCGTTGATGTAGGCCAGCGGGCGGATCACCATGTGGCGGCCGTCGTCGCTGACGAGCTTGGGCGGCATGCCCTTGAGCTTGCCGCCGAAGAACATGTTGAGCAGCAGCGTCTGCAGCATGTCGTCGCGATGGTGGCCCAGCGCGATCTTGGTGGCCCCCAGTTCGTCGGCCACCCGGTACAGGATGCCGCGGCGCAGCCGGCTGCACAGGCTGCACATCGTCTTGCCCTCGGGGATCTTGTCCTTGACGATGGAATAGGTGTCCTGCTCCTCGATGTGGAAGGGCACGCCCAGCGCCTTCAGGTACTCCGGCAGGATGTGCTCCGGAAAGCCCGGCTGCTTCTGGTCGAGGTTGACCGCCACGAGTTCGAAGCTGACCGGCGCGCGCCGCTGCAGCTTCATGAGGATGTCCAGCAGCGCGTAGCTGTCCTTGCCGCCGGACAGGCACACCATCACCTTGTCGCCGGCCTCGATCATGTTGTAGTCGCCAATGGCCTGGCCCACCAGGCGGCACAGGCGCTTTTCCAGCTTGTGGTTCTCGCGCTCGATCTTGCGATCTTCCTGCGAAGGGGCGGGTTCGTTCTCGATCCAGACGGCGCTCATGGCCCGCATTTTCGCACCGGGGCCGCCCGCGCGCCCGCGCGGGGGTTGATCCCCGGGGGGAATGGGCGCAGCATCGCCCGCATGGTTACCGATCCCGCCCCGAACCTGCGCGCCGATCCCGACGAGCGCGCCCGCGCCCCGCGCCGCCGCAAGGGCGGCCTGGGCCTCACCC
>JAEZEB010000157.1 GCA_023438115.1 Pseudomonadota bacterium | reverse complement strand
GGTGTTGGGTAAGTGGGGGGGGGGGGCGTGCCCCCACCCCGACCCTCCCCCTGAGGGGGAGGGAGGAAGGCGTTGCTCGAGGCGATGCGCGAAGTCCACGACGATCTTCCAGTCGTGCCGCGCGCTGCCGGGCGGCGGCACCGCGGGACGCACGCGGCTGATGCGCCGCTCGCTGTTGGTGACCGTGCCGTCCTTTTCGCCCCAGGTGGTGGCGGGCAGCAACAGGTCGGCGTAGTCGCAGGTCGCCGTGGTAGCGAAGGCTTCCTGCACGACGACGAAGTCGGCGCGCTGCAAGGCGCGGCGCACCGTGCTCTGGTCAGGCATCGATTGCGCGGGATTGGTGCACGCGATCCACAATGCGCGGATCTCGCCGTCGGCCGCGGCCTGGAACATCTCCACGGCCGTCTTGCCCGGCTTCTCGGGCACCGAAGGAACGCCCCAAAGGGCGGCCACTTCCGCGCGGTGCTGCGGATTCGCGAGATCCCGGTGCGCGGACAACAGGTTGGCCAGGCCGCCGACCTCGCGGCCGCCCATGGCGTTGGGCTGGCCGGTCAGCGAGAACGGGCCGGCGCCCGGCCGGCCGATCTGCCCGGTGGCCAGGTGCAGGTTGATCAGCGCGGCATTCTTGGCCGTCCCGTTGCTGGACTGGTTGAGGCCCTGGCAATAGAGGCTCAGCGTTGCTGCGGAGGTGGCGAACCAGCGGGCCGCCGTGAACAGGTCTTCCTTGCGGATGCCGCAGGTGCGCGCCACCTCGTCGGGCGTGCAGTCGCGCACCACCGCCTTCAGGGCGTCGAAGCCGCTGGTGTGCGCGGCAATGTACGCCGGGTCGGTCCAGCCTTCCCACAGCATCACGTGCAGCATGCCGTGGAACAGCATGACGTCGGTGCCGGGCTGCAGGGGCAGGTGCAGGTCGGCGAGTTCGGTGGTGTCGGTGCGGCGCGGATCGCAGAACACGATCTTCACGTGCGGCCGCGCGGCCTTCGCTTCCTCGATGCGGCGGAACAGCACGGGATGCGCGAAGGCGGTGTTGCTGCCGGCGATGAAGATGCAGTCCGCGTGGTTGACGTCGTTGTAGCAGGGCGGCGGCGCGTCGGCGCCCAGCGTCATCTTGTAACCCGCCACCGCGCTGCTCATGCAAAGCCGCGAGTTGGTGTCGACGTTGTTGGTGCCGACCAGGCCCTTGGCGAGCTTGTTGAAGACGTAGTAGTCCTCGGTGAGCAGCTGGCCGGAGATGTAGAAGCCCACGGCATCCGGGCCGTGGGTGCGGATCGTCTGCGCGAAGCGGTCGGCCGCGTGGTCCAGCGCCACGTTCCAGTCGGTGCGCAGCGGCTTGTCGCCGCGCCGCTCGCGCAGCATGGGATGCAGCAGCCGCGCCTGGCGCGTCTGCGGCGCGGCCGTCAGGTGCAGCGTCGAGCCCTTGGTGCACAGGCGGCCGAAGTTCGCCGGATGCGCGGGGTCGCCGCGCACGCCGGTGATGCGGTCGCCGTCGGAGGCGATGAGCACGCCGCAGCCGACGCCGCAGTAGGGGCAGGTGGACCGGGTTTCCTTCACGGTCGGCGCGGTCCTGCCTTGGTGGCTTTGAGGTCGATGGCCAGGGTGGCGAGTTCCACCGGGTCCAGCAGCACCTGGCCCGCCTCCACCTTGCACGAGAAGCGCTGCGTGCAGCCTTCGTCGGGCGCGTGCGCGCAGCCATCGTCCAGGCCGATGGTCCAGTTGTGCAGCGGACAGGCCACGCTGGTGCCGAACACGATGCCCTGCGACAGCGGGCCGCCCTGGTGCGGGCAGCGGTCCAGGAGTGCGAACACCTGGTCCTCCGCGTTGCGGAACACCGCCACGTCCACGCCGCGCTGGCGCGCCACGCGCCGCGAACCCAGCACCGGGATGTCTTCCACCCGGCAGATCACTTGCCAGTCGTTCGCCTTCATGCTTCCTGTCCTTCCGCCTGCAGTTTCGTGAACTGGCGCACGTCCACCTGCGCCTTGTCGTGCTCGAACCAGGGATCGGGTTCGCCGTCCAGGGCGAACTGCAGGCGCTCCCACAGCGCCTTGCGGCCTTCGTGGTCCTCGAGGATGCGCTTCTTCACGTGGTCGAGACCGACGCGGTGGATGTAGTGCACCGTGCGTTCCAGGTACCAGCCTTCCTCGCGATAGAGCTGCAGGAAGGCGCCGCTGTACTCCAGGACTTCCTCGCGCGTCTTGACCTTGCAGAAGAACTCGCCCGCCTCGGTCTTGATGCCGCCGTTGCCGCCGACGTAGATCTCCCAGCCGGAATCCACGCCGATCACGCCCACGTCCTTGATGCCCGACTCCGCGCAGTTGCGGGGACAGCCGGAGACGGCCAGCTTAACCTTGTGCGGCGCGTACATGCGCCACAGCGCGCGTTCGAGATCCTTGCCCATCTGCGTGGAGTCCTGCGTGCCGAAGCGGCACCATTCGCTGCCCACGCAGGTCTTCACCGTGCGCAGCGCCTTCGCGTAAGCGTGGCCGGAAGGCATGCCGAGGTCCTGCCACACGTCGCGCAGGTCTTCCTTCTTCACGCCCAGCAGGTCGATGCGCTGGCCGCCGGTGACCTTCACCGTGGGGATCTTGTACTTGTCCACCACGTCGGCGATGCGGCGCAGCTCGCTCGCCGTGGTCTCGCCGCCCCACATGCGCGGGATCACCGAATAGGTGCCGTCCTTCTGGATGTTGGCGTGGCTGCGCTCGTTGATGTAGCGCGATTGCGGATCGTCCTTCGCCTCCCTGGGCCAGGTGGAGATCAGGTAGTAGTTCAGCGCCGGGCGGCAGGAGGCGCAGCCGTTGGGCGTGCGCCATTCCAGGAAGCGCATGGTGTCCGCGATGGTCACCAGGTGGTTGGCGCGGATCGCGTCGCGCACCTCCTGGTGGCTGTGGTCGGTGCAGCCGCACATCGCCTTCTTCTTGGGCGTGGCGGAGTAGTCGCCGCCGGCGGTGAACATGATGATCTGCTCCACCAGCCCGGTGCAGGAGCCGCAGGAGGCGCTCGCCTTGGTGTGCTTGCGCACCTCGTCCAGCGTGAACAGGCCCTTCTCCTTGATGGCCTTGCAGATCGTGCCCTTGCTCACGCCGTTGCAGCCGCAGACCTCGTCGGTGTCCGCCATCGCGGCGGCCTTGTTCTGGCCCTGGTGGCCGGCGTCGCCGAGGTTGGACTCGCCGAACATCAGCTTGTCGCGCAGGTCGGAGATCTTGCGGCCCTCGCGCAGCAGCTTGAAGTACCAGCTGCCGTCCACCGTGTCGCCGTAGAGGCAGGCGCCCACCAGCTTCTCGTCCTTGATCACCAGCTTCTTGTAGACGCCGCCGAAGGGGTCGCTCATCACGATTTCCTCCGCGCCGTCGCCGCCCATGAAGTCGCCGGCGGAGAACAGGTCGATGCCGGTGACCTTCAGCTTGGTGGAGGTGAGCGAGCCCGTGTAGCGGCCGATGCCGAACTGCGCCAGGTGGTTGGCCGCCACCTTGGCTTGTTCGAACAGGGGGGCGACCAGGCCGTAGGCAACGCCGCGGTGCGCGGCGCATTCGCCCACCGAGTAGATGCGCGCGTCGGTCACCGTCTGCATGGTGTCGTGCACCACGATGCCGCGGTTGCAGTGCAGGCCGGCGTTCTCGGCCAGTTCCGTGTTGGGGCGGATGCCCACGGCCATCACCACCAGGTCGGCCTCGACCTGCGAACCGTCCTTGAACTTCACCGCCGCCACGCGGCCCTCGGTGCCGCCCACCAGCTCCTGCGTCTGCGCACCGATCAGGAACTTCAGGCCGCGGTCCTCCAGCGACTTCTGCAGCATGCGGCCTGCGGTCTCGTCCAGCTGGCGTTCCATCAGCCAGGGCATGACGTGCACGACGGTGACTTCCATGCCGCGCTTCATGAGGCCGTTGGCCGCTTCCAGGCCCAGCAGGCCGCCGCCGATCACCACGGCCTTCCGGTACTTGCCGGCCGCCTCGATCATCGCGTTGGTGTCGGCGATGTCGCGGTAGGCGATCACGCCCTGCAGGTCCTTGCCGGGCACCGGCAGCATGAAGGGATTGGAGCCCGTGGCCAGCAGCAGGCGGTCGTACTCCTCCTCGGTGCCGTCGTCGGCGCGCACGACGCGGTGCACGCGGTCGATCTCCACCACCTTGCGGCCGGCGTGCAGGCGGATGCGGTTCTGCTCGTACCACCCCCAGCTGTTCAGGACGATCTCGTCCAGCGTCTGTTCGCCGGCAAGCACCGGCGACAGCAGGATGCGGTTGTAGTTCGGGTGGGGCTCGGCGCCGAAGACCGTGACGTCGTACAGCTCGGGCGCGATCTTGAGGAGTTCCTCGATCGTGCGCACGCCGGCCATCCCGTTGCCGATCATGACCAGTCTGGATTTCTTCATGGGGTGGACTCCTTGGAAATGCGGGTTCAGGCGCCGGCCATCGCGGGCCGGCTGGGGGCGCGGCCGCCGCGGCCGGCCCAGGTGCGCGTCCAGCGGCCCTGCATCACGCGCATCACGGCGAGCACGAGCAGGGCCAGGGCGGCGAAGAGGAAGAAGCCCCAGTCGTAGGTGCCGAGGTACTGCCGCGACAGGCCCATGGTGCCGGGCACCAGGCCGCCGCCGAGGGCGCCGACCTCTCCGATCATCGAACCGGCGACCGCCGTGGTCGCGGGCCAGCGCAGCGGCACGAGCTGGAACAAGGCGCCGTTGCCCGCGCCGAGCGCAGCGAAGCAAAGCACGAAGAGGGCGGTGGTGAGCGCGAGCGAACGGCCGGCGAGGCCGATGAGCACCAGCGAGCCCGCAACGAGCAGCAGCACCACGGTCAGCGTGTTCAGGCCGCCCCAGCGGTCGGCGGTCCAGCCGCCCACGATGCGCATCGCCGCGCCCATGAAGGCGGCGAGCATGGTGAGCTGGCCCGCCTGCACCTTGCTCACCCCGAACTGGTCGAAGTAATAGGAAGGCAGGAAGCTCGCCAGGCCGATGAAGCCGCCGAAGCTGATGCAGTAGATGATGCTGAAGACCCAGCCGTCGTGCTCGAACAGGCAGGCGACGTGCTCGCGCAGGCTGCCGTGGCGGGCGGCGTCGTCGGGCTCGCGCGCCCACACGATCATCACCGCGGCCGGCAGCAGGATGCCGACGGCCGCCAGGCCGTAGACCGCCTGCCAGCCAAGCCATTGCGCCAGCGGCGGCGCCAGCAGCACGGCGACCGCGGTGCCAACGTTCCCCGCGCCGACGATGCCCATGGCCAGGCCCTTGTGCTGCGCCGGGAAGGAGCCAGAGCCTAGCGACAGCGCCACGCCGAAGCTGGCGCCGGCGAAGCCCAGGAGCACGCCCATGGCGAGCAGGTCGCCGAAGCTGTCGACGAAGAGCAGGCCGAACACCATGGCGACGGCGATCAGGCCCATCTCCACCAGCGTGGCGTTCTTGCGGCCGATGTACTGGGCCAGCAGGCCCAGCGGAAAGCGCATCAGGGCGCCGGCGACGATGGGCACCGACAGCATCAGGCCCATCTGGGCGGCGCTCAGCGCGAAAGTCTCGCGGATGAAGGGCGCCATCGCGCCATTCAGCACCCAGATGGCGCAGGAGAACGTGAAGTAGAAGAAGGCCGCGAAGAGGGTGGGCGCGTGCCCGGACGCGAGGAAACTCTTGAAGGCGCTCATCGTTCGTGGGTGTGGACCGGGGCGCGCGAACGCGCCCTTGCGTTGGGTACGGGTCAGCACACCACGTCGTGCGCACGGCCGGCGGTACGATGCACGGCCCGGGTGCGTCATCACACCCGATGTCCTGTCGTTGCAGGGACCGTGCCAGCGACGCCGCCGGGCTTGCTCTATGCTTGCGGCCCTGCAAGAGCCGCCCTCCGTGACTTCCGTCCTCCTTCTTTCCATGCCCGATCCCGGGGCACCCGCGCTCGCCGCCGACTTCGCCGCGGCGGGTTTCCAGGTCTGCGGCGAGGGCGATTGCGCCCACCTGGTGCGCGACACGCTGCGCGCGGCCCCCGACGTGCTCGCGTGCTGGGCGCCGCGCCCCACGACGGAGCTGTTGCAATCCGTCGCGACCTTGCTGGCCCAGCAATCGGTGCCGGTGCTGTTCTTCACCCAGGACGCCGGCGTCGAAGCGCTGCAGCGCGCACTCGAAGCGGGCGTGCACGCCTGGGTGGTGCAAGGCTACGCACCGCAGCGCCTGCGGCCGCTGGTGCACCTGGCGCAGGCGCGCGAGAAGCGCGAGCGCGAGCTGCGCGCCCGCATCCTCGAACTGGGCGACAAGCTCGAGGAGCGCAAGTGGGTGGACAAGGCCAAGGGCATCCTGATGCGCGCGCAGCGCGTGACGGAGGAGGAGGCCTTCCAGCTGCTGCGCACCGCCTCGATGCATGGCAACCAGCGCGTGGGCCAGGTCTCGCGGCAGGTGATCGACGCCGCGCGCGTCGCCGAGGCGATCAACCGCGCGGGCCAGCAGCGCATGCTGTCGCAGCGGCTGGTGAAGCTCTACGCGCTGGCCTGCAGCCGCACCGATGGCGCAGCCGCCGCGGTGCTGGTGCGTGAGTCGGCGCAGCGCGTGGAGGACAACCTGGCGGCCCTGGAGGGGGAACTGTCCGCCGCAACTTACGGCGACCTGATCGCCGCCGCGCGCGCGGGCTGGAGCGACCTGCGCCGCCTGCTGGACGCGCCGGCCAAGGTGTCCGAGCTGCCGGCGCTGGACCAGCGGGCCGAAGCCGTGCTGGCCCAGGCCGACGCGCTCGTTGCGGCCCTCGAATCCTCGGGCTTGGCCGCCAAGGTGCACGTGATCAACGTGTCCGGCCGCCAGCGCATGCTGTCGCAGCGCATGGCCAAGCTGGCGCTGCTGCAGGCGAACGCGCCCGGCCAGGACGCGGCGCTGGTGGAGACCGCGTCCGCTTTCGAGCGGGGCCTGCTCGAATTGTCCCGCGCGCCGCTCTCCAGCCCGCAGATCCGCGCCATGCTGGAGGAAGGCGGCGAGGCGTGGGAGCGGCTGCGCGCCGCCGTTCCTGCGGCAACCCTTCCCGCGGGCCGCATGCAGGTGGCGGCAGCGAGCGAGGAGCTGCTGGAGACCTTCGACCGCCTGACCGAGGCTTACCAGCACAGCATCCAGGTCCTGATCGGCTAGGCCGCCACCTTCTCCCGGCGCGCGAACGGTGCGCCCGCGCGCGCGGAGATCGGCGCCACCTTGCGCTGCTTCTCGTACAGGAAGCTCAGGATCTCCTGCCGGCAGTGGTTGTAGACGGGGTTTTCCGCCAGCGCGATGCGGTTGCGGGGGCGCTCCAGCGGCACGTCGAGGACCTGGCCGATCTCCGCCGCCGGGCCGTTGGTCATCATCACCACGCGGTCGGACATCAGCACTGCCTCGTCGACGTCGTGCGTGATCATCATGACCGTGCTCCCCAGCTCGGACTGGATGCGGATCACCTCGTCCTGCAGGTGCGCGCGGGTCAGCGCGTCCAGCGCCCCGAAGGGTTCGTCCAGCAGCAGCACCTTGGGTTCCATGGCCAGCGCCCGGGCGATGCCCACGCGCTGCTTCATGCCGCCGGAGATCTGCGAGGGCAGGCGGTCCAGCGCGTGCGACATGTTGACCATCGCCAGGTTGTGGAGGATCCACTCCCTGCGCTCGGCGGCGCTGCGCGTGCCGCGGAAGATCTTGTCCACCGCGATCTCCACGTTCTGGTAGACCGTCAGCCAGGGCAGCAGCGAGTGGTTCTGGAACACCACCGCGCGGTCGGGGCCGGGCGCGTCGACTTCGCGGTTTTCGACGATCACGCCGCCGGAGGTGGCTTTCAGCAGGCCGGCCACGATGTTCAGCACCGTGGATTTGCCGCAGCCGGAGTGGCCGATCAGCGAGATGAACTCGCCGCGCCGCACGTCCAGGCTGATGTTGCGCAGCACCGGGTTGCCGCCGTTCGGCCCCGGAAAGGTCATGTCGATGCGCGAGAGGCAGAGATAGGAATGGCTCACGTCGTTCCCCTTTCCTAGCCGGCGGCCGTGCCGCGGGTGACCTTGCGGCCGATGAAGGCGACGACGCGGTCGAGGGCGTAGCCCACGAGGCCGACGTACACGAGCGCCAGGATGATGTCGCTGATGCGGGACGAGTTCCACGCGTCCCAGATGAAGAAGCCGATGCCCACGCCGCCGATCAGCATCTCCGCCGCGATGATGGCCAGCCAGGACAGGCCCACCCCGATGCGCAGGCCCGAGAAGATGAAGGGCGCGGCCGCGGGCAGCATGATCCTGGTGAAGTACTCCAGGCCGTTGAGCCGGATCACCTTGGCCACGTTGCGGTAGTCCTCGGGGATGTTGCGGATGCCGATCGAGGTGTTGATGATGATCGGCCAGATCGAGGTGATGAAGATGACGAAGATCGCCGAGGGATGGCCGTCGCGGAAGCCTGCCAGCGAGATCGGCAGCCACGCGAGCGGCGGCACGGTGCGCAGCACCTGGAACAGCGGGTCCAGGCCGCGCAGCGCCCAGGTGGACTGGCCCACCAGCACGCCCAGGCCCACGCCCGCCACCACCGCCAGCGCGTAGCCGTAGGCCACGCGCTGCAGGCTGGCGAGCAGCTGCCAGGCGATGCCCACGTCGTTGCCGCCGTGGTCGTAGAAGGGCTGCGTGATCAGCTCCCACGTGTCCTCCACCACCCGCGTGGGCGCGGGCAGGGCGGCGCCGGGGCGCGATCCGAGGATCTGCCACAGCAGCAGCAGGAAGCCGATGATCACCAGCGGCGGCAGCACGTGGGTGCCGAAGCCGCGGACCGCGCGCTGCAGGAACGCCATGGCGGGATGGATGGCCTGGGCCCGCGCGGCGGGATGCCGGGCGAGTCCCGGCATGGCGAGGGGGTCGTTCACGATGTTGTCGGACATGCCTGCTCCCTCACGCCGCCTTCAGGGACTTGATCTCGAGCGAGTCGAGGTACTTCTTCGGGTCGGCCGGGTCGAACACCTTGCCGTCGAAGAACTTCTCGA
>JAEZEB010000081.1 GCA_023438115.1 Pseudomonadota bacterium | reverse complement strand
CCTACGACCTGCACTTCCACGAGGTCGACGTGTTGCCCGAGACGCGGCTGGCCGGGCTCGTGCAGGCCGGCCGCCACCGCATCAACAGCGTCCACCACCAGGGCATCAAGGACCTCGCGCCCGGCTTCGCCGTGGAGGCAGTGTCTTCGGAGGATGGCGTGGTCGAAGCGATCCGCTACACCGGCAACGCCTGGATCGCCGGCGTGCAGTGGCATCCCGAATTCCATCGTCCGGAGCTGGGCGTGATCGACGACACGCCCCTGCTGCGCGACTTCCTGGCGGCCGCCCGCGCGGCCCGATCCTCATGAGCACCTTGCCCGTCCACAACCCCGCCACCGGCGAACTGCTGATCGCCTTGCCCGCCGACGACGCCGACTCCGTCGCCGCCAAGGCCGCGGCCGTGCGCGCGGCGCAGGCCGCCTGGGCCGCGCAGCCTCTGCAGGAGCGGCTGGCCTGCATCGCGCGCTTCCGCGAAAGGGTGGTGCGCGACCGCGACATGCTGGCCGAAACGATGACGCGCGAGACCGGCAAGCCGATCCGCATGGCGCGCAACGAGCTCGACGGCCTGCTGCCGCGCATCGACTTCTTCCTGGCGCAGACCGAAGCGGCGATCGCGCCCGAGACGGTGCACGACGCGGACGGCATGCGCGAGCGCATCGTCCACGAGCCGCTGGGGGTGGTCGCCAACATCTCGGCCTGGAACTATCCCTGGTTCGTGGGCTGCAACGTGCTGCTGCCGGCGCTGCTGGCCGGCAACGCGGTGCTGTACAAGCCGTCGGAGCACGCCACGCTCAGCGGCCTGGAGATCGCGCGCCTGCTGCACGAGGCGGGCGTGCCGCGCGACGTGCTGGTGGTGCTCGTGGGCGCCGGCGAGGTCGGCGCCGCGGTGCTGCAGCAGGAGCTGGACGGCGTGTTCTTCACCGGTTCCCACGCGACCGGCCGGCGCATCGCGCAGGCGCTTGCCGGCCGTTTCGTGCGGCTGCAGCTGGAGCTGGGCGGCAAGGACCCGAGCTACGTCTGCGACGACGTGGACGTGCGCGCGGCCGCCGAGTCGCTCGCCGACGGCGCCATGTACAACACCGGCCAGAGCTGCTGCTCGGTGGAGCGCATCTACGTGCACGAGAAGGTGCACGACGATTTCGTCGACGGCTTCGTCGCCGCGGTGAAGGGCATGCGCCTGGGCGACCCGATGCGCGAGGACACCTACATCGGCGCCATCACGCGCGCGCAGCAGCTGGACGTGCTGGAGGAGCAGGTGGGCGACGCCCTCGCGAAAGGCGCGGCGCTGCTGGTGGGCGGCGAGAGGCGCATCGGCGACGGCAACTGGTTCGACGCCACGGTGCTGGTCAACGTGGACCACACGATGGAGATCATGCGCGAGGAGAGCTTCGGCCCCGTGATCGGCATCCAGAAGGTGCGCGACGACGGGGAAGCCGTGCACTGGATGAACGACACGCGCTACGGCCTCACCGCCGGCGTCTACACGCGCGACGAGGCGCGCGCCACGCGCATCCTCTCGCAGGTGCGCGCGGGCAGCGTCTACTGGAACTGCTGCGACCGCGTGAGCCCGCGCCTGCCCTGGAGCGGCGTGGGCGATTCCGGGATCGGCCTCACGCTGTCGAAGTACGGCATCCAGGCCTTCACGCGGATGAAGGCCTGGCACCTGCGCTCGCCCTGAGCCCCTTCAGCTCAGGTGCTTGCCCACGATCCCCGCCAGCTCGAACATCGTCACCTGCGGCTTGCCGAACACGGCCCGCAGCTTGTCGTCGGCGTTGATCGCGCGCTTGTCGGTCGCGTCCTGCAGCCCCTGGGCCTTGATGTAGTCCCAGAGCTTCTTGATCACCTCGGTGCGCGCCACCGGCTCGTTGCCGATCACGGCGGCGAGTTCGGGGCTGGGCTTGAGGCCCGGCCCGCTCTTGCGCGGCGCGGCAGCCTTCTTCGCCGGCGCGGCCTTCTTCGCGACCGGCTTCTTGCCGGCGGCCGTCTTCGCTGCCTTGGCGGTGGCCTTGTACGCGCTCGCGGGTTCCTTCGCCTTCGCGCGTCCCGCGGCCGTGGTCTTCGTCGCCGCGCCCGCCGTCTTGCGCGGCGGGAACTTGGAAGCGCGCGGCTCGAACTCGAAGTTCACCTTGCCCGCTTCCGCATCCCAGGCGAGGTAGGCCTTGAAGGAGCGGCGCGTGCGCATGGAGACGAACTTGTCCAGCAGGTCCGTCTTGCCGGTGGCGAGCAGCTTGGCCATCTGCTCGCGCTCCACCGGCTGCTGCAGGATGATCTTGCCGCTCTTGAAGTCGCAGGTCGGCTTGGGATGGTCCTGCGTGGGCACCGCGCGTTCGCACACGTAGTTGCTGCCCCACTCGAACACGCGGTGGCCGCACTTCGGGCACGGCCCCAGCGGCTGCTGCGGCGCGAAGTCCACCATTTCGCCGGTCTCGGCCGGGTCGTCCTCGTTGCCGAAGTCGAACTCCAGCTTCCAGTTCTTCTCCTCCTCGTCATAGGCGAGGGCGAGTTCGGCGGTGAAGGGCCAGCCCGCCTTGGAGCGGAAGCCCTGCAGCGGGCCGATGCGCTTGTCGCGCAGGAACTGCTCCACCTCGTGAAGTTCGAAGGGCCGGCCCGCCGGGATCTTGGTGAACGAGAAGCCGCAGGGCTGCTGGCCCGGCTTGCCCACGCAGTTGTAGCGGCGGTACGTCTCCTGCACGACGCCGCCGCAGTTGGGGCAGGGCGTCTTCAGCGTCGCGTAGTCGCCCGGCACGGTGTCGCGGTCGTACTCCTTGGCCTTCATGACGATGCGCTTCGTCATGTCGGCGATCTCGTGCATGAAGCGGTCGCGCGAGAGCTTGCCGTGCTCCATCTGCGCGAGCTTGTATTCCCACTCGCCGGTGAGTTCGGGCTTGGTCAGTTCCTCCACGCCCAGCCCGCGCAGCAGCGTCATGAGCTGGAAGGCCTTGGCCGTGGGGATCAGCTCGCGGCCCTCGCGCAGCATGTACTTCTCGTTGATGAGGCCTTCGATGATGGCCGCGCGCGTGGCCGGCGTGCCCAGGCCCTTCTCGGCCATCGCCTCGCGCAGTTCGTCGTCTTCCACGAACTTGCCCGCGCCTTCCATCGCGCCCAGCAGCGTGGCTTCGCTGTAGCGCGCCGGCGGGCGGGTCTTCAGGCCCTTGGCTTCCACCGACTCCGCGCGCACCATCTCGCCCGGGTTGACCGGCACGAGGTTCTGGCCCTTGTCGCCTTCCTTGGCGTCCTCCACCTGGTCGGCCGCCTCCTTGCCGTAGATGGCCAGCCAGCCCGGCTTGACCAGCACCTTGCCTTCGGTCTTGAAGTGGTGGCCCACGGCCTGGCTGATGCGAATGGTGACGAGGTACTCAGCGCTGGGGAAGAACACCGCCAGGAAGCGGCGCACCACCAGGTCGTACAGCTTCTGTTCCGCCTCCGACAGGCCGCTGGGCGCCTGCAGCGTGGGGATGATGGCGAAGTGGTCCGACACCTTGCTGTCGTCGAACACGCGCTTGATCGGCTTGACGTAGCCTTCCTTCACCGCCTGCGCGGCGAAGGGCGCCAAGTGGCGCATCCCGCTGTCGGCCAGCATGCCCATGGTGTCGTGCACCACCTTCACGTAGTCCTGCGGCAGGTGGCGGCTGTCGGTACGCGGATAGGTCAGGGCCTTGTGCCGCTCGTACAGCGACTGCGCCAGCGCCAGCGTGGTCTTGGCCGAATAGCCGAAGCGGCCGTTGGCCTCGCGCTGCAACGAGGTGAGGTCGAACAAGCCGGGCGCGGCCTGCGTGGTCGGCTTGGATTCCTCCGTGACCGTGGCGGCCTTGCCGCGCACGGCTTCGGCGATGGCGAGCGCATCCTTCTCGTTCCAGATGCGGTCGGCGCGCTTCTCCGGATCTTCCGGGTCCTTGCGGAAGCTGGGGTCGAACCACTTGCCCGGGTACTCGCCGGCGTCGGCGAGGAAGGAGCCGTGGATCTCCCAGTAGTCGCGGCTGACGAACTTGCGGATCTGCTCCTCGCGCTCCACCACGATCGCCAGCGTGGGCGTCTGCACCCGGCCCACGGTGGTGAGGAAGAAGCCACCGTCGCGCGAGTTGAACGCGGTCATCGCCCGCGTGCCGTTGATGCCGACCAGCCAGTCGGCCTCGGAGCGGCTGCGCGCGGCCTCGGCCAGGCCTCCATCTCGGCATCGCTGCGCAGGTTGGCGAAGCTCCACTTGCCGCGCTTGACGTCGTACTCCTCCGGCGCCTTGATCTCCAGCAGGTGGCCGACCGCGGAGGTGACGATGTGGCGCTCGCCCTCGAAGTACTCGTCGTGCTTGTCGAACTTGCCCTCGACGGG
>JAEZEB010000257.1 GCA_023438115.1 Pseudomonadota bacterium | reverse complement strand
CGCCTGGGCTTCCTCGCCCAGGCGCTCTCCAGTGCCTTCGAGACCGGCGCCGTGTTCGACGAGGGCGGCTTCGAGGCCGTGGTGGCGCTCTTCGACAGCACCATCACCTTCCACGCGCAGTACCAGCAGCGGCACGACATCCCCGCCCTGCTCGACCTGCTGGTGCTGGACCGCGAGAACCCGCGCTCGCTCGGCTGGGTGGCGCAGACGCTGCGCGGGCGCCTCGCGCGCATGGCCAACGCACCGCCCGGCGTGATGCCCGTGATGGCGATGCCGGTGCCCGATCCGCAGCGGTGGTCGCTCGAAGCGCTGTGCGCGCGCGACTCCGACGGCCGCCACGCCGTGCTGCTCGAACTGCTGCAGCACTGCGTGGACGCGGCCTACCGGCTCTCCGACGACCTCACGGCGCGCTACTTCGCGCACTCGGGCGGCGGGCGCTTCTCGGTGGGCGCCTGATGCTGCTGCGCGTCGTCCACGAGACCTGCTACGACTACGCGCCCACGGTGCGCACCGCGCACCACGTGGCGCACCTCAAGCCCGCCGACGGCGGCCGCCAGCGCCTGCTGTCCCATCGCTTCGACATCGCCCCCGCGCCGGCGCGCCAGGCCGAGACCGTGGACGTGTTCGGCAACACGCGCAGCTTCTTCAGCCTCGAGTACGCGCACGACGGCCTGCGCGTGCTGGCCGACAGCCTGGTGGTCACATCGGCGCCCGCGGAATGCGAAGGCGGCCCTGCCTGGGAAGACGTGGTGGAGCAGCTGCGCTACCACCGCGCCGCTCGCTACGACGCCGCGGCGGAATTCGCCTTCGCCTCGCCCTACGTCCCGCGCGACGCCGCCTTCGAAGCCTATGCGCGCGCGAGCTTCCCCGCGGGCCGGTCGCTCACGGAAGCCGTGCGGGACCTGATGCAACGCATCCACGCCGACTTCGAGTACGCGCCCACGGCCACCGACGTCAACACGCCGGCCCTCGAAGCGCTCGCGCTGCGCCGCGGCGTGTGCCAGGACCTCGCGCACGTCATGCTCGGCTGCCTGCGCAGCCTGGGCCTGGCCGCCCGCTACGTCAGCGGCTACCTGCTCACCGAACCGCCGCCGGGCCAGCCGCGCCTGATCGGCAGCGATGCCTCGCACGCCTGGGTGTCCGTGTACGTGCCCGCGGAGGATGGCGAGGGCTGCTGGATGGAACTGGACCCGACGAATGCGCGGACCGCGGGCGAGGAGTACGTGACGCTCGCGACGGGACGCGACTACTCGGACATCTCGCCGGTGCGCGGGGTGATCCACGGCGGCGCACATCACACGCTGCGCGTCGCCGTGACGGTCGCGCCCGTGGAAGAAGCGGCCTCCTAGAATGCGCGATCCAAGGAGATCGCCATGAACGTCTACGACAAGCTGAAGGAACTGGGCATCACCCTGCCCCCCGTGTCCACCCCCGCCGCCGCCTACGTGCCCTTCGTGCGCACCGGCAACCTCGTCTTCCTCTCCGGCCACATCGCGCGCAAGGACGGCAAGCCCTGGGTGGGCCAGCTCGGCAAGTCGATCCAGACCGAGGAAGGCAAGCAGGCCGCGCGCGCGATCGCCATCGAGCTGATGGGCACGCTGCACGCCGCCGTCGGCGACCTGAACAACGTCAAGCGCATCGTGAAGGTGATGAGCCTGGTGAACTCCACGCCGGACTTCACCGAGCAGCACCTCGTGACCAACGGGGCGAGCGAGCTGTTCGGCGAGGTCTTCGGCGAGCGCGGCGCGCACGCGCGCAGCGCCTTCGGCGTGGCGCAGATCCCGCTGGGTGCCTGCGTGGAGATCGAGCTGGTCGCGGAGGTCTGAGGACTTCGCGCCGTGCCGCCGCGTCGGGGTTCGGCTTCGCGCTCACCCCGACCTACAGGAACGGCGTCGTCCCCGCGTACCCCGCGTAGGTCGGGGTGAGCGCGAAAGCCGAACCCCAACGGGATCGCGCGCCGCGTCCCGCGCAGCCACGTAGGTCGGGGTGAGCGCGAAGCCGAACCCCGACAGGATCGAGCGCCACGCCCGCGCCTCAGGTCTGGTAGTCCCCCGTCGCCTCGGGCTGGAACAGCACCTCCAGGATGCGCGCGGTGCGCTCGTGCCCGTCGGGGGCGCTCCAGCGCGCCAGGTCGCCCAGGCGCAGGCCCAGCAGGGCCATGCCGACGGGCGACAGCACGGAGACGAAGCCCGCGGCCGGTTCGGCGTCGTCGGGATAGCACAGCGTGATCTTGTACGGCTCGCCGCCCAGCGCATCCTGCAGCAGCACCTGGCTGTACATGGTGACGACGTTGGCGGGGACTTCGGGCGAGGTCACCAGGTCGCTGTTTTCCAGCATCTCCTGCATGGCCTCGGCGCCGGGCGTGCCGGCGGTCTGCCGCACCAGGCGCATGAGCCTGGCGTGGTCGATTTCGGTGAGCGTGCGCTCGGCGGGCGTGATGACTTCCATGGAACTCTCCTTGCAGGCGGATCCGCCTGCGGACGCGGCGGGGCCGCGGGGGGCGCTGGGGGAGCCCGGCGATTCGGGAGTTGCGCTAGGGACGGATGGGAATCGCCGGGCTCAGGAGGGTGCGTGCTTGTGCGGGCGCCGGAAGGCGGCCGTCGCGGTCCTGGCCGGGGCCCGCGCACAGCCGCGCGCCGTGCCGGCGGCACGGGCGGGATGGGGCAGGCGGATCGGATTCACGCCCCCAGTCTAGTGCAGGAGGGCGCGAAGAGGCTCGGGGAATAACCGCACCGGCATTGCCGGATTGGCGCCGGCGGCTCACTCGTCCAGCAAGCCGCCCCGGTAGAAGCTGTACGCGGTGCCGTCGTGCAGGTAGAAGAAGCCGTCCGCGCACGCGTCCTTGCCCGGAAAGAACTCCCGGTAGCGCTTGGGCACCAGCCGCTCCAGCTCCTCGTCCGACAGCTCGTCGAATTCGGCCGGCGTGATCGGCTGGCCGGCGCGCAGGCGGCGCCGCTCCATCACTCCACCCGCAGCACGGCCAGCGGCTTGAAGCCCAGGTCCGCGACCTTGCCCTTGCGGCCGCGGCTGCCCTTGGCGTTGTTCAGCGAGCGGATCTCGAGCACTTCCTCGCGCTCCTTGTCGCCGCGGCCCAGGCCCGTGATGCGCACCGAGCGCGTGTAGGCGGCGGCGCCGGCCAGTTGCTCCTTGGGCTCGAGGTCCATCAGCATCAGGCCGCGGCCGCCGTTGGCCATGGGCTTGAGCTCCTTGATCTCGAAGGTGAGGATGCGCTTGCCCGTGGAGGCGCAACACACGTGCGTGGCGAAGGTCTCCGTGTTTGCGGCGCCTACGAACGAGGGCCGGCACACCGTCTCGCCCGCGCCCAGCGACACGAAGGACTTGCCGCCTTTCTGCCGCGACACCATGTTCTCGACGGCGGCGACGAAGCCGTAGCCGCCGGTGTTGGCCAGCAGCAGGAAGGCATTGCCCGCGCCGGCGAAGTAGTGCACGAGTTGCGTGCCGCTCTCCAGCTCGATGAAGGTCGTGAGCGGCTGGCCGTCGCCGCGCGCGCCGGGCAGCACCGACACCGGCACCGAGTACACGCGGCCGTTGCTGCCGAAGGCCAGCAGCGTGTCGACGGTGCGGCATTCGAAGGTGCCGTACAGGCCGTCGCCCGCCTTGAAGGCGAAGCTGGCGGCGTCGTGCCCATGGCCCTGGCGCGCGCGCACCCAGCCCTTCTGCGACACGACCACCGTCACCGGCTCGTCGACCACCTTCACTTCGGCCACCGCCTTCTTCTCGGCCTGGATCAGCGTGCGGCGCGCATCGCCGAACTGCCTGGCGTCGGCCTCGATCTCCTTGACCATCAGCCGGCGCAGGGCCGCGGGCGAGCCGAGGATCTCCTCCAGCCTGGCCTGCTCGCCGCGCAGTTCCTTGAGCTCCTGCTCGATCTTGATCGCCTCCAGGCGCGCCAGCTGGCGCAGCCGGATCTCGAGGATGTCCTCGGCCTGCCGCTCCGTGAGCCGGAAGCGCTCGATCAGCGCCTGCTTCGGCTCGTCGCTGTTGCGGATGATGCGGATCACCTCGTCGATGTTCAGCAGCACCAGCTGTCGCCCCTCGAGGATGTGGATGCGGTCCAGCACCTTGTCCAGGCGGTGCCGCGAGCGGCGCTCGATGGTGCGCTGGCGGAACTCGATCCACTCCGTGAGCATCTGGCGCAACGACTTCTGCACCGGCTTGCCGTCCAGGCCCACCATGGTGAGGTTGATCGGCGCGGAGGTCTCCAGGCTGGTGTGCGCCAGCAGCGTGGTGATCAGCTCCTGCTGCTCGATGCGGCTGGTCTTGGGCTCGAACACCAGGCGCACCGCCGCATCCTTGCTCGACTCGTCGCGCACGGCATCGAGCACCGAGAGCACCGTCTGCTTCAGCTGCACCTGGTCCTGCGTCAGCGCCTTCTTGCCGGCCTTGACCTTGGGGTTGGTGAGCTCCTCGATCTCCTCCAGCACCTTCTGCGAACTCACGCCCGGCGGCAGCTCGTTCACCACCAGCTGCCACTGGCCGCGCGCGAGGTCCTCGATCTTCCAGCGCGCGCGCACCTTCAGCGAGCCGCGCCCGCCGCTGTAGGCCTCCGCGATGTCGGCGGCGCTGCTGATCACCTGGCCGCCGCCCGGATAGTCGGGGCCGGGCACCAGGGTGAACAGGTCTTCGTCGGAGAGCTTGGGGTTCTTGACCAGCGCCACGCACGCATCCGCGATCTCGCGCAGGTTGTGCGAGGGGATCTCGGTGGCCAGGCCCACGGCAATGCCGCTCGCGCCATTGAGCAGCGCGAAGGGAAGGCGCGCGGGCAGCACCACCGGTTCCTGCGTGCTGCCGTCGTAGTTGAGGACGAATTCGATCGTGCCCTCGTCGATCTCGTCGAGCAGCAGGTTGGAGATCTTCGCCAGCCGCGCTTCCGTATATCGCATCGCCGCGGCGCCGTCGCCGTCGCGGCTGCCGAAGTTGCCCTGGCCGTCGATCAGCGGATAGCGCTGCGCGAAGTCCTGCGCCATGCGCACCAGCGCGTCGTACGCCGCCTGGTCGCCGTGCGGGTGGAAGCGGCCCAGCACGTCGCCCACGACGCGGGCGCTCTTGACCGGCTTGGCGCCGGCCGCGCCGCCGAAGCCCAGGCCCATGCGCCACATCGAATAGAGGATGCGGCGCTGCACCGGCTTCTGGCCGTCGGCCACGTCCGGCAGCGCGCGGCCCTTCACCACGCTCAGGGCGTATTCGAGGTAGGCGCGCTGCGCGTAGGTGGCGAGGTCCAGCCCGTCGCCGCCGTCGTCGCCGGCGTTGTCCAGGGGGATGAGGTCTTGCTCCATGGTTTCGTTTTCTCAGGCGGAAACTGTCGTCGGATCGGCCAGCAGCTCGTCCTGCGTCAGCGTGACGATGCGGCGCTCGGAAGCGGACTGCACTTCCTGGTCGAGCCGGGCATTGAGCCGTTGCAGCAACTGCTTCGGCGGAAGGTCCGCGGCCGGCACCGCGGCCAGCACGATGCGGAAGCGCAGGAATTCGGCCGGCGTCTGCGGCAGCGGCTCCTTGAGCCCGGCCACGAGGATACGCCCTGCCACGGTGGAGGCCGCCTCGCCGGGCGCCATGCCCTCGGCCAGCACCGCCACCCGCGCGTGCGCCAGGCGCGCGGCCACGTCGCCGCTGCGCAGCAGCGCCTCGCGCACGCGGGCCGCCGCCGCCAGCATCGCGGCCTCGGCCGCCTCGGGGCCGAACTCGGCGCCGATGGCGGACAGGTTGTCCAGGTTCACCACCATCAGCACGCTGGGATGCCCATAGCGGCGGGTGAGGTGGCGCGCCGCGTTGATGCGCTCGGCCAGCACCATCGGCGTGGCCAGGCCCGTGAGCGGATCGACGGTGTTGCGCGCCTGAATGCGCACGCGCGTCTCGCGCACGATGCGGCCACGCCAGGCGGTGGCGAGATAGGTGCAGGCGGACCACGCGGCGAGCAAGCCGGCAAGCAGCACCGCCTCGTCGACGGTCGAAGCCCGTGCGTCGGCGGCCACCACGAAGACGGCAGCGGCCAGTGCCGCCAGGCCCGGCGCCAGCCAGCGCACCCAGGGCCGGCTCTGGCGCCAGGCGGCCAGCAGGGCAAGCAACACCACGGCGAGCCAGGCGACCAGTCCAGCCGGCATCGCCCAGCGCGTCCACGCCGACGCGATCGCGAGCAGCGGCAGCACGATGACGCACACGGCCAGCAGCCAGCGGCGGGCCGTGCGCAGGCCGCCGGCGTGGCTCAGGAGGTCCAGCAGTTGCAACCCCGCGAAGGCAGGCACGAGCAGCAGGACGGACGGCGGCAGCAGCGGCTGCCGGCCCACGAGCGACTGCAGGGCAACCACCGCCACCAGTCCCGCGGCGCCCTGCAGCAGGAAGGCGCGCTCGCGCCACGCGCTGGCCTGCACCACGCAGAACAGCACCAGCACGACCAGCACGCCCAGGCACGCGCCCAGCCACAGCTGCGAGGGGTCCATGCTTTCGATCATGCGAGCGGCAACCGGGCCGGGGCGCGGCCAGGCGTCAGCGGGGGCGGCATGCCTTCACTCCTGCGCGCTCAGCCCATCGGGCAGGCCGTCCGGGAAGGGATCGGCGGCGGCGGTGTTGGCGGGAACGGAAGCGTCCGCGGGCGGCAGGTTGCGGCGCGCGGCGGGCGCCGCCATCTCCATGCGCACGCGCTGCGGCGCCCCCATGGAAGGCGGCCGCAGCATGGCATAGAGCTGCATCACCGTCTTCACGTAGTTCTGCGTCTCGCGATAGTTCGGGATGCGGTTGCCCGCGCGCTGCACGGCGCCCTCGCCCGCGTTGTACGCGGCCAGCGCCAGTTCGAGCTGGCCCGGGAACATGCGGATCAGGTCGCGCAGGTAGCGCGTGCCGGTGCGGATGTTGGTGCGCGGGTCCACGAGCTTCTTCGACACGGGCGTCTTCGCGTCGCCCCGCACGCCGTAGCGTTCCGCGGTGGCCGGCATGATCTGCATCAGGCCGACCGCGCCCTTGGGCGAGACGGCGCGCGGATCGAAACCGGACTCGGTGGCGATCAGCGCCTGCAGCAGTTCCATCTCGATGCCGTGCTCGCGCGCGGCTTCGCGCAGGTGGTGCTTCACCTGCTTGTAGCGCGGCGAGATGTCGAAGTACGCGATGAGCTTGGCCGCCGACCGGCTGGGCACGGCGACGGCGCGCGGCGTGCCGACGCCCTTGCGCGTGTCGAAGCTCTCGCCGCCGCGGAAGAACAGCTCGTAGCGCTCGTCCACCCTCTCGGAGGCGAAGTGGGCCACGCCCTTCTCGTCGACGTAGCCCCAAACCTCCGCGCAGGCGGGCGCGGCCACCAGCGCGGCGAGCAGGGCGGCGGCGAGCGTGCGCCTCACGCCTGCAGCTCCAGGGCGCGGGCGCGCCGCTGCGCGTATTCGTCGGCCAGCATGGACATCACCACCAGCGAATCGTAGCCGCCCGGGATCTTCACCGCTTCGCGCAACTCGCCCTCGAACACGAAACCTTCGCTCTCGTAAAGCCCCTTGGCGCGCGTGTTGAGCTTCTTGATGTCGAGCCAGAAACGGTGCGCACCCAGGTCGTCGAAGGCGATCTTCTTGACCACGCGCAGCGCGGCGCGGCCGAAGCCGCGGTGCTTGTCCTGAACGACCATGCGCTTGAGCTCGATCGACTGGTGCTGGTTGCGGCAGCCGATCAGGATCAGGAAGCCGCCACGCTCCAGGTCCGGCCCGGTCTCGATGATGAAATGCCGGAAATCCGGAAACCGGATCGCCGCCTCGTGCTGGATCCGCTCCCAGGGCGTGATGTAGGGCAGGTTGTCCGGGTCGCGCTCCAGCGAGAGCACGTACTCGAGGTCGCTCTGCATGGTGGGGCGCAGGCGGACGCGGGCAGTCACGCTGCCGCCCTCCTAGGGTGGGCACGCGCGGCGTACCCACCGCGGTGGGC
>JAEZEB010000323.1 GCA_023438115.1 Pseudomonadota bacterium | reverse complement strand
CAACAGGAGCCCGCGGCGGGCGTGCGGGCCGCGACCGCGGCGCCGCCCTGGTCGCAGGTGCGCATCGAAGCCGCCGGCGACGCGGTGGTGGTCACGCGCGAGCAGGCCGGGCAGCTGTCCGCGCTGGTCACCAGCCTGCTGGCCTCGCCGACCGAGGATGCGGAGCCGGCGGCTCGTGGCTGGTTGCGACTGGAACTGGGCCAGGGCGACGATGCAGCGGGCGTGCTGGAGATGGTGGGCGAACGCTGGCGCTGGACGCCGATGGGCGTGGGCCGCCCGGCGCGCATGCTGGCGGCGGATCCGGCCGTGTCGGCCGCCCTGCAGCAGGAGGCGCTGCGGCTCCTGCGCCGCTAGCAGCGGCCTTGTTCGCGGTGCGGCCTCGCGCGCCGCGGGGCCTACGCGTGCTTGAACTGCGCCTTCCGCTTGTTGACGAAGGCGTCCATGCCTTCCTTCTGGTCCTGCGTGGCGAACAGCGCGTGGAACAGGCGCCGCTCGAACATCACGCCGTCGGCCAGGCCGCTCTCGAAAGCGCGGTTGATGGATTCCTTGGCGGCCATCACCGCGATCTGCGAGTACTCGCAGATCATGAGCGCGGCGCCCAGGGTTTCGTCCATCAGCTTGTCGAGGGCGACCACGCGGCTCACCAGGCCCGCGCGTTCCGCCTCGGCGGCGTCCATCATGCGGCCGGTGAGCGCGAGGTCCATGGCCTTGGCCTTGCCCACCGCGCGCGGCAGGCGCTGCGTGCCGCCGGCGCCGGGGATGATGCCCAGCTTGATCTCGGGCTGGCCGAACTTCGCGTTGTCGGCCGCGATGATGAAGTCGCACATCATCGCCAGCTCGCAGCCGCCGCCCAGCGCGAAGCCGCTGACCGCCGCGATGACGGGCTTGCGGATCGAGCGGATCGTCTCCCAGTTGCGCGTGATGTAGTCGCCCTTGTAGACGTCGGCGAAGGTGTAGGTGGCCATCGCTCCGATGTCGGCGCCGGCGGCGAAGGCCTTCTCGCTGCCCGTGATCACCATGCAGCCGATCGCCGCGTCGGCGTCGAAGGCCTTCAGGGCCGCGCCCAGCTCGTCCATCAGTTCGTTGTTCAGGGCGTTGAGCTGCTTGGGGCGGTTCAGCGTGATCACGCCGACCTTGCCGCCTTCGGTACGCACGTCGATGAATTCGTAGGCCATGCCGGGTCTCCTGGGGGTATGCGCGGACTATAACCAAGGGAAAGCGCCCAGCATGCGCATGCGGCGCCGATGCTAGATTCGTGTCCAAGGAGACAATCATGAGCGACCCCACCGTCCTCTACGAAGCGCGCGGCAGCGTCGCGCTCGTCACGCTGAACCGGCCGCAGGCCCTCAACAGCTTCACGCGGCAGATGCACCGCGACCTGTGGGCCGTGCTCGATCGCATCGAGGGCGACAAGGCCATTCGCGCGGCGGTGCTCACGGGCGCCGGCCGCGGCTTCTGCGCCGGCGCCGATCTCGCCGAATTCGACTTCGAACCCGGTCCCGACCTCGTGCAGCGCGCCGACCCCGGCCCGGTGATCGAGCAGGCCTTCAATCCCAGCATCCGCAAGCTGATGGCGCTGCGCGTGCCCACCATCGCCGCCGTCAACGGCGTGGCCGCGGGCGCGGGCGCATCTTTCGCGATGGCCTGCGACCTCGCCATCGCCGCATCGGGCGCGAGCTTCATCCAGGCCTTCAGCAAGATCGGCCTGATCCCCGACGCCGGCGGCTCCTGGTTCCTCGTGAAGAAGCTGGGGCTCGCGCGCGCCATGGGCTGCGCGATGCTGGGCGACAGGCTCCCGGCGCAGGACGCGAAGGAATGGGGAATGATCTGGGACGTGGCGCCGGAGGGCACGGACTGCGTGCAGTCGGCCCTGCAACTGGCCGGGCGGCTGGCAACGATGCCCACGACCGCCCTGGTCGCCACGCGCAAGCTGCTGCGCGCCGCGGCCTCGAACGACCTCGACCAGCAGCTGGATCTCGAGCGCGACACGCAGTCGGCCCTCGGCCGCACGCACGACTACATCGAAGGCGTGATGGCGTTCCGCGAGAAGCGCGCCGCGAAGTTCACGGGCGAATGACGATGCGCACGCCCGAGCAACTGGCCGCCGCGGTCGGCGAGGCGATGTACGCCAACGATCCCGCGGTGCGCGACTTCATGCAGATCGAGTTGCTGGCCTGCGAGCCGGGACGCGCCGTCATGCGCATGAAGGTCCGCGCGCCCATGCTGAACGGGCACGCGATCTGCCACGGCGGCCTGATCTTCACGCTGGCCGATTCCACTTTCGCCTATGCGTGCAACAGCCACAACAAGGTGACGGTGGCGGCCGGCTGCAGCATCGAGTTCCTGAAGCCGGCGCGGCTGGACGACGTGCTCACCTGCGAAGGCGTCGAGCAGGTCCTGCAGGGCCGCCATGGCATCTACGACATGAAGGTCACCAACCAGCACGGCGAGGTGGTGGCCATGTTCCGCGGCAAGAGCGCGAGCATCGCCGGCACCGTGGTTCCGGAGGAGACATGAGCAGCTTCCCGCTGGAGAGCATCGAGAAGGCAAGCATCGACGAGCTGCGCGCGCTGCAGCTCAAGCGCCTGAAGCAGGCCCTGCACCACGCGTACGCGAATTCGCCGGCCTACCGGCGCAAGTTCGACGCGCACGGCGTGCATCCGGAAGACCTGCGCACGCTGGCCGACCTGCGGAAATTCCCCTTTACCGGCAAGTCCGACCTGCGCGAGGGCTATCCCTTCGGCATGCTGGCGGTGCCGCGCGAGCAGTGCGTGCGCATCCACGCGTCCAGTGGCACGACGGGCAAGCCCACGGTGGTGGCGTACACGCGGAACGACATCGACACCTGGTCGGCGGTGATGGCGCGCAGCATCCGCGCGGCGGGCGCGAAGCCCGGCGACATGGTGCACGTGAGCTATGGCTACGGCCTCTTCACCGGCGGCCTGGGCGCGCACTACGGCGCGGAGAAGCTGGGGCTGACGGTGGTGCCCTTCGGCGGCGGCCAGACCGAGCGCCAGGTGCAGCTGATCCAGGATTTCCGGCCGGACATCATCATGGTGACGCCCAGCTACATGCTCGCCATCGCCGACGAATTCGAGCGGCAGGGGCTGGATCCGCGCGAGTCCAGCCTGCGCCTGGGCATCTTCGGCGCCGAGCCCTGGACCAACGACATGCGCGCGCAGATCGAGAAGCGCATGGGCATCGATGCGGTGGACATCTACGGCCTGTCGGAGGTGATGGGACCGGGCGTTGCGAACGAGTGCGTGGAAACCAAGGACGGCCCCACGATCTGGGAGGACCACTTCTATCCCGAGATCGTCGATCCGGAGACGGGCGAGCCGGTACCCGACGGCGAACTGGGCGAGCTGGTGTTCACCAGCCTGACCAAGGAGGCGCTGCCGGTGATCCGCTACCGCACGCGCGACCTCACGCGCCTGCTGCCCGGCACCGCGCGCACCATGCGGCGCATGGAGAAGATCACCGGCCGCAGCGACGACATGATGATCGTGCGCGGGGTCAACGTCTTCCCCACGCAGATCGAGGAGCTGATCCTGCGCCAGGACGCGCTGGCGCCGCACTACCAGTGCATCCTCACGCGCGAGGGGCCGCTGGACTGCCTGAAGGTCGCCGTGGAAGCCGCCGCCGGCCTGGCGCCGGAGAGCGCGCAAGCACGCGACGCCGCCGCGCGGCTGGCGCACGACATCAAGGCTTATGTGGGCACCAGCGCGGAGGTCGAACTGCGGCCCGTCGGCGGAATCGAGCGCAGCATGGGGAAGGCGAAGCGGGTGGTGGATTTGCGGAGGGCGTAGGCCGCAACTTGTCATCCGGGGCTAGACCCGGGATCCATGCGGCGCCTGATCGACCGCCGTCGTGGATTGCGGGTCAAGCCCGCAATGACAAGCGGGCTAGCGCTGCTCGATCTTCTCCACCACCAGGTCCAGGTGGGCCTCGTCGCCCATCACCACCTTGATGCGCACCGGCAGGTACTGCAGGGTGGGCGCGAACCACATTTCCGCCGTGATGTTGCCGCGCGGGTTGGCGATGGGGCGGGGCTTGAGGTGGAAGGCTTCCACTTCGCCCAGGCGCGGCGTGCGCAACGCCTCCATCGCCACGATGTCGTAGGTCCACAGGTCCACGTTGCCGGGCCGCGCCAGCCACACCTCCACCGTGCCGCCGACTTCGAGCTTCGCGCGCCCCGTGGCGAAGCGGTGCGTGAGTTCGACGAACTGGCTCGCGGTGTCCTGCACGCCGGGCGGGCGCTTCGCCGTCTTGCCGCGCTCCAGCACCAGCACCTCGTCGCCGAAATGCGCGAAGCGCCGCTTGCCGGGCCGCAGCTCCTCGTACACGCGCGGGACCAGGCCGGCCGCGCTCACCTCGCCCTGGCTGGTGAGCACCTGCGTGAAGAGCGGCTGCACCTTCACGTCCAGGCGCACCTGGTAGTGCTCGCCGTCGCGCTGCCACTGCACGCGCGCATCGCCGTACAGCGGGCCGCGCCAATGGCCCGTGAGCTGGTAGGTGAGGCGAGTGTCGGTCGGCCACGTATCGAGCGAAGGCTCGGCGGGCGCTGTTGCGACGGCCGCGCTCGCGGCGGGCTGGGGCGCGGAGGCGGCGGCCACGGGAGGTTCGGCCGGGGGAAGCGCTTCCGCGAGCGGGGGCTCCTCCGCGGGTGGCTCGGGCAGCACGGGCTCCGGCTCAGGCAGGAGCGGTTCGGGAGGCGGCGGCTCCGCCTGCGCCACGACCGCCGGTTCCGGCAGCGGCTTCGGTTCGGAGGCCTTGGGCCTTGGCCTGGGCGCAGCGCGGGGCTTGGGCTTCGCCGGTGCGGCGGGCGCCGCGGCCACCACCGGTGGCGGGGCCTGCGGCTGCAGCATGCGGGTGAAGAACACCGGCCCCATGTCGCGCAGGCCGGAGATCGCATCGGCCTGGCGCCCGAACCACTCCAGCGCCGCGAGGTGGGCGAGCAGGACCAGCGCCGCGAGCAGCGCCAGCTTCAGTGCTGCACGCCGAGCCACTGCTGGATCCGCGCGGCGTCGCGCAGCGCCAGCCGCCAGGTGGTGATGGCGGACGGGATGGCGAGCTCCAGCCGCAGCAGGCGCCGGTCGCGCGCCACCAGCGCCGTCACCTTGCGGTGGTTGCCGGCGTAGAGCATCAGGTCGTCCAGCTTCATCAGGCGCCACGAGGCTCCGGCCACCTCGACGCCGACCCATTCGTCGTTGGCCGCGAAGCCCGCCTGTTCGGCGGCGCCGCCGCGCAGCACGTTCTTCAGCACGACGCCCTGCGACTCGTTCACGCGGATGCCCAGGCGCTGCTGCAGCTGCGCCGGCTCCTCCATCACCTGCACGCCGTGCTGTTCCAGCAGTTCCTTCAGCGGCAGCTCGCGCGTGCCGTGCACCCAGGCGGCGATCTCGCGGTGGAAGGCGCGGCCGCCGAGTTCCTTGAGCACGGCGGCGAAATCGCCCTCGGCCATCGGCCCGCCCTTGCAGCGCGCCCAGAGCGCGCGCATCACCTCGTCGAGGCTGGTGCGGCCCTCGATGCGCAGCAGCAGGTCGAAGCACAGGGCGACCAGCGCGCCCTTGGTGTAGTAGCTGACGGTGGCGTTGGCGGTGTTCTCGTCCTGCCGGTAGTACTTCACCCAGGCATCGAAGCTCGCCTGCGCCGCCGACTGCACCTCCCGCCCCGGCGTCTGCAGCACCTGGTTGCAGGTCTTGGTGAGCAGCTTCAGGTAGGTGGCTTCGTCGATGAGGCCGGCGCGCTTGAGCAGCAGGTCGTCGTAGTAGCTGGTGAAGCCTTCGAAGAACCACAGCAGCTGCGTGTAGTTCTCGCGCGCGTAGTCGTAGTGCGCGAACTCCGCCGGCCGCAGGCGCTTGACGTTCCAGGTGTGGAAGTACTCGTGGCTCACCAGGCCCAGCAGCGTCACGTAGCCGTCGCTCATGCGCATCTCGCCGATCTTCGGCAGGTCGCGGCGCGAGCAGATCAGCGCGGTGGAGTTGCGGTGCTCCAGCCCGCCGTAGCCGTCGTCGACCACATTGAGCAGGAACAGGTAGGACTTGAAGGGCGGCCGCCGGCGGTCGTGCCAGAAGCGGATCTGGTGTTCGCAGATGCGCTGCATGTCGGCCACGAGGCGGTCGGCATCGAAGCTCGCCGCGGCGCCGGCCACCACCAGCCGGTGCGGCACGCCGCCCGCGCGGAACTCGGCGCTGTGGAAGGGGCCCAGTTCCACCGGGCAGTCCACCAGTTCGTCGTAGTCGGTGGCGAGGTAGGTGCCGAAGCCGCGCTTGCCCGTCTTGAGCGGTTCCAGGCCCGTGGCCGCTTCCCAGTGCGTGTACGCGCGCGGCGCGACCAGCTCCAGCTCGTGCGGCTGCTGCGCCTGCCCGTGCACGCGCAGGCACAGGCTGGTGCCGTTGAAGAAGCCGCGCTGGCTGTCCAGCCACGCGGTCCGCACCGAGTTGTCGAACGCGTAGACTTCGTACGACAGCACCAGCGGGCTGGAGGGCACGCAGTCGACCTGCCAGGTGGCCTTGTCGATCTGCTGCACGGCGACGGGACGGCCGTCCTGCCGCGCGCTCAGGCGCTGCAGGTTCTTGGCGAACTCGCGCACCAGGTAGCTGCCGGGAATCCACGCCGGCAGCGAGACACGCTGGCCCGCCTGCGGCTGCGTCACCGTCAGGGTCACGTGGAACAGGTGGGCGGCGGGGTCCGCCGCTTCGACCCGGTAGTGCGGGCCGGGGGCGCGGGTCGTGGCGATCACTTCCCCCCGTTCGCCAGCAGTTTCTCGATTTCGGCCGCGGGGATCGCGCCGGGCACGCGGGAGCCGTCCGCGAAAATCAGCGTGGGCGTGCCCGTGACGCGGTGGCGCTTGCCCATCTCCACGTTGCGCGCCAGCGCGCTGGCGTCGCACGAGCCGCCGGCGCGGGCCGGCGTCTTGTTCTCGAGCATCCAGTCCAGCCAGGCCTTGCCCTTGTCGCGCGCACACCAGATGTTGCGCGACTTCTCGGTGGAGTCCGGCCCGAGAATCGGATAGAGGAACAGGTAGACGGTGACGTTGTCGATGGTCTGCAGCTCGCGTTCGAAGCGCTTGCAGTAGCCGCAGTTGGGATCCTCGAACACCGCGAGCTTGCGCTTGCCGTCGCCGCGCACCATCACGAAGGCATCCTTCAGCGGCAGCCTGGCGAAGTCGATGGCGACCAGCTTCTCGATGCGCTCCTCGGTGAGGTTGCGGCGCTCGCGCGTGTCGATGATCTCGCCGTTGACCAGGTAGTTGCCCTCGGCGTCGGTGTAGTAGACCTCCGCACCCACCCGGATTTCGTACAACCCGGGGATCGGGGCGCGCCGCACTTCGTCGATCGCGGGCAGGCGCAGGCGTTGGGGGAGGACCTTGCGCAAGGTGTTGTCGACGGCCGGCGGCACCTGCGCCGCGGCATTGGCCGCCGTCGGCGCCAGGTTGCTCGCCGCCGCGCCCGCCACCAGGCCGAGCGCCATCATCGCGGCGGCCAGGCCGGCGCGCATTGCTTTCGCTGTCATGTTCTTCCCGTCTTCAACAAGTTCCCGGCCGCGCCCATCGCCTGCCGCACCACCCAGCGCTTGACGGGACCGCTGCGGTCGAAACCACGCATGCCCCAGTTGCGCAGCACGGCCCAGGGCTCGGCCGGCTGCGCGAACAGCTGCTGCAATCCGTCGGTCGCGAAGGCCATCGCCAGCACGTCCCCCTTGCGCCCGCGCTCGTAGCGCCGCAGCAGCTTCTCGTCGCCCAGCGGCCGCCAGTACTCGCGTTCGTGCAGCACGCGCGCGAGTTCTTCGGCATCCGCCAGCCCCAGGTTCAGTCCCTGGCCGGCCAGGGGATGCACGTTGTGGGCGGCATCGCCCGCCAGCACCCAGCCCGGCCCGCACCAGCGGTCCGCCTGCGCCCGCTGCAGCGGCCAGGCCTGGCGCTCGGTGCGCAGCGTCATGGTTCCCAGCTCGCCGCCGCAGGCCTCCTGCAGCCGCGCCTGGAATTCCCCGGCGGGCAGCGCCAGCAGCTCGTCGGCACGGGGCTCCTGCACGGACCACACCAGCGCCACGGAGTTCCCCATGCTCCCGCCGATCGGCAGCAAGGCGAGGATGTTGCCGTCGTCGAACCACTGGCGCGCGATGGCGCCGTGCGGTTTCTCACACTCCAGTCGCGCGGCGATGCCGCGCTGCGGATAGGAGTTCACCTGGAACTGCACGCCGAATTCCGCGCGGGTGGCGCTCGCGCGGCCTTCGCAGACCACCGTGAGGTCCGCCGCGCGGGGCTCGGTCAGCAGCTCGATATGGGGCTGGTAGCGCACGGCTTCGGCCAGGCGGGCCAGCAGGGGCTCGACCTCCACGATCCAGGCCAGGGCCGGCACCTTCTCTTCGCCGGCGGAAAAGCGCACGCGCCCGCCGTCGTCGCCGCGCACGTCCATGCCCAGCACCGGGGTGGCGTGGCTGTCGTCGGGCCAGGCGCGCAGGCGCAGCAGCAGCTCGCGCGAGGCGGCGTTGAGGGCATAGGCGCGCACGTCGGAGTGGCCGGAGCCGGGCAGCGGCCGGCCGTCGACCAGGCCGACGCGCAGGCGGTCGCGCGCGAGGAGCAGCGCCAGCGTGCGGCCGACGATGCCCGCGCCACGGATACAGACGTCGAGAGGAGCGGCCATGAGGGGCATTGTAGGAGCCGGGCACAATCCCGGCTGGCCTTTGCAACCGACCCTTCGCACCCCATGAGCAACGCACCCGACGTCACCGCCCGCATCGAGCGCCTCTTCGTCTATCCCGTGAAGTCCTGCGCCGGCATCGAGCTGAAGGAAGCGCTGCTGACCGAAGCCGGCCTGGACCTGGACCGCGCCTGGATGGTGGTGGACGAGCGGGGCGAGTTCGTCACCCAGCGCGAGCTGCCGCGGATGGCGCTGGTGCGGCCGCAGCTGAAGATCCACGAGGTGGTGCTGCGCGCACCCGGCATGCTCGCGCTGCACCTGGCGATCGACACGGTGGAAGAGCCCGTGCGGGTGCGCCTGTGGGACGAGGAAGTGCCCGCCTTCGACATGGGCGACGTCGCCGCGCAGTGGTTCTCCGATTTCCTGGGGCGCAAGCTGCGGCTGGTGCGCTTCGACCCCGAGTACCGGCGCCTTTCCAGCATGAAGTGGACCGGCGGCGCCGAGGCGCCCAACCAGTTCAGCGACGGCTATCCGGTGCTGGTCACCAGCACGGCCTCGCTGGACCTGCTGAACGAGAAGCTGCGCGCGGCCGGCCGCGAGGCGGTGGGCATGGAGCGCTTCCGTCCCAACATCGTGCTGTCCGGCGTCGAGGCGCACGACGAGGACCGCCTGGGCCTGCTGCGCATCGCCACCGCCGACGGCGCGGTGCAGCTGCGCAACGTCAAGCCCTGCGCGCGCTGCCCCATCCCCAATGTGGACCCGGCGACGGCCGAAGTCGATCCGGTGGTGCTCGACACGCTGCAGGGCTACCGCGGCGGCGAGCGCGGCGTGACTTTCGCGATGAACGCGATCGTCGTCGAAGGGGATGGTCGCACGCTGCGCGTCGGCCAGGACGTCACCGGCGACTGGAAGTTCGACTAGGCCGGCATCGCCGATTCGGCGGCGTCGAGGTCCAGGTCCAGCTCCGTGCCCTGCGGGAAGGCCGAATCGCCCGGCTCGGGCGCGGCGGGCTGCTCGGGCTCGAGGAAGCGGATGGGCCGGCGCGTGCGCGGCGACATGGTGGCCAGCCGGCCCGCCAGCGCCAGCTGCAGTTCCTCGGCCTCCATCGCGCGCTCGCTCAGGAGCACCGCGGCCACGTGGAACTGCAGCGTCACTTCGGGCTTGAGGCCCTGGAGCGGCATCAGGCCCGCCGCGATCAACCGCGTGGCCCGCTCCAGCACCGAGTTGCGCGCGGTCGCGCCTTCGAGGATGACGCCGAAGCGCGCCTCGCCCACCCGGCTGACGGTGTCCACGTCGCGCAGCAGGCGCCGCAGCTTGATCACGCTGCGCAGCAGGCTCTGCTCGGCCACCGCGCCGCCGTAGACCGCCCGGATGCGGGCGTGGTTCACCAGGTCGATGTACATCACCGCGGCGTCCTGGCCGTCGCGCCGGAAGCGGCCGACCACCTGCGTCAGCCGGTCGTGGAACAGGTGCGGCGCCAGCAGGCCGGTCAGGGCGTCGTGCGTGGTCAGCGCCTGCTCGCGCACTTCGGCGCTGTGGCGGTCGCGCGAGCGCATGAAGAGCGCCACCAGCAGCAGCGGGACCTCGATCGCCAGGCCCAGGATCACCACGGCCTGCGGCACGAAGGGCAGGTCGATCCAGCCGAGGTTGCGCGTGACCGTGAGCACCACGGCGAACACCAGCGGCGCCTGGGCCGCGAACACCCAGCGCGCCACCGCATCGCCGCGCCGCCAGGCCATCGCCGACATCAGCAGCGCGGTGGAACTGGCGATGCAGACATAGGCGCCCATCGCCTGCAGGAAGGCGGTCTTCGACAAGGCCAGCGCGAGCAGCGCCACCGCGGGCGCCAGGCAGCCCAGCACCAGCGCGAGGCGGTCCAGCAGCGGCAGGCGGCGCCGCAGGCCCAGGGTGTCGCGCACGAACAGCACCGCGGCGCCGACCGCCGCGCAGGCGAGCATGTTGGTGGGCGCATCCTGCAGCCAGCCCCACGAGGGCCAGAGGAACTGGCTGGCCACGCCCGTGTAGGCGGCCATCGCCAGGCTGGTGAGGGCGGCATAGGCCGCGTACCAGGCCAGGGCGGGATCGCGGTAGGTCCAGCCGGTGGCGAGGCAGCCGGCGATCAGCAGCATCAGCCCGCCCAGCGAGACGCCGAGCCCGAGGTAGTCGCCCTGCAGCGAGGCGGTGTGGTGCGCCTCCGTGGCGAGCTCCAGCGGGAACTGCGCGGGCGTGGAGTGCTGGATGCGCACGTAGAGGTCGCGCGTTTCGCCCGCGGGCAGGTCCAGGCGGAACACCGGGTAGCGTCCCCGCTCCGGCCAGCGGGCCACCGCGAGCGTGTCGCCGGCACTCTCGGTGCGCCACTGGCTGCCTTCCTGCTGGTGCAGCGTCACGTGGTCCACCACGGGCATGGGCAGCTTGAGCACCCAGTCCTGGCGCTCCTTCGTGCCGCGCTGCAGGCGCAGGTGCAGCCACAGGGCGCCCTCGGCGGGCAGGCGGTGCATCACGCCGGGCGTGGCGGGCTGGAAGAGGTTGGCAGAGCGTTGGACCTGCTGCAGGGTCGCCTCGCCGGTCGGGTCGACCCAGGCGCGGGCGATCTCCTGCGCATCCAGACTGCCGGCATCGTCGCGCAGCACCGTCACGGCGGCGCGGGCCGGCGCGATGGCACAGCACAGCAGGAGGACGCACAGCGCCAGCCACGGGCCGGCAGCCCCCCATCGCATACACTTCCCGGCTTCGCTAACGGGTACTGACATGAGTTTGAAGTGCGGGATCGTGGGTCTGCCGAACGTCGGCAAGTCCACCTTGTTCAACGCCTTGACCAAGGCGGGAATCGCCGCCGAGAACTATCCCTTCTGCACCATCGAGCCGAACGTCGGCATCGTGGAGCTCCCGGATCCTCGGCTGGCCGCCCTGTCGGACATCGTCAAGCCCGAGCGCATCGTGCCAGCCATTGTCGAGTTTGTCGACATCGCCGGACTGGTGGCGGGCGCGAGCAAGGGCGAGGGCCTGGGCAACCAGTTCCTGGCGCACATCCGCGAGACCGACGCGGTCGTGAACGTGGTGCGCTGTTTCGAGGACCCGAACGTGGTCCACGTGGCGGGCCGGGTGGACCCGGTGGCCGACATCGAGGTGATCCAGACCGAGCTGTGCCTGGCGGACCTGGGCACGGTGGAAAAGACGCTCGCGCGCTACAGCAAGGCCGCCAAGTCGGGCAACGACAAGGAGGCCGCGAAGATGGTGCAGCTGCTGCCCAAGGTGCAGGCCGCGCTGGACGCGGGCCGGCCGGTGCGCACGCTGGACCTGAGCGACGAGGAGAAGGCGCTGCTCAAGCCGCTGTTCCTGATCACCGCCAAGCCGGCGATGTTCGTGGGCAACGTGGACGAGGGCGGCTTCGAGAACAACCCGCACCTGGACAAGCTGCGCGCCTATGCGGCCACGCAGAACGCTCCGGTGGTGGAGATCTGCGCCAAGATCGAATCCGAGATCGCGGAGATGGACGACGAGGACAAGCAGGTCTTCCTGGCCGAGATCGGCCAGGAAGAACCGGGCCTCAACCGCCTGATCCGCGCCGCCTTCAAGCTGCTGGGGCTGCAGACCTACTTCACCGCGGGCGTGAAGGAAGTGCGCGCCTGGACGGTGCCGATCGGCGCCACCGCGCCGCAGGCCGCCGGCGTGATCCACACCGACTTCGAGCGCGGCTTCATCCGCGCGCAGACGATCTCCTTCGAGGATTTCGTCGCCCACAAGGGCGAGCAGGGCGCCAAGGACGCGGGCCGCATGCGCAGCGAAGGCAAGGACTACGTCGTCAAGGACGGCGACGTGATGAACTTCCTGTTCAACGTCTGAACGTGGCGGCGTCCGTCTCCTGGGCGCCACAGAAATTCCGCATCCCTGCATCCGGCCGTGGGCGCCGCGGCGCCCGGTCATTAAAGTCGGGCTATCGACCTGCTGCCGAGTGCGGCCGCGGCGTCCCATGGAGCACCGAGGGGGAAATGATGGATCTCTTGCTGCGGCTGCCGGCGGTGGCCGTCACCTTCCTGTGCCTGGCCCTGCCGGCGCACGCCTATCTCGATCCGGTTACCGGCAGCCTCGTGGTCCAGGGTTTGATCGCCGCGATCGCGGGCATCGTGGCGGGTGTGAAATCGGTTCGCACCCGCATCATCCTGTTCGTGCGCTCCCTCCTGGGCCGCAAGGACTCATGACGCCGGTTTTCCGGCGCGACCCAGCCTCCTTCCGCGATCCGTCCGGGTACGTCTTCAGCGACGGCGCCCGCATCCTGCGCAGCGTCGGCCCGGCAGCCCGGGTGGAGTTCGAGGCGGCCGCCGCCTCGGGGCTGTTGCAGGCAGCCGGCGAACGCGGGCTCCTGATCGCCAGCGAACCCGTCGCGCCCGGTTCGGTGGCGCTCGATGCCGCGGGCGCGCGCGGCGAAGCGGCGCAGTACCTGCTGGAGCACCCGCGGCTGCCGCTGATCACCTACCCGTACGAATGGACCTTCAGCCAGCTGCAGGATGCGGCGCTGGCGCACCTGGACCTGCAGCTGCTGGCGCTGGAGCATGGCTTCGAGCTGTCGGACGCCACGGCCTACAACATGCAGTTCGGCGTGCGCGGCCCGCTGCACATCGACGTGCTTTCGCTGCGGCGCTACCGCGAGGGCGCGCCGTGGCAGGGCTACAACCAGTTCTGCCGGCAATTCCTGTTTCCGCTGCTGCTCGAGAGCGAGCGGGGCATGGCGTTCCAGCAGGTATACCGTGGCAGCATGGCGGGCATCGAACTGCCGTTCATGCAGTCGGTTCTGCCGGCGTGGCGGCGCTGGACGCGGCTGAACCTGCTGATGCACGTGCAGCTGCAGGCCGCGGCGGTGCGCAAGGCCTCCAGCAGCGACCTGAGCGGGCAGGCGCTGCGGCTGCCGGACGTGCCGCGCCCCCGCTACCAGGCAATGCTCCAGGGGCTGCGCGACTGGATCGCCGGGATGCGCTCGGGACGGCCGCAGACCTACTGGTCCGAGTACGCAGCGATCAACAGCTACGCCGACGAGGAGAAGCAGCGCAAGCAGGCCTTCGTGACCGGGACGGTGCGCGGCTGGGGCAGTACCAGCGTGATGGACGTGGGCGGCAACGCGGGCGACTACTCGGCCTGCGCGCTCGCCGGCGGGGCGCGGCATGCATGGTGCGTCGACAGCGACGTGGATGCGCTGGAACTGGCCTACCGCAAGCGCAAGGAGCGCGGGGTGTCGCTGCTGCCGCTGGTGATGAACTGGTCGGATCCTTCGCCCGGGCAGGGTTGGGGCGGGCGAGAGCGCCGGCCGCTGCACGAGCGCGCGCGGCCCGATGCGGTGTTGGCGCTGGCCGTGGTGCACCACATCGTGATCGGCGGCAACGTGCCGATGGCGGCGTTCGTGGAGGAGCTGTTCCGCCATGCGCCGCGAGTGCTGGTGGAGTTCGTCCCGCGCTCCGATGCGATGGTGCAAGGCCTGCTGCGCGGGCGCGACGACATCTTCGGTGACTACACCGAGGAGAACTTCGCGGAGCTGCTGAAGGCGCGCGGACGCATCGAGTCGGTGTGCCGCCTGCGCGAGGGTGGCCGGGTGCTGTTCGCCTGCGTGGCGGAGGGTGCGTGAGGCTGCCGCTGCTGGGCACGTTCATGCTGCTGGCGGCGGCGCTGGCGTTGGGCACCGTGTGGGGCGTGGGCTACGGCCTGGCCTCGCTGGAGTCGCTGGCTGCGCTTGTGGTCTCGCTGCTGGTGGCGACGCTGCTGGCCTTGGTGGGCGCGGCGTGGTCGCCGCTGCGCATGGCACTGCTGGCGCTGCTGCTTTGCCTGGGTCTGGACGTGTTCTTCCTCGAAGACGGCACGCTGGCGTGGGGCCTGCTGGTGATGGGGCCGCTGCTCGCGGCCCTGCTGCACCGCCGGCTGCCGCCGCAGGCGTTCGCGGTGGCCGCGGCGGTGTTCCTGGGCGGGCTGGCGCTGCAGCAGCTGCAGCGGGTGCATCCGACGGCGCCGCCGCACCTGGCCAGGACGGGCGCTCCGGCGCAGATCGTGGTGCACTGGGTGCTCGACGAGATGGGATCGTTTGCATCGGTGCCCGAGGAGTACCAGGTGTCCGCGGACATGCAGGAGATCGAGCAGGGATATCGTGCGCGCGGCTTCGCGCTGCACGCGGACAAGCCCAGCACCTCGGTGGAGACCTTCCTGTCACTCAGCCGGATGGCCGGCCCGGCGGATGCCCAAGGCCCCAACTACAAGAAGGTCGGCAGCAACTATCGCCTGCTGCGCAATGCGGTGCACGAGCAGTTCCGCTCCCATGGCTGGGATGTTTCGGTGACGCAGAGCAGCTACCTGGATTTCTGCGGCAAGGCTGTCGAACGCTGCGTCACCTACGACGTCGGCAACAACGCGCGGGTGTTCAGCGACGCCGGCCTGGACCTGCGCTCCCGCGCCATCGTCCTGCTGCGCGAGGTGATGGTTTCCCTCAGGACGAAGGAGCGGGGTTCCGTGCTGATGGATGTCCTGCGGCCCCGCTTTCCCCAGTTCTTCGCCCGCCATTCCTCCTGGTCCTGGGCCCGCCCCAGCCTGTCGCTCGCGACGCTTCGGGTGATGGAGGGGCAGGTCGACTACGTGACGGGGCTGGACGGCAAGCACTATGTGTTCGCCCACATCCTGTCGCCGCATTTCCCGTGGAACCTGGATCGCAACTGCGCCGTGCGGCCCCTCGCGAAATGGCGCACGCCCTATGCCGCGCGCTCGCCCAAGGCGAGCCCCGAGACACGCGCGGCCGCCTTCGAAGCTTATTGGCAGCAGCAGATCTGCACGCACCGGCGCGTGCTCGCGGCCATCGATCGCATCGACGCCGCGCATCCCGGTCGCGTGCAGTTCCTGATCCATGGCGACCACGGCCCGCGCATCCTGAAGCGGCATGTGGCGGCGGATGCGCACCGGCAGGCGGGTGGTGATGTCGCCGTTCGCAACGCGGTCGAACCCTTCCTCGCGTCGCGCCTGCGTCACGCGGGCAGCGCGGACGTGGCGGATGTCGAGACAATGCAGGATGCCGCGCGGGTGCTGTTGTCGCGCACCGCCGCGGGCGAGCTGCCCACGCCCTGAGCGAAGATGCGCGCGCCGCAGGCGTGCACAGTTCACTGCAACGAGGGTTTCGCGTGCCCATGATGGCGGATCGCTGCAACCGCCGTGGAGGGCTGCATGTTTCGATTTTCTCGATTCGCACGCCGCTTGCGTCAGGAAGCCCTGCGCTGCTACGAGATCCTCCTGTGCGCCGTCCTGCTGGCGCTGGCCGTGTCCGTAGCGGCGCCCGGCGCCGAAGCGGATGACGAGGCCGTTCAGTGCGGGAACATCCAGAGCAGCGCGGTCGTGATGAAGAGGTAGCGCAGGAACTTGCCCGCCAGCATGTAGAAAGCGCAGGGCCAGAAGGGCAGGCGCAGCCAGCCGGCCACCGCGCATAGCGGATCGCCGATCACGGGCACCCAGGCCAGCAGGCAGGCTTTCGGTCCCAGCCTCTGCAGCGCGACCAGCGCCTTCAGGTGCGTGCCCGTGGTGTAGCGCTCGGCGACGCGGTGGGCACCGTAGCCGATCCACCAGTTCAGCATGCCGCCCAGGGTGTTGCCCGCCGTCGCGACAAGGATGGCGCTCCAGAACAGGTCCGGGTTGAGCTTCAGCAACCCGAACAGCACGGGCTCCGAGCCCAGGGGCAGCAGCGTCGCCGCCGCGAAGGCCGTGATGAAGAGCGTGGCGAGGCCGTAGCGCGGCAGCGCCAGCAGCGCGACCAGCGCGTCGAACCATTCCTGCATGGCCGCGATGGTAGGCGGTCGAGTTCGCGCTGCGCCGGCCGGTGCGATGATTTCAAGCGCTGAAATGCGCGGGGCCTACAATCGTGCCTCTTTTTTCGGCACCCCCTCTCCCCTTCCCCCATGCACATCGGCCCCTACACCCTCGCGAACAACGTGTTCGTGGCGCCGATGGCAGGCGTCACGGACCGGCCGTTCCGCCAGTTGTGCCGCGCGTTCGGGGCGGGCTACGCGGTCAGCGAGATGGTCACGTCGCGCCGCGAGCTGTGGAACAGCCTCAAGACCTCGCGCCGCGCGGACCATGCGGGCGAGCCGGGGCCGGTGGCGGTGCAGATCGCGGGCACCGATGCGCAGATGATGGCCGAGGCCGCCGCGTACAACGTGGAGCGCGGCGCGCAGATCATCGACATCAACATGGGTTGCCCCGCCAAGAAGGTGTGCAACAAGTGGGCGGGCTCGGCGCTGATGCAGGACGAGCCGCTGGCCGTCGCCATCGCCGAGGCCGTGGTGCGCGCCTGCGAGCCGCACGGCGTGCCGGTGACGCTGAAGATGCGTACCGGCTGGTCGCAAGCGCACCGCAATGCCGTCACGCTGGCCAAGGCCTTCGAGGCGGCGGGCGTGCAGATGCTCAGCGTGCACGGGCGCACGCGCGAGCAGGGCTACAAGGGCCAGGCGGAATACGGCACCATCGCCGCCGTCAAGGACGCGGTGCGCATCCCCGTGGTAGCCAACGGCGACATCGATTCCCCGCTGAAGGCGCGCGAAGTGCTGGCGGCGACCGGCTGCGACGCCGTGATGGTGGGACGCGCCGCGCAGGGCCGGCCGTGGATCTTCCGCGAGATCGCGCACTTCCTGGCGACGGGCACCGAGCTCGCGCCGCCGCTGGTGGCGGAGGTGCAGCGCGCGTTGCTGGCGCACCTGCAGGACCACTACGCGCTGTACGGCGAATACACGGGCGTGCGCAGCGCGCGCAAGCACATCGGCTGGTACGTCCGCGCGCTGCCCGGCGGCGAGGCGTTCCGCGCGGAGATGAACACGATCGAGGAGGCGGCCGCGCAGCTGGCGGCGGTGCAACGCTTCTTCGACACGCTGGCGGATCGCATGGACCGGTTGCCGGCGGCGGCCGCGGCTGCGGCGCAGGAGGAGCGCCTGGGGGAGATCCTGGAATGAGCAAGAAGCAGATCGAGGAGTGCGTGCGGGCGAGCCTGGAGAGTTATTTCCGGGACCTGCGCGGCACGGAGCCGGACGGGATGTACGAGATGCTGGTGAAGGTGGTCGAAAAGCCTTTGCTGGAAGTCGTCATGGCCAAGGCGGACAACAACCAGTCGCGCGCAGCCGAATGGCTGGGCCTGAACCGCAACACCCTGCGCAAGAAACTGATCGAACACAAGCTGTTGAGATGAACGCCCTCCTATCCGTATCCGACAAGACCGGCATCGTCGAACTCGCGCAGGCGCTGCACGCCCTGGGCGTGCGCCTGATTTCCACCGGCGGCACCGCCAAGCTCCTGGCCGACGCCGGCCTGCCCGTCACAGAAGTGGCGGAGGTCACCGGTTTCCCCGAGATGCTCGATGGCCGCGTGAAGACCCTCCATCCCAAGGTGCACGGCGGACTGCTGGCGCGCCGCGACCTGCCCGAGCACATGGCGGCGCTGCACCGGCACGCCATCTCCACCATCGACCTGCTGGTGGTGAACCTGTATCCCTTCGAGCAGACGGTGGCCAAGCCCGGCTGCACGCTGGAAGACGCGATCGAGAACATCGACATCGGCGGCCCGGCGATGGTGCGCAGCGGCGCCAAGAACTGGAAGGACGTGGCGGTGCTCACCGACGCGTCGCAGTACCAGCCGGTGGTGGACGAACTGAAGGCGTCCGGCGCGGTCTCGAAGGAGACGAAGTTCAAGCTGGCGGTCGCCGCGTTCAACCGCATCGCCGACTACGATGGCGCGATCAGCGACTACCTCTCCAGCCTGCAGCCCGATGGCTCGCGCAGTCTGTTCTCCGGCCAGGCCAACGGGCGCTTCGTGAAGCTGCAGGACCTGCGTTACGGCGAGAACCCGCACCAGCAGGCCGCCTTCTACCGCGACCTGTACCCGGCGCCCGGTTCGCTGGCGGTCGCGGAGCAGCTGCAGGGCAAGGAGCTGTCGTACAACAACATCGCCGACGCCGACGCGGCCTGGGAATGCGTCAAGAGCTTCGACGCGCCCGCCTGCGTGATCGTCAAGCACGCCAACCCGTGCGGCGTGGCGGTCGGCAAGGATCCGCTGGAAGCGTATTCCAAGGCCTTCCAGACCGATCCCACTTCCGCATTCGGCGGCATCATCGCCTTCAACCGGGCGGTGGACGGCGCGGCAGCGCAAGCCGTGGCCAAGCAGTTCGTGGAAGTGCTGATGGCGCCGGACTTCAGCGCCGAGGCGCTGCAGGTCTTCGCGGGCAAGGCCAACGTGCGGCTGCTGAAGATCGCGCTGCCGCCGGGCGGCGCGCGCGACTGGGACAACGGCCGCAACATGATGGACATCAAGCGCGTGGGCAGCGGCCTGCTGATGCAGACCGCCGACAACCGCGAGCTGTCCATCGACGAACTGAAGGTCGTCACCCGGAAGCAGCCGACGCAGCAGGAACTGCAGGACCTGCTGTTCGCGTGGAAGGTGGCCAAGTACGTCAAGTCCAACGCCATCGTCTTCTGCAAGGACGGCATGACCATGGGTGTGGGCGCGGGCCAGATGAGCCGGCTCGATTCGGCGCGCATCGCCAGCATCAAGGCGCAGCACGCGAAGCTGTCGCTCGCGGGCACGGCCGTGGCGAGCGATGCCTTCTTCCCGTTCCGCGACGGCCTGGACGTGGTGGTGGACGCGGGCGCGACCTGCGTGATCCAGCCGGGCGGGTCGATGCGCGACCAGGAAGTGATCGACGCAGCGAACGAGCGCGGCGTGGCGATGGTGTTTTCGGGGGTGCGGCACTTCCGGCATTGAGCGGGGTGCCGATGTCGGGGTTCGCCTGCGGGCTCACCCCGGCCTACGAAACGCGCGCTGAGCGGGAGGCGTCGGGGTTCGGCGCTTTGCGCGCTCACCCCGACCTACGGGATGGGGTGGCGCATGGACTGGCCGGTAGCCGGTAGGTCGGGGTGAGCCCGAAGGCGAACCCCGACGCGCGCCCTCACAACGTGCGGAACACGTCCTTCGCCGCCGCCACCGTCTGCGCGATGTCGTCCTCCGTGTGCGCGGCGCTCACGAAACCCGCCTCGTACAGCGCCGGCGCGATGTACACGCCGCGATCCAGCAGGCCGTGGAACAGCCGCCCGAAGCGGGCGGCGTCGCTTTGCATCACCGCCGGATAGTTCTGCGGCAGCTGCGGCAGCAGGAAGAACCCGAACATCCCGCCCTCGCAATCGGCGCTGAAGGGCAGGCCCGCCTCCGCGGCGGCGGCCTGCAGGCCGTCCACCAGCAGGCGCGTCTTGCGTCCCAGTTCCTCGTAGAAGCCCGGCCGCGCGATCTCCTGCAGCGTCGCGAGGCCGCAGGCCGTGGCCACCGGGTTGCCGGACAGGGTGCCGGCCTGGTAGACAGGACCCAGCGGCGCCAGCCGTTCCATGATGGCGCGCGGGCCGCCGAAGGCCGCCAGCGGCATGCCGCCGCCGATCACCTTGCCCAGCACGGTGATGTCGGGCGCGAAGCCCGGGATGGCTTTCGCGTACACGCCCTGCGCGCTGCCGAGGCCCACGCGGAAGCCCGTCATCACTTCGTCCAGCACCAGCAGCGCGCCGTGCTGCGTGCACAGCTCGCGGCAGCGCGTCATGAAGGGCACGCTGGCGCGCACGAAGTTCATGTTGCCCGCGATCGGCTCGATCACGATGCAGGCGATGTCGCTTCCATGGGTGGCGAAGGCTTCCTCGATCTGAGCGAGGTTGTTGTATTCGAGGACCAGCGTGTGCTGCACCACTTCCGGCGGCACGCCGGCGCTGGTGGGATGGCCGAAGGTGGCCAGGCCCGAGCCGGCCTTCACCAGCAGGGCGTCGGCGTGGCCGTGGTAGCAGCCTTCGAACTTGATGATGCGGCTGCGGCCGGTGGCGCCGCGCGCCAGCCGGATCGCGCTCATGGCGGCTTCGGTGCCGGAGCTGACCAGGCGCACCATCTCCACCGAGGGCAGGTGCTTCACGATCTCCTCGGCCAGCTCGATCTCGCGCTCGGTCGGCGCGCCGAAGGAGAAGCCCTCGGTGACCGCGCGCTGCACGGCCTCGAGCACGCGGGGATGGCCGTGGCCCAGGATCATGGGACCCCAGGAGCCGATGTAGTCGATGCAGCGCCTGCCGTCGGCGTCCCAGAAATAGGCGCCCTGGGCGCGCTGCACGAAGCGCGGGGTGCCGCCGACGGCGCGGAAGGCGCGCACCGGCGAATTCACGCCCCCGGGAATCAGCGCGCGGGCGCGGTCGAACAGTTGCTGGTTGCGGTCAGTGTTTGGTGTCATGCGCGGGGAGGTCGAAGCCGGGCGGGGTGTCGCTGCCGGCGTCTTCCCCCTCGGCGTCTTCGGATTCGGGTTGGGCCCAGAACAGGCGGTCGGGCACCACGTGCCCCATGCCGGGCCGGAAGCCGCCGTCGAGGCAGCGGTCCAGGTAGGCGAGCGCTTCCGTCGCGGCCGCCGCCAGGTCGGCGCCGCCGGCGACCAGCGCCGCCAGGGCGGCCGACAGCGTGTCGCCGGCGCCGGAGAAGACGGCGTCGAAGCGCTCGAACTTCTCGCTGGCCAGCACCGTCTGCGGCGTGGCCAGCACGTTCTCCACGAACTGGTCCGGCAGCGGCACGCCGGTGACCAGGGTGTAGGGCACGCCCATTTCCGCGGCGGCCTTGGCGATGTCGCGGGCGGTCGGACTGCGCTCGTTGTTCCACTCCGGCAACAGCCACCGCCACAGCGTGCTGTGGTTTCCTACCAACACGGTCGTCTGCGGCAGCATCAGCTCGCGGAAGGCATCTTCGTACAGGTCCGTAGGGCCTTCATCCCACCAGGAGAGCGCCGGCATGTAGGCCACGAGGGGCACGTCGGGATAGTCCGCGGCGATCTCCGCGATGGCCGAAAGCGCCTCGGGGCTGCCCGCGAAACCGACCTTGATCACCTGCACCGGCACGTCCTCGAGGATGGTGCGCGCCTGCTCGGAAACGGCGTCCTCGTCGAAGGCGAAATGGTCGAAGACCTCGCCCGTATCGCGCACGTACGCGCCGGTCACGACGGGCAGCGGATGCGCGCCGACGGAGGCGATCGCGGTGATGTCGGCGGCCAGGCCGCCGGCGCCGCTCGGGTCGCTCGCGTTGAACACCATCACGCACGCGGGACCCGTGTCCCCGGTTTCCGGTTCGTCCGGTCGCGTGGTGATGGGTGTGGAATTAGTCATGGGCCCATGATCCTGGGCGCGGCCCGCAGCGAAAAGCGTAGGGAAAGGGCCCCGATACAATCGTTGCATTCTATTCGACTCCCCTTTAAGCTGTGACCGAGACCAAAACGTGGATGTGTCTGATTTGCGGTTGGATTTACGACGAATCCGCCGGCGCCCCTGATCACGGCATCGCCCCCGGAACCCCGTGGGAGCAGGTGCCGATGAACTGGACCTGCCCCGAATGCGGAGCGCGCAAGGAAGACTTCGAGATGGTCCAGATATAAACAAGCGAGAGCGCGGCGTTGGGACGTGAGAGGGATGCCGCACCTTGGCAGTAACAAGATGAGGAGAGGCGTCAAGTGAGCACCACTGGATTGAAGGTGTTGGTGATCGATGACAGCAACACCATCCGGCGCAGTGCGGAGATCTTCCTGAAGCAGGGCGGACACGAGGTGATGCTGGCCGAGGACGGTTTCGATGCCCTGTCCAAGGTCAACGACTACGAGCCGAACCTGATCTTCTGCGACATCCTGATGCCGCGGCTGGACGGCTACCAGACCTGCGCGATCATCAAGCGCAACGCCAAGTTCTCGTCCGTACCCGTCGTGATGCTGTCCTCCAAGGACGGCGTGTTCGACAAGGCCCGCGGCCGCATGGTCGGCTCGCAGGACTACCTGACCAAACCTTTCACCAAAGACCAGCTGCTGCAGACCGTGCAGCAGTTCGGCACCGCCAGATAAGAAGGAGTGATTGCGATGGCCATTCGCAAAGTTCTCGTCGTCGACGATTCGAAGACCGAGCTGATGTTCATGACGGACCTGCTGCAGAAGAACGGCTTTTCCGTGAAGACCGCGGAGAGCGCGGAGGACGCGTTCCGCCGCCTCGCCGAGGAAAAGCCCGACCTGATCCTGATGGACGTGGTGATGCCCGGCCAGAACGGCTTCCAGCTCACGCGCGCCATCACGCGCGATCCGCTGTACGCCGACGTGCCGATCATCATGTGCACCAGCAAGAACCAGGAAACCGACCGCGTGTGGGGCATGCGCCAGGGTGCGCGCGACTACATCACGAAGCCGGTCGAGGCGGGCGAACTCATGGCCAAGATCAAGGCCCTGGGCTGATCGCGCGCCGCCTCATCCGCCACCACACGATCCCATGGCCAACCGCGAAGCCCTCCGCGAGCTGCAAAGCCGGCTGGCCAGCCGGCTGCAGGCCGCCCGTACCGAGGGCGTGCAGGCGGGCTGGCTCGCCGTCGAAGCCGCCGGGCGCAACTACCTGTTCCCGCTGAGCCAGGCGGGCGAGATCTTCCCGTACACCGCCACCCAGGCCGTGCCGTACACCCAGGACTGGTTCCTGGGCGTGGCCAACCTGCGCGGCGGCCTCTACGGGGTGGTCGACCTCGCCAGCTACGTCAGCGGCGAAGCGCCCGTCCAGCGTTCCGACGCCGGCCGCGCCGAGGCGCGGCTCGTTGCGCTCAACCAGCTGCTCGACCTCAATTGCGCGCTGCTGATCGACCGCCTTGCCGGCCTGCGCAACACCGACGCCTTCGTCTCGTCCAACGGCGCGCCCGACGGCGCGCCGGATTACTTCGGCAGCGGCTACACCGATGCCAGCGGCGCGTACTGGCAGGAGATCAACCTGCAGTCGCTCTCGCAACAACCGCAATTCCTGAGCATCAGCGCTTAGTTCCCTTCCCGAAGGCAGCCACCATGTCCCTGAAGAACCTGTTTTCCAAGAAGCAGCCCGAGGAGGCCGATCCGTCCGTCACGCAGGAGTTGAGCCTCGGCGCGCCCGACCCCTCGTCCTCGGCCGCGATCGAGGCCGGCAGCACGCAGGACCCGGACACGATCGACGACAGCGTCATCGACGAGGTCGATGCGGCGGAGTTGATCCGCGTTCCCCTGCTGGGACGCCGCACGACGGCCACGCACCAGCGGATCCTGTTCGTGCTGCTGTCCTTCGCGCTGGTGGTGCTGGGTTCGGTGGCGGTCTTCGCGGTGACGCAGGCCGACATGGTCGCCCAGCAGGTGGCCGGTACCGGTAACTCGCTGATGCAGTCGCAGCGTCTGGCCAAGTCCGTGTCGCAGGCGCTGATCGGCAGCCCGCAGGCCTTCCCCGACGTGCAGGAAAGCGCCACCGTGCTGGCCAAGACCGTGCGCGGCCTGCGCAACGGCGACCAGCAGCTGAACCTCGCGCCGGTCGCGGAAGACCTGCGCGGCGACCTCGAGAAGATCGTGCCCCTGATGGAGCGCGCCGAGAAGAACGCCGGCACCGTGATGGGCCAGCAGAAGATCCTGACGCAGGTGGGCGCCGCCCTGCGCACCATCAACCGCCAGTCCTCGGACCTGCTGGAAATCGCTGAGACGGTGTCGTCCCTGAAGCTGCAGCAGAACGCGCCGCCTTCGGAAATCTCCGCCGCCGGCCAGCTGGTGATGTTGACGCAGCGGATCGGCAAGTCCGCCAACGAGTTCCTGACGATGGAAGGCGTGTCGCCGGAAGCCGTGTTCCTGCTGGGCAAGGACCTGAACTCCTTCAAGGAAATCGCGCAGGGCATGCTGGACGGCAGCCCGGAGCTGCGCCTGGCGCAGACCACCGACGAACAGACCCGCGAGCGCCTGGACGCGCTGCTGAAGCTGTACGAGCAGACCCGCACGCAGGCCGGCGCCATCCTGGGCAACCTGCAGGGCCTGGTGTCCGCCCGTGAAGCGCAGGCTTCGATCATTGCCGACTCCGAGCCGCTGCGCCGCCAGCTGGAGGACGTGCAGGCCAAGCTGTCCGCCAAGACCGGCCTGAGCGCCGAGGCGTTCGCGCTGCTGATCGTCTCGTCCATCTTCGCCATCATCTGCGCCGTGGGCCTCGCCTACGTGCAGCTGCAGGACTCGCGGGCCCGCCAGGAACGCGCCGAAGCGCAGCGCCACGAAGCCGAGCGCCAGGAGCAGGAGGCCAAGCGCGTCAACGACGCCAACCAGGCCGCCATTCTTCGCCTGATGAACGAACTGCAGTCGGTCGCCGAGGGCGACCTCACGCAGGAAGCCACCGTGACCGAGGACATCACGGGCGCCATCGCCGACTCGGTGAACTACACGGTGGAAGAGCTGCGCCAGCTGGTGGGCAGCGTGCAGAGCACGGCCACCAAGGTGGCGCAGACGACGGCGCAGGTGGAAAGCACGTCCACCGAGCTGCTGGCCGCGTCGACCGAGCAGCTGCGCGAGATTCGCGAAACCGGCCAGTCGGTGCTGGACATGGCCTCCCGAATCAACTCCGTGTCCGGCCAGGCGCAGGAATCGGCCCAGGTGGCGCGCCAGTCGCTGAAGGCCGCCGAGTCCGGCCTGCACGCCGTGCAGAACGCCATCGGCGGCATGAACGCCATCCGCGACCAGATCCAGGAAACCTCCAAGCGGATCAAGCGGCTGGGCGAGTCGTCGCAGGAGATCGGTGAAATCACCGAGCTGATTTCCGACATTACCGAACAGACGAACGTGCTGGCCCTGAACGCCGCCATCCAGGCCGCGTCCGCCGGTGAAGCCGGCCGCGGCTTCTCGGTGGTTGCGGAAGAAGTGCAGCGACTGGCCGAACGTTCCGCCGACGCCACGCGCCAGATCTCGGCGCTGGTGAAGGCCATTCAGACCGACACGCAGGACGCGGTGGCCGCCATGGAGCGTTCCACGCAGGGTGTGGTGGAAGGGGCCAAGCTGTCCGACAACGCCGGTACCGCCCTGACCGAGATCGACCAGGTGTCGCGCCGGCTCGCCGAACTGATTGAGCAGATCTCGGTGTCCGCCTCCAAGGAAGCCGAGTCCGCCAACGTGGTGGCCGGCAACATCCAGCACATCTTCGCGGTGACGGAGCAGACGGGTGAAGGTACCCGCTCGACGGCGCAGCAGGTGCGCGAACTGACCCGGATGGCGGAAGAACTGCGCCAGTCGGTGTCGCGATTCAAGATTGCCTGAGTCCCCAGGGGCTCGTCCTGAGTAACATGCAAGCACCCCAAGAGCTCGAACTGGCGACCAACGACCTGGGGCCCCTGGCCTGGGTGCTGGACGAGCTGCGCAAGTCCCTCGAGTCCGCCACGTCGGCGCTGCGGCGCTTCGTGCGCGATGCCGCGCAGGCGCGCGGCCAGGACATGGCCTCGGTCGACAACGGGCAGCTGCGCATCGCGCGGCAGCACATGCACCAGGCCGTGGGCGCGCTCGAGATGGTCGGCATGGCCGCTCCGGCGCACATGCTGCGCAGCATGGAAGCCGCGGCGCAGAAGTTCATCGAGCGCCCCGAGCTGTGCACCGAAGCCGCCGCGGCGAAGGTCGAGCGCGCGGGCTTCGCGCTGACCGAATACCTCGAGGCGATGCTGGGCGGCAAGAAGGTCTCGCCCGTCTCGCTGTTCCTGCAGTACAAGGATGTGCAGGACCTCACCGGCGCCGACCGCGTGCACCCCGCCGACCTGTGGGGCGCCGACTGGCGCTGGAACGACTTCGACGCGCCGGCCGCGGCGCAGTCGCTGGCCTACGAGCCGGCGGTGCGCGCCCGCATGGACCAGGCGGTGCTCAAGATCGTGAAGTCGGCCGACGCCGCCGCGGGCCGCGAGCTCGCCGGCATCAGCCTGTCGCTGGCGGCCGGCCAGTCCGCGCGCCAGCCGAAGATCTTCTGGAAGATCGCCGGCGGCTATTTCGAAGCCCTGGCGCTGGGCCTGCTGCCCGCCGACGTCTACGTCAAGCGCGCCGCCTCGCGCGTGCTGCTGCAGTACGCCTCGCTCGCCAAGGGCGACAACTCGGTTTCCGACCGGCTGGCGCAGGACCTCGTCTTCTTCTGCTCGCAGGCGGTGCCCGCGCGTCCCACCGACGCGCCCGCGCTGGCCGCCGTGCGCACCGGCTACGGCCTGGCCAAGACGCAACCGGTCGACTACAACGCCAGCCCCTTCGGCCGCTTCGACCCGACGCTGCTGAACCAGCTGCGCAAGCGCGTGGCCGCGGCCAAGGACACGTGGTCCGCGCTCTCCGGCGGCGAGGCGCACAAGGTCAAGAACGTCAGCGAGCAGTTCCAGGGCCTGGCCGATACGCTGGTGAAGCTGTATGCGCAGGCGGAGCCGCTGGCAAAGACGCTGTCCACCGCCATCGACGGCGTGGTGCGCAGCGGCAAGGCGCCCGCGCCCGAGCTGGCGATGGAAGTCGCCACCGCGGTGCTGTACCTCGAGGCCGCCTTCCAGGACCTCGATCCCAACGACCAGCAACTGGCCGAGCGCACCACGCGCCTGGCCGAGCGCCTGAAGAAGGTGGTGCAGGGCGGCCAGCCCGAGCCGCTGGAACACTGGGTCGAAGACCTGTACCGGCGCGTGAGCGACAAGCAGACCATGGGCAGCGTGGTCGGCGAGCTGCGCGGCACCATGGGCGAGCTCGAGAAGCTGCTCGACCAGTTCTTCCGCAATCCCGCCGACAAGGGCCCGCTGCGCGATGCGCCGAGCTTCCTGTCGCAGATGCGCGGCGTGCTGTCCGTGCTGGGCCTGGACCACGCCTCGCAGGCCGTGCTGCGCATGCGCGACATGGTCGAGGACATCATCGGCACCGAAGTCGAGGAGGAAAAGGCGCGCGCCGCCGGAACCTTCGACAAGCTGGGCATCAACCTTGGCGCGCTGGGCTTCCTCATCGACATGCTGAACTACCAGCCTTCGCTGGCCAAGAAGCTGTTCGTGTGGGATGAGGCCGCCGGCGAGCTGCGTCCGCTGATGGGCCGTGCGCAGGAAGAAGAACCTGCCGCGCCGGCCGCAGCCGCGCCCGTTGCAGCCCCCGCGCTCCCCGACCTGGACTTCGCGCCTGCCAAGGCGCCCGCGGC
>JAEZEB010000114.1 GCA_023438115.1 Pseudomonadota bacterium | reverse complement strand
CCTTCCACGCGCGCCACGCAAACGCGCCGCCCGCCGCCGCGCCGGCGAGCGCGAGGCCGCCGGCCAGCCAGCGGCGACGACGGACGTCAGTAGATGCCATGGCTCTTGGGGCAGGTGGTGCCCAGGTTGTTGCGCACGATGTCGCCGTCCGCGGCGTCGGTGCGGCCGTCGAACAGGAAGTCGTAGACGCTGGACAGGCCCCAGTCCTTGGCGACGCGGCGCCACTCCGAGAGGTCTTCCTCGTCGACCACGCCGTCGCGGTTGCCGTCGCCCGGGCAGGCGGGCTCGGAAGCGAGCATCTCCGACAGGCTCGCCTGCAGGCTGTCGTAGGCCGCCTGCTGCTGCGCGTCCAGCGGCCCCAGGAGCAGGTTGCGATCGGGGTTGTCCAGGCGCGGCGTCGGCACGGCCTGGTCGATCTCGTAGAACTCGCTGCTCACCACCTGGCCGCAGCTGTCGCCCACGGTGTCGTAGGCCTGCGTGGTGTTCTGCACGAGCTTGAAGCGCTCGTTGCGGATCGCGGTGGAGATCTCGGGCAGGATCGAGTACATCGTCGCGCCCGACTTGTGCCGCGCCTGGTTCACCTGGCAGCAGCTCTGGTAGCCGGCGCCGCCATTGGGCACCACCGAGGCATCCGTGTAGCCCTTGCCCCACCACACGCCGGCGTTGTCCTCGCACACGCTCTTGGACACCGGGATCTGCGTGCAGCTCGAAGCGTTGATCACGCACGGGCCGTTGCGGCCGCCGTCGGCCTGGATGTTCGAGCCCGACATGCTGAAGTTGATGGTGCGCAGGCTCTTCGGGTCCGGCTGCGTCAGGTAGGGCAGCAGGCCCACGGAGTCGATCGTGCGCGGCACCGAGCGGTGCGCGTCCACGCCGGCGAGTTCGCCGAAGAACTGGAACAGGTCCACCGCGTTGACCATGTGCCCCACCTCGCGGCCGGGCGCCACCACCTGCGGGCCGGCCACGATCAGCGGCGACCAGACGCCGGTCTGGTAAGCCGTGCCCTTGGCCAGCTGGCTGTTGAACGGCGGCTTCACCGCGAAGCCCAGCGTGCCGTTGTCGCCGACGATCACGATCACCGTGTTGCGCGCCTTGGGGTCGTACTGCAGGCTGCCGTCCGGCGCGCGCCTGGCCATGCCGGTTTCGACCAGGATGCGGCCGAACTCCGTGTCCATCGCCTCGGTCATCTGGTTCTGGATCAGCCGCCCCTGCAGCGTGGCGGTGCAGTCCATGATGTTGCGCGACAAGCGCGGGCTGGTCACGGGCGTCAGTTGCTTGGGCGCGAGCTGCCACGGCGTGTGCGCCGCGGAGAAGGACACCGTCGCCATCCAGGGCCGGCCGGGCGGCCGCGAGTTGATCCATTGGATGGCCGCGTCGGCCTCGATGGTGGTGCGGTAGCCGCGCGCACGCGGATCGGTGAGCGGCACCTGCTCGACCTGCCCGTTGCGCACGATGACCAGCGGCGAAACGTAGTACGCGTTCTCGCGCTCGAAGTCCAGCGCCGCGCGCGCGGGCAGCGGCATGCCGCACCTGTGGCCGTCCACGAAGATGCCGCCCTTGGCCAGGCATTGCAGCCCGTTGCTGTCCAGGAGGGGCGAGGCCGCCGGCATGTTCTCGCAGCTGCGGTCCGCGAAGTGGCAGGAGCCCGCGAGGTGGTGCGGATAGAAGCCGCAGCTGAAGTTGCGTTGCCGGCCCGGATCGAGTCCGCCCGCCGTCGTGTCCACCGAGCCCGGCAGGCCGCCGATCCAGCCGTGGAAGTAATCCCAGCCCAGAACCGCGGGCGTCGCGTGGCCGGCTTCGTTGTGCTCGGGACCCGCGAGGTGGAACTTGCCGAACATCGCGCTTTCGTAGCCCGCCTGCCGCAGCAGCTTGGGCACGGTGACGTCGTAGGGCGAAAGCTGCGAGTTCGCGAGGTCGTTGGGGCCGGTCGCCTGGTGGATGTTGGTGCGGAAGGGATAGCGGCCGACGAAGAAGGCCGCGCGCCCGGGCGTGCACTCCGGCATCGACCAGGTATTGCGGAAGCGCACGCCGGCCGCGGCGACCGCGTCGATGTTGGGCATGGGCGGCGCGCTCGCGCCGCCGTAGCCGAAGGACGCCATCTGGTCGATGCCAACGTCGTCCATCACGACGAAGAGGATGTTGGGACGCGAGGCATCCGCGCCGCCGCTGCCGCCGCTGCCGCCGCCGCAGCCGGCGAGTCCGAGCACGATGGCGAGCAGCATGGCGATCGGCCGAAGGATCCTGGACATGGGCATGGCGGCTTTCCTCAGGATCCCGACGGGGCACAGCGCTGCCCCAGCCGGCTGGTGATCGTGGCGCGATCGGTCGCGTCGGTGCGGCCGTCGTGGTTGAAGTCGTACCAGCTCGAGCGGCCTTCGTTGAGCGTGCTGAACGCCTCCCAGTCCGCGAGGTCCTGCTCGTCGACGACGCCGTCGAGGTTGCCGTCGCCGGGGCAGTTGATGTTGCCCGCGTCGATGTCGCGCAGCGCGTCCTGCAGGCTCGCGTAGTTCTCCTGCTCCTCGCGCGAGAGGGCGGACCGCTCGAGCAGGTTGCCGGGCGCGTTGTCCAGGCGCGGGATGGGCGTGGCTTCGTCGATGCGGAACAGTTCGTCGGTCGACGCGATGCGGCCGGTGGAGCAGTTCAGCCGCGAGATGCGCACCAGCTTGAAATCGGCGTTGCGCACCGCGCGCTGCGCGCTGGGCATGATGTCCACCGGGTCGTCGCCCTGCCCCTCCAGGTGCGCGTTGACGGCGCAGCAGGAGGACAGGCCGGCCGCGCCCGCTGCGCCGCCCGGGCCGTACCAGGTGCCGCCCTGGTCTTCGCACACCTCCTGCTGCGGGAACAGCTGCACGCAGACATTGGAAGCAGGGATCACGCAAGGCGGCGCCGCCGGCGTGGAGGTCGAGGTGATGTTGGTGCCCATCTCGGTGAAGTTGGTGCTGCGGATCGAGGCCTGTCCCGGGTCAGTCAGGTAGGGCAGCAGCGGCGCGGCATCAACCGTGCGACCCGCGGGCACGGCTTCGCGCACGTCGATGCCGGCCAGTTCGCCGAACAGGCTGTACAGGTCGGCCGCGTTCACCATGTGCGGCACGTCGCGGTCCGGCTCCTTCACCACCGGGCCCGCCACGATCAGCGGCACCCAGACGCCGGTCTGGTACGGGAAGCCCTTGGCGCGCGTGGGATTGAAAGGCGCCTTCACGCTGGGCGCGTAGGTGCCGTTGTCGCCCATGACGACCACCACCGTGTTGGTGTCGGCCGGGCGGTAGTCGAGCGATCCGTCCGCGCGGCGCTTCGCCAGGCCGGTCTCCACCAGCAGGCGGCCGATCTCGCGGTCCATGGCCTCGATCATCTGGTTGGTCAGCACGCGCTGCTGGTGCAGGTCCTTGCAATCGAAGCCGCTCGCGTCTTCGGCACTGGCCGGCAGCAGCGACGTGGGCGGTGGCTGCAACGGCGTGTGGATGGCGGAATAACCGACGCTCAGCATCCATGGCCTGTCCTTGGATTGCTGCCGCACCCAGCGCACGGCGCGATCGGTCTCCTGCACGGTGCGGTAGCCGCGCGAGCTCGGATCGGAAACCGGCACGGTGCGGATCGCACCGTCGGCGCGGTTGATCAGCCACTCGCCGGTGTAGTAGCCGTTCTGCGCCAGGAAGTCCAGGTGCGAAGGCCGCGGCGAGCTGCAGGCCTGGCCCGGATCGAAGATGCCGCCGCGCTCCATGCAGGCGCGCCCCGGCGTCGCGGCGTCGGCCGTCGACAGCGCCGAGCAACTGCCGTCGGCCAGGTAGCACGCGCCGCTGTCGGCGCCGTTGGCGGGATCGTCGGTGGCGTTGCGCACGAAGCCGCAGGCGTGCACGCCTGGCGCGCCCACGCCGCCCGCGGTGGTGTCGATGGGATACGGCCCGCCATCGAGATAGCCTTCGAAATGGTCCCAGCCCAGTGCGCGCATCACGCCGTCGCCCAGCGGATGGTTGGCCCGGTTCAGGTTCGATCCCGAAAGGTGCATCTTGCCGATGACGGCGTTGACGTAGCCCTTCTGCTTCAGCAGCTTGGGCGTGGTGGCCTCGAAAGGCGAGACCTGCGAGTTCGCGAGGTCCGGCGCCACCACGGCGTTGAGCACGTTGGTGCGCGAGGGATAGCGGCCGACGAAGAAGGTCGCGCGCGTCGGCGAGCACGTCGGCATGGACCACGCATTGCGGAAGCGCACGCCCGCGCGCGCGATGGCGTCGAGGTTGGGCGTGCTGGCCGCCGTCAGGCCGCCGTAGCCGAAGACCGGCAGCTGGTCGACGCCGAGGTCGTCCAGCACGATGAACAGGATGTTGGGCGGCTGCGGGCCGGCCCCGGAACCGGAGCCGGAACCGCCGCAGGAGCCGAGCGCCAGCAGCGCCGCCGCGGCGAAGGCGCGCAGGACATGGCTGCGCAGTCTTGTCGTCATGTAGTCGCCTCCTCGGTCTGCGTCGCCGCAGGGTCTCCTCCGCTGGGTTGGCGGCAGTCTAGGGAGGTCGCGCGCCGCGGCCAAGGGTCTGCGTGGCGAATCGCCGGGGGAATACCCTATCCATGGTAGGGAGCGTCTCGCACGCGGAGGCGCTCAGGCCTGCTGCGGCAACTCCAGCGGCAGGCTGAGGGTCAGGCGCGCGCCGCCCGCTTCCCAGGCCTCGATGGCGATCACGCCACCGAGTTGCGCCGCGCGCCGGCGCATGTTCTCCAGGCCGCGGCCCCCCGGTTGCGAGGCGAAGGGCGCGCCATCGTTCTCCACCACGATGCGCGCGCCGTCCGGTGCCTCGGGCCCGCCCTGGATCACGATGCGGCCCGCCTGCCCGTGATGGATCGCATTGGTCACCGCCTCCTGCACGATGCGCAGCACGTTGAGCGCGTGCGCCGGCGTGACGCCGGAGATCTCCGGCAGTTGCGCGATGGACCATTCGAGCTCGATGCCCAGGCGCTTGAGCTGGCGCGCGAGGCGGTCGCGGAAATCGCCCAGGGCGACGGGCAGCTCGCGGTCGCCGATGTCCAGCGAGTGGATCACCAGCCGCAGGTCGCCCAGCGCCTCGCGCGCGGTGCGCTCGATCGCGGCGGACTTCTCGCGTTCGGCCAGCGCCACGATGGAGGCGAGATGGCCGCTCAATCCATCGTGCAGGTCCGCCGTGAGGCGCTGGCGCTCCTCGTGGCGCACGCGCTGCGCCGCCTCGATGCGCTCCTCCGCGTGCAGCCGCGCGAGTTCCTCTTCGCGCTCCGCCAGCCGCTGCACGAGATGGGCGTTGGCTTCGTCGAGCCGGTGCAGGCTCACGCCCAGGCGCCGCATCAGGATCACCGCGACGCCGATCATGAGCAGCGGCCGGTAGTACATCGCGAAGAACACGGGTCCATCGACGACGCGCGCCGCCACGGCGCCGTCGTGCACGGCGGCCGCCGCGAGCAGCAGCAGGGGAACGAGCAGCAGCCTGGCCTCCTGCACCTGCTTCCACGCGCCCCGGAGGCTGATCACCGCGGTGGCGACCAGGGTCAGCACCGTCAGCGGCGCACCCACCGCCAGCACCAGCCGCAAGCCGGGCACGACGCCGGTGACGGCCAGCAACAGGCAGGCCGCCGGAACGCCCACCACCGCGACCTGCAGCCAGCGCGGCGCCGGCGTGCCGTTGATCAACAAGGCCACAACCGGCAACATCATCGTCCCGGCCAGGCTGACCATGAAGGCGTAGGGCATCAGTTCGGGCACGCGCGGGTGCAGGTCGGCGAACAGGCCCGCGAAGCCGCCCAGGCTGGCCACCAGCAGCCCGAGCAGCCACAGGAACAGCGGCTCGCGCGGCCGGTACAGGCACGCCATCAGCACCGCGACGACGATCAGCAGCTGCGCGGCCAGCACCATCATGCGCACGTGTTCCAGCAGGAAGATGCGCAGGCGGTAGGACGGACCCAGTTGATCCGCGGTGCCGACATAGGCTTCGGAGAGATAACCCGGCATCACGCCCACGGAGGCGAGCCGGATGGACACCGTGTTGCGTCCCGCGGCCAGCCGGTCCGCCGGCAGCGCCGCCAGCGCCGCCATCCCCGAAGTGACACCGATCATCCGCGCGCGGTTGCCCGTGTCGGCGAGCTGGTGGCCGCCCAGCGACACGACCGCGCGCTGCGCGAGCATCGGGATGAACAGGTACAGCGGCTGCGTGGGCGCGGCGGCCAGGTCGAAATCGAGGCGGTATTCGAGTTCGCCGGCGCGGCGCGGCCAGGCGTGGGGCAGCGCCACTTCGCTCGCGTCGCCGCCGGCCGGATCGACCAGCATCGCGCGCTTCAACGCGGGCACGCCGGCGGGGCCGGGCAGCTTCAGCCAGTAAGGCGCCGTCGCCACCGCGAGCAGCAACAGCGCGCAGGCCCAGGCCGCGAGCCGCCGCATCACAGCCGGATCAGTCCCAGCCGCGAGGCCTCGAACACGGCCTCGGACCGGTTGTTCGCCTCCAGCTTGCGGTAGATGTTCTTCACGTGCACCGGCACGGTCTGCTTGGAGATGCCCAGGCGCTGCGCGAGTTCGGCATAGGTGAAGCCCTTGGCGATGCCCCACAGGATGTCGGTCTCGCGCGCCGTGAGCGCGGCGGCCAGGGGCGGCGGCGGCGCCGAGGGCGGCGCGTTGAGGCGCCGCACGATGACGCGCGCGATGGAGGACGAGATCGGCGAGCCGCCCGCGCGCAGTTCCTCGATGGATTCGATCAGCTCGATCGAATCGGCGTCCTTCAGCAGGTAGCCGGCGGCGCCGGCTTCGATGGCCTCGAGCACGGAGCGGTCGTCGGCCAGCACCGAGATCACCATGGCCTCGGCCTGCGGGTTGCTGGCGCGCAAGGTGCGGATGGCTTGCGTGCCGTGTCCGTCGGGCAGCCGCAGGTCGGTGATCAGCAGGTCGACGCCGGCGCCGCGCAGGTGCGGCAGCGCCTCGGCCAGGCTCGCGCAGGCCGCGACCAGCTCGCCGCCGGCCCAATCCTGCAGGATGCCGGCGAAGCGCTGGCGAAGAGGCTCGTCGTCCTCCACCAGCAGCACGCGGCACGCCGTCGTTTCACCCCCGTCCTGCGCCTGCATTCCTCGGTCTCTCGCTTTCCTCTGCTCGCCCGCTGCGGCCGCGCCAGTTTGGCACGGCCGCCGGCGAATCCGAATACCCGCTTCATGGTATGCGCCCGCGGCCTGCAAGAATGCCGGGATGCTGCTGGACGACCACCTTCGCGCCCGCGTGGCGAAGCACCTCGCCGCCTTCGCGCCGCTGCGGGTGCCGCACGGCGCGCAGCGGGCGGCGGCGGTGGCCGTGGCGATCACCGACGAAGGCCTGGGCGCCCACATCGCGGGATTGGCGCGGCCCGCGGGCTGGAGCCCCGAGGCGGCCCTGATCGTCACGCGGCGGGCCGCCACGCTCTCCAGCCATGCCGGCCAATGGGCGCTGCCGGGCGGGCGCATCGACGCCGGCGAGACGGCGGAAGCCGCGGCGCTGCGCGAACTGTTCGAGGAGGTGGGCCTGCAGCTTCCGCCGTCGGCGGTGCTGGGGACGCTGGACGACTTCGCCACACGTTCGGGCTTCGTCATCACGCCGGTGGTGGTCTGGGCCGGCGCGGTGCGGACGCTGGTGCCGAACCCGGGCGAAGTGGACGGCATCCACCGCATCCCCGTGGAGGAGTTCATGCGGGCCGACGCGCCCCTGCTGGAGCCCTCCGAGGAGCCCGGGCGGCAGATCCTGCGGATGCCGGTGGGACGGTCCTGGATCGCCGCCCCCACGGCGGCCGTCCTGTACCAGTTCCGCGAGGTGTGCATCGCCGGGCGCGACACGCGCGTGGCGCACTTCGACCAGCCCGTCTTCGCCCGGCGCTGAGCGGCGGTGCGAATCGGCCGGTGGGGCCGTGCGCGCGCATCCACCTCGACAGAGGACGACTCCTATCCAGCCTCAGCCAGCGGCACGCCCGCCATGCGCTGCGCACCGAGCCGCGTTTCAGCCGCGGACTATCGCGCCGGGGCAGGCCGGCGACCATCATGCAGGCAAGGCAGGCGGGACCTGCCATCCCCGCCAGGAGAAACGCGATGACCGAATCGAGCGAATTCCAGCTGTGCTTCCGCTCCCTGTTCCACAGCGGCCGCGGCTACGCCTTCCCCTGCGATCCGCGCGGCCAGGTGGACCTGGACCGGATGAGCGAACGGGCGCGCAACAACTACTTCTACGCCCGCGCCATGGTCGGGCGCGAGCTGTCCCCGCCGGCCGTCGAGGCCGCGCTGGTGATGCACTGAACCGCTAGATGTACGCGCTGGGCGCCGGCGCCCGGCGCAGGTGCAGCGAGACGTCCAGCGCCGCCATGTGGTTGGGGTCGCGGCCCAGCACCTGATCGGCCAGCGGCAGGAACACCTCCTCTTCGAGCCGTGCATGCGCGCGGTAGAGTTCCACGAGGGTCCGCACTTCGTCCTCGAAATCCACGTGCTGGTGCGGCTTGCCGGCGGCGGTGAGCGCAACCGCCGGGCGCACGCGGGACCACAGCGCCTCGATGCGCCGATGCTCCGCGGTCAGGCGGTCCACCAGCTGGCGCACGCGGCGGCTTTCGTCCGCGTCGCGGCAGCTGCGCAGCACCGAGGCGAACAGCTCCTGCTCTTCGTCCGCGTGATGCGGCAGCACGAGGCGATCGAACAGGTCCAGCGTGGCGGCGGCGCCGGCGCGGGCCCGCCGCAGGAAGGCCGCGAGCTCCGGCAGGACGCGCAGCTCCTGGAGGCCGCCGAGGATCTCTTCGTGCGATCCGCAGAACTGCCGGATCGGCTGCTGCAGCTTCGTGCGATCCGTTGCGGCCGGCATGTCCATCACGTGCTCCCTGGAAGGTGTCTCCCGCAGTCTGGGCGAACTGCGCGGGATCACATTGACCCGCATCAAGCTGTGGCAGGATCGCCGGCATTCCTGGAACGAGTCTCCGGAGGATCCCCTGTTCATCGGTCACTTCGCCCTCGGGTTCGCCGCCCGCCGGGCTCTTCCGCGCGTGTCGCTCGGCACCGCCTTCTGTGCCGCGCAGTTCGTGGACTTGCTATGGCCCACGATGCTGCTGTTCGGCGTGGAGACCGTGCGCATCGCACCCGGCGCCACCGTGGTGACGCCGCTCGTGTTCGAGCACTACCCCGTGACGCACAGCCTGCTGGCCGTGCTGCTGTGGGCATTCGCTTTCGCGGCCGTGCACTGGATGTGGCGCCGCAATGCGCGCGCCGCGCTCGTGCTCGGCGCGCTGGTGCTGAGCCACTGGGTGCTGGATGCGCTGGTGCACATCCCGGACCTGCCACTCGTGCCCGGCGGCGACGCGCGCGTGGGCCTGGGGCTGTGGCAGTCGCGCGCGGCGACGCTGCTCGTGGAAGTGCCGCTCTTCGTCGCCGGCGTGTGGCTCTACACGCGGGGCACGCGGCCGCTGGATCGTGCGGGCCGCTGGGGCCTGGTCGGCCTGGTGGTGTTGCTCGCGGTGATCCACGCCGCGAACGTCTTCGGCCCGCCGCCGCCGGACGTGAGCGCGATCGCCTGGCTGGGCCACGCGCAATGGCTGCTGGTGCTGTGGGCCTGGTGGGTGGATCGCCACCGGCAGGCGTTCCAGGCGCGCTAGCGGGCGGACCGCGCCGCGGCGTTCACCTCGTCATGGTGCCGGCGCACGTCCGGCGGCCACTGCGACTTGATCCACGAGAGCACTGCGACGATCTCGGCATCGGTGAGCACGCCCTCGTACGCGGGCATGGCGGAGTCGTAGTCCGGAAGGTTCGCCGCCTTGGCCACCCCGTACTTGGTGATGCGGAACAAGACCTCGTCGGGATGGTGCCAGGTGTGGCCGCTCGCGTCGTGGGGCGGCGCGGGCAGGCGGCCGGCGGCGTCGCGCTCGCGCCAGTTCGGCACCTGCCCTTGCAGCTGCGCGCCGTGGCAGGCGGCGCAGTGCTGCGCATAGACCTTGCGGCCGACCGCGAGCACTTCGGTGTCGCCAGGCCGCAGCGCGTGCGGCGCCGGCGCGCGGGCATCGCAGGCCGCAAGGGCGGCGACGCACGCTGCCAGTGCCGCCGCCCGCTGGATCACGTGCTTCTCTTGGGGATGTCGAGCCCGCGTTGCACGGCGGGACGCGCCGCGAATGCGTCCACCACGCGTCGCACCTCGGCGAACTCGTCGAAACCCACCAGCTCGCCCGCGCCGTAGAAGCCGGCGAGGTTGCGCACCCACGGGAAGATCGCGATGTCCGCGATGCCGTACTCGTCGCCCAGCATCCAGGCGCGGCCCTTCAGGTGCTTGTCGAGCACGCCGAGCAGGCGCCTGGATTCCGCGACGTAGCGGTCACGCGGACGCTTGTCCTCGTAGTCCTTGCCGGCGAACTTGTGGAAGAAGCCGAGCTGGCCGAACATGGGGCCGATGCCGCCCATCTGGAACATCACCCACTGCAGCGCCTCGTAGCGGCCCGCGGGATCCTTGGGGATCAGCTTGCCGGTCTTCTCGGCGAGGTACACGAGGATCGCGCCGGACTCGAACAGCGCCAGCGGCTTGCCGCCCGGGCCGTCGGGATCGATGATCGCCGGGATCTTGTTGTTGGGATTGAGCGAGATGAACTCGGGCGAGAGCTGGTCGTTCGTCGCGAAGTCGACCTTGTGCACCTCGTAAGGCAGGCCGATCTCCTCCAGCATGATCGAGACCTTCACGCCGTTGGGCGTGGGCAGCGAATACAGCTGCAGGCGGTCGGGATGCTGCGCGGGCCACTTCTTCGTGATGGGGAAAGCGCTGAGATCGGTCATGTCTTCCTGTCCTGGTGGGAGAGAAGAGGCGAGCTTACGCAGCAACGAAAAATGTGGGGTCCACTATCGGATGCCCGATTTTTCTCGCAACCTTTGTCCGGATACTGAGCAAATCGGCCCCTTCGAGCGGGCGGGAGTCTCACAACCCCTGTCCGCTCCTGCTGAAATCTCGCAACCTTTGTCCGCTCCTGATTCCTAGCTCTTTAGTGGTCGTTTTTGCTCCATATTGCTGCTGGTTTGGCGCATTATTCACTTGTGCACGCCCGGGACGCACAAGGCGAGCTTGGACCAGCGGATTCGAAGGTTCCTAGCAGCATGGGCCTACTCACCGAGGACGTCGACCTGCCCCACGAAAGCTGCAAGGTCTCCCCCGGACTCCATGACAGTGTTGAAGAGGGCGTGAGCGTCCGCGTCCCATTGCGGATGCATCCGCTTCTCGTCCCGGTACGCCCAGAACCGCTCATGGATAAAGGGCAGCACATCTGTACTCCAGAACAGCTGCTCCACGTTTGGGTAGCGTCTGGCCAGGTCCCGGTTGTGCTCTCCGCCTACCGTCATCAGCCGAACACTCGCGCCTCCTTCTGCCCAGAACCCCCGTTCATATAAAACAGCAGCGACCGCTGGCATCTCGGCGGGCTCGAAGAAGCCGGCAGCCGAAAGTACTCGTTCCAAGTTTCCCCTACCCGGCTCGGTCCAAGCCCGATTGAGCCGACATAGGTTCCTCTTTGTCTCGGCAAGAACGACTTGCATCTTGGTATCGCGGGCGAATGACCGATGGTCGGGCATGGGCCGAACCTGGTTCTCCGCCCGATGAGGGAACCGCACTCCGAGGACATCAACGTCCGTGTGCTGACCGACGCCTCGGTCCGCATGCACGACAAAGTTGCTGACGGTCAGGAAGCCATTCAGCCTGAAGAACCAGTGCGCCAAGCGCTCTGAGCCGATGTTCATGTGCCCAGCATCGTGTTCGTGGCGGCCGGAGTCAATCCGAACGCGGATTTCAGGCCAGGATTCTGGCCAACTCATTCGAGACGGCCAGCAGATTGGGCCAACTCATTCGAGATTTCGAGCAGCTGCGGACATTTCATTTGAGATTTCTTGCAGCCGCAGACACGCCAAGTGAGACAAGCTCCAGCTGCGGACAATCCATCTGAGATTCTGGATGTGTGGGATTGCCGTTCAGAACCTCCTGTTTGCCCCCCGGCCGCGCGTGTTTGCAAGCTAGCCGCAGCTGACATC
>JAEZEB010000050.1 GCA_023438115.1 Pseudomonadota bacterium | reverse complement strand
GTCGAGGCCTTCGGCCTCGCGGCCCAGTTTGATGCAGTGGACGGTGCGTGCCATTCACGCCTCCTGATTAGCTTATGGGGATATGGAACTGAAAACTCTGTCGTTCCAGTTGTGCGGGGCGGCTCCCAGAATGCGCCCACCACAACGAGGACGATTCCATGAGCCTTCGACGCGACTTTATCAAGATTCCCCTGGCGCTCGCCGCCGCCGCCGGGCTTGGCCTCACGGGCCTGCCGTCCATCGCGCAGCCGCTGCAGCTGCTGAATGTGTCGTACGACCCCACGCGGGAGCTGTACGTGGACTTCAACGCCGCCTTCGCGAAGTACTGGAAGGCCAAGACCGGCCAGGACGTGCAGATCAAGCAGTCGCACGGCGGCTCGGGCAAGCAGGCGCGCTCCATCATCGACGGGCTCGATGCCGACGTCGCGACGCTCGCGCTCGCCGGCGACACCGATGCGCTGGTGAAGAACGGCGGCTGGGTGAAGCCGGACTGGCAGAAGCGCCTGCCGCACAACTCCTCGCCCTACACCTCGACCATCGTGCTCGTGGTGCGCGCGGGCAATCCCAAGGGCATCAAGGACTGGGACGACCTGGTCAAGCCGGGCGTGAGCGTGATCACGCCCAACCCCAAGACCTCGGGGGGCGCGCGCTGGAACTACCTGGCCGCCTGGGAGTATGCGAAGCGCAAGTACGGCAGCGAGGCGAAGGCGAAGGAATTCGTCGCCAGGCTGTACGGCAACGTGTCCGTGCTCGACACCGGCGCGCGCGGCTCCACCATCAGCTTCGCGCAGCGCAACCAGGGCGACGTGCTGATCGCCTGGGAGAACGAGGCCTACCTGCTCGAGAAGGAGTTCGGCGCCAAGTTCGACGTCGTCGCGCCCTCGATCAGCATCCTGGCCGAGCCGGCCGTGGCCGTGGTCGACAAGGTGGTGGACCGCAAGGGCACGCGCGCCCTGGCCGAGGAGTACCTGAAGTACTTGTACACCGAGGAAGGCCAGGACATCGCCGGCAAGCACTTCTACCGGCCGGCCGTTTCGCAGAAGGCGCAGGCGAAGTACGCCGGGCAGTTCCCCAAGCTGGACCTGTTCACCATCGACCAGGCCTTCGGCGGCTGGGAGGCGGCAAGCAAGGTGCACTTCGCCGACGGCGGCAGCTTCGACCAGATCTACACGAAGAAGTAGGACCGCGACTACACCGCCCGCGGCGCCGGCGTCCAACAATGGCGGTTCCCACCGGAGAACCGTCATGACCTACCGCATCGCCGTCGTCGTGGGCAGCCTGCGCCGCGACTCCTTCAACAAGCAGCTGGCGGCCGCCCTCGCCGCGCTGGCGCCGCGGGAACTGGAGTTCGTGCCGCTGCGCATCGACGACCTGCCGCTGTACAACCAGGACGACGACGACAAGCAGGCCGAGCCGGTGCGGCGCCTGAAGTCGGAGATCGCCGCGGCGCAGGGCGTGCTGTTCGTGACGCCCGAGTACAACCGCTCCATCCCGGGCGTGCTGAAGAACGCCATCGACCACGCCTCGCGCCCCTACGGGCAAAGCGCGTGGGGCGGCAAGCCGGCCGCGGTGATCGGCATGTCGGTGGGTGCCATCGGCACGGCGCTGGCGCAGCAGCACCTGCGCAACGTGCTCGCCTACCTGGACATGCCCACCCTGGGGCAGCCGGAGATGTTCCTGCAGAACCGGCAGGGGCTGTTCACCGAGGGCGGCGGCATCTCGGACGACTCGACGAAGCAGTTCCTGCGGAAGTTCGTGGAACGCTTCGCCGAGTTCGTGAAGCAGCACGCGGACCAGGCCGCGAACCGTTGAAGCTCAGGCGCGCAGCGCGGCTTCAGCCTCGTTGGCGGCGCCGCCGGCCAGCGCGCCGATCGCGCGGCGCGCGCTTTCCATGCCCTGCGCCGCCGCAGCCTCGCCCATGTTGAGGCCTTCGGCCCGCACGATGCGGATGTCCGTGACGCCGAAGAAGCCCAGCATCGTCTTCAGGTAGCTCTCCTGGTGGTCCATCGCGGACGCGTCGCCGTAGGCGCCGCCGCGGGTGGAGACCACGATCACGGTCTTGCCGCGCGCCAGGCCCTCCGGGCCGGCGGCCGTGTAGCGGAACGTGCGCCCGGACTGCGCCACGCGGTCGAACCAGGCCTTCAGCTGGGAGGGGATCGAGAAGTTGTACATGGGCGCGCCCAGCACCACCACGTCGGCGGCGAGGAACTGGCTCACGAGCTGCTCGGACAGCGCGTTCTCGCGCCGTTGCGCTTCGGTGAGGTTGTCGGCGGCAATGCCCAGCCGGAAACCCAGCGACTCCTGCGCCAGGTGCGAGGGCGGCTGCGCCACCAGGTCGAGGTATTCGACGGTGGTGCCGGGGTGGGCGGCCTGCCACTGCGTGACGGCCTCGCGCGTGAGGGCGCGCGAGGCGGAGTTGGTGGCGAGCGGGCTGGAATCGATGTGCAGCAGTTTCATGGCGGGGTCCTGGAGTGTTCTTGGCCCATGAAATGTGCGGGCGAGTCCAATCTTTGATAAGACCGCAATTCCGGGTTAGATTGTTCCATCCATGGAACGATCATGCAGGACCTGAACGACATGCTCTTCTTCGCCGAGGTCGTGGACCGCGGCGGTTTCGCGGCCGCGGGCCGCGCGCTGCACATCCCGAAATCGCGGCTTTCGCGGCGCGTGGCGGATCTGGAGACGCGGCTGGGCGTGCGGCTGCTCCAGCGCACCACGCGCAAGCTGTCGCTGACGCAGGCCGGCGAGGTCTACCACCGCCATTGCGTCGCGATGCGCGAGCAGGCCGAGGCGGCCGACGAGGCCGTGGCCCAGGTGCGCACGGAGCCGCGCGGCACGGTGCGCGTCACCTGTCCGGTCACGCTGGCGCAGTCCGTCCTCGGCCCCTTGCTGCCCCGCTTTCTCGCCGACCATCCGCAGGTGCGCATCGACATGCAGGTGACCAATCGCGTCGTCGACCTCGTGCAGGAAGGCGTGGACGTGGCGCTGCGCGTGCGCTACCGCCTCGAGGACGGCGGCAGCCTGGTGATGAAGAACCTGGGCCCGACGCGGGGCCTGCTGGTCGCGAGCCCGCAACTGCTGCAGCGCTTCGGTGCGCCCGCGACGCCCGAGGACCTGCATCGCCTGCCGACCGTGGCGATGAATGCGGCCGACGGCCGCGCGCGCTGGCACCTGCTGGGTCCGCGCGAGCAGGCCTTCGCGCTGCAGCACCATCCTGTGTACGCGGCGGACGACTTGCTGACGCTGAAGTACGCCGCGGTGCAAGGCACCGGAATGACGGTGCTGCCCTCCTACATGTGCGTGCACGAACTGCAGCGCGGCGAGCTGGTGGAGGTGCTCCCCGGCTGGGCGCCGCGGACCGGCATGGTGCTCGCGGTGTTTCCCTCCCGCCGGGGCATGGTGCCGGCGGTGCGGCGCTTCCTCGATTTCCTGGGCGAGAACGTGCTGGGCGAAGGCATCGTCACGGCGGCGTGAGGCCGGGCGCGCTCGCCTGCGCCGCTTCGAGCGCCGCGCGCTCGTAGAGCTCCACGTACCGCAGCGCGCTGTCTTCCCAGCCGAAGTCGCGCGCCATGCCGTTCGACTGGATGCGGCGCCACTGCTGCGGCTCGCGCCACAGGCGCATCGCGCGGGCGATGGCGTCGTCCAGTCCTTCGGCGTCGCAGCCCGTCATGACGAAGCCCGTGCCGTTGGCCGGGTCGGCGCTGGCGTCGGTGACGGAATCCAGCAGCCCGCCGACCGGTCCCACGATGGGCGGCGTGCCGTAGGCCTGGCTGTACATCTGGTTCAGGCCGCAGGGCTCGAAGCGCGAGGGCATCAGGAAAACGTCCGCGCCCGCCTCGATCAGGTGGGCCAGGCCTTCGTCGAAGCCCACCGTCACGGCGACGTTCTTTGGATGCTTTTGCGCCGCTTCGCGCAGCGCCTCCTGCAGCGCGGGCGCGCCGGTGCCCAGCACCACCAGCTGCCCGCCGCCGGCCACGATGCGCTGCAACGCGCCCAGCACGAGGTCCACGCCTTTCTGCTCCGTGAGGCGGCTGACCATCGCGAACAGCATCGCCCTGGAATCGGTGGGCAGGCCCAGGCGCGCCTGCAAGGCCTTCTTGCAGCTCGCCTTGCCTGCCAGGTTGTCCGTGCCGAAGTGCACCGGGAGCAATGGATCGCTCGCCGGATTCCATTGCGCCTTGTCGATCCCGTTCAGGATGCCGTGCAGGCGCGTGGCGCGCGCACGCAGGATGCCGTCGAAGCCCACGCCGTGCGCCACGGTCTGGATCTCGCGCGCATAGGTGGGACTGACGGTGGTGATCGCCTCGGCGAACTGGATGCCCGCCTTCAGCATCGACAGCCGGCCCCAGAACTCCACGCCGTCCATGCCGCGCCACTGCGGCGGCACGCCCAGCAGGTCGGCGGTGTCCATGGGGAACACGCCCTGGAACGCGAGGTTGTGGATGGTGAGCACGCTGCCCGCGGTCTTGTCCCGCGGGCTGACGAGGCGGTGCTGTGCGAGGTACAGCGGCGCGAGCCCGCAAGGCCAGTCATTGGCATGCACGACGTCGGCGACCCAGCCGCGCAGCGGCGAATGCACGGTGCCCAACAGCGCGGCCACCCGCGACAGCATGCCGAAGCGCATGACGTTGTCGTGGTAGTCCTGGCCGCTCGCGTCCACGTAGGGACCGCCAGGCCGCTGGTACAGCGCGGGGCAGGCGAGCAGCAGCAGCGTCACGCCGTTGGCGAGCTTCACCGGCACGAGCTGCGCGGCGGGCCAGGGGCCGTAAGGCGGCAGCTCCACGCCGTCGCCGATCTCGCCGGAAACCTTCATGCCGCGGTACGCCGGCAGCAGGATGTGCACGTCGTGTCCCAGCGCGGCCAGCGTCGCCGGCAAGGCGGCGCTGACGTCGCCCAGGCCCCCGGTCTTCACGTAGGGCGCGCACTCGGGTGTGGCGAACAGGATCTTCATGCGCCGTCCTCCGCGTCGGAGACCAGAACCAGGAAAGGCAAGCCGCCGGCGCCGGCGAAGAGATCCTGCAGCGCCAGCGCCGGATCGCCGTCGGCGGGCAGGGTGGCGACCGCCCCGGTGAGCCAGTTGCGCCAGCGGCGGAAGCCTCGCTCGCGCGCCACGTCCAGGTCGGTGATGCGCGTGTCGGCCCAGAGCGTGGGCGACCAGCGCGCGTCGTCGCCTTCGCAGAGCGTCCACGTGAGCCGGGCGGCGATCACGAGCACCGCTTCGCCTTCGTGCATGCGCAGGAAGGCGAGGGCGTGTTCCTCCGCGGCGCCCTCCACCGAAAGGGCCGCGTAGCCGCCGTTGCGGAACAGCATGCGGCGTTCGCGGCGCAGGGCCAGCAGTCGCCAGGTGACCAGCTGCTTGATGCGGCCGTCCGCCGCGTCGCGCCACAGCGCGTTCCAGTCGGATTCGGAGGGCGTGCCGTCGTCGCCGTACAGGGCCATCAGGCCCTCCAGGCTCGCGAAGAGGGCCGCATAGTCCACCGGCCGGCGATTGTCGGGATCGACCAGGCTGAAGTTCCACTGCTCGCAGCCCTGGTACACGTCGGGCACGCCGGGCGCCGTGAACTTCAGCGCCACCTGCGCGAGGCTGTTGCGGAAGCCGAAGGGCGCGATGCGCGCGGTGAGCTTCTGCAGTTCGTCGGCGAAGGGGCTGGGCCCGGCGCGCAGCACGCCGTCGACGTAGCGCTCCACCGCGTCCTCGTAGCCGCCGTCCGGGCAGACCCAGCTGGTGTGCAGCTTGGCCTCCCGGATCGCCTTGCGCATGTAGGCCTGCACGCGCGCGCGCAGGTCCTCGCGCTGCGCATCGTCGGGCGTCTTCGCCGGCCACAGGCCCACCAGCGTCTGGAACAGCAGCCAGATGTCGTTGTTGCCCGGCCAGTTCTCCTTGGGCATGCGCGTGAGGTACAGCTGCGCCCAGCCCGAGAGGCGCAGCAAGGTGTCTTCCCACAGGCGCGGCATCTCCGACAGCACGTTGATGCGCGCGCGCAGGTCCTCGCCGCGCTTGCTGTCATGCGTGGACGTCCCCAGCAGGCAGTGCGGCCGATGCCGCTGGCGCGTGGCGTTGGTGTAGTGGAAGGCCGCGACGGAGAGCCCGAAGCTGCGCGGCTCCGCGCCCACCTCGTTGAGCGAGACGAGTGGCAGGTAGCGATAGAACGCCGTGTCTTCCACCGCCTTGGCCATGACCGGCGCGGTGAACTGCTGCCAGCGTGCCAGGAAGCGCCGGCGTCCGGCCAGCGGCAGGTTCGCCGCCTCGCCTTCTCCCAGCAGCACCTCGCGCAGGTGCTGCAGCACCGTGGATTCCGACATGCCCAGGCGCCGCTCGGCGGCCGCGATCGCCCAGTCGATGTGGCGGCGGTCCATCTCGGTGGGGGCCTCGTCCACGCGCAGGTAGGTGCGGTACACCGGGAAGGCGGCCGCCACTTCGGTGAGAGCTGCGCGCAGGCGGTTGCGCGTGAAGTCGCAGCGGCGGCGGTTGCCGCGCGTGAGCCGGTACAGCGAGTGCGCCAGCCAGTTCAGCTCCGAGTACAGCGAGGTCTCGATGATCAGCTTCTTGCACTCGTAGACGATCGCGTCCAGGTCGGTCGGCTCGTCGGTGAAGGCGTGGTAGGCCGCGAGCATCGCGTTCTCGTTGCGCGGCTCCACGAACAGCTCGTTGACCAGGCTGCCGAAGCGGTAGCCGGTGTCGCCGTGCACGGGCCAGTCTTCCGGCAGCGACTCGTGTTCGGCCTGGATCTTCTCCACCACCAGGTACAGCGCGCGCGGCGGCTGGCCTCCCGCTTCGGCCTGCGCCGCGTAGCGCTGCTGCAGCGTCTCGAAGTAGGCCTGCGGATCGCTCAGGCCGTCGGGGTGGTCGATGCGCAGGCCCGTGAGCATGCCCTCCTGCAGCCAGTGCAGCACCTTGCGGTGCGTCGCCTCGAAGACCTCGCGCCGCTCCATGCGCAGGCCCGCGAGCGTGTTGACGTCGAAGAAGCGGCGGTAGTTGACGTCGTCGCTGGCCACGCGCCAGTCGGCCAGCCGATAGGCCTGCGCGGCGATCAGCTGCTCCAGCGCATCGAAGCTGGCGGGCTCGCCCGGCGTGCCGTTGAGACGTTGCACGCAGGAGGCGACCCACCGCGCCAGCCAGTCGTGGCGCGCGGCCAGCCGCGCGAGCTGGCGCTTGAAGACGGCCGCGTCGCGCA
>JAEZEB010000339.1 GCA_023438115.1 Pseudomonadota bacterium | reverse complement strand
GGGCCGCGCTGGCCCGGCTGGCGCACGATGCGGCTGGGCGGCACGTCCGGCGGCGGGGCCTGGTCGCTGAAGACCTTGCGGCCGGCAGCGTCGATCCACTGCCATTGGGCGGCAGCGGCCAGCGGGGCGGAACACACGAGGGCGATCAGGGCAACGCGGAAGGCATTCATCGGGTTCAGTGTAGCGCGCCTGCCCGGCCGTAGCCTCCAGCGAATGCTTCCAGCGTGGCGTCCGCGCCCCATCCGGGGCGTGCGAAATTGCACGTGGGTACAATCCTTTTTTTGGAGCGAGCAGATATGCGCCTTCTCGGAAAAGCGCTCACCTTCGACGACGTGTTGCTGGTGCCGGCGTTCTCCCAGGTCCTGCCCAAGGACACTTCCCTCTCCACCCGCCTCTCCCGCAACATCCAGCTGAACCTGCCCCTGGTGTCCGCCGCGATGGACACCGTGACGGAGGCCCGCCTGGCGATTGCCATCGCCCAGGAAGGCGGCATGGGGATCATCCACAAGAACCTGACGGCGCAGCAGCAGGCCGCGGAAGTGGCGCGCGTCAAGCGCTACGAGTCCGGCGTGCTGCGCGACCCGGTGGTGATCACCCCGCAGCACACGGTGCGGCAGGTGATGGCCATGCAGGAGCAGCTGGGGATCTCGGGCTTTCCCGTGATCGACGGCGGCAAGGTGGTCGGCATCGTGACGGGGCGCGACCTGCGCTTCGAGACGCGCTACGACGTGCCGGTCAGCCAGATCATGACCCCGCGCGAGAAGCTCGTGACGGTCCCGGAGGGCACCGGCGCCGCCGAGGCGAAGGCGCTGCTGAACAAGCACAAGCTCGAGCGCCTGCTGGTGATCAACGACGCCTTCGAGCTCAAGGGCCTGATCACCGTCAAGGACATCACCAAGCAGACCACCTTCCCGAACGCGGCGCGCGACGCCAGCGGCCGCCTGCGCGTGGGCGCGGCGGTGGGCGTGGGCGAGGGCACCGAGGAGCGCGTGGAAGCGCTGGTGAAGGCCGGCGTCGACGCCATCGTGGTCGACACGGCGCACGGCCACAGCAAGGGCGTGATCGACCGCGTCCGCTGGGTCAAGCAGAACTATCCGCAGGTGGACGTGATCGGCGGCAACATCGCAACCGGCGACGCCGCCCTGGCGCTCGTGGACGCCGGCGCCGACGCGGTCAAGGTGGGCATCGGCCCCGGCTCGATCTGCACCACCCGCATCGTGGCGGGCGTGGGCGTGCCGCAGATCACGGCGATCGACAACGTGGCGACGGCCCTGGCGCGCAGCGGCGTGCCGCTGATCGCCGACGGCGGCATCCGCTATTCCGGCGACATCGCCAAGGCCATCGCCGCCGGCGCCAGCACTGTGATGATGGGCAGCATGTTCGCCGGCACCGAGGAAGCACCCGGCGAGACGGTGCTGTACCAGGGCCGCAGCTACAAGAGCTACCGCGGCATGGGCTCCATCGGCGCGATGCAGCAGGGCAGCGCCGACCGCTACTTCCAGGAAGCGACGAGCACCAATCCCAACACGGACAAGCTCGTGCCCGAGGGTATCGAGGGCCGCGTCCCCTACAAGGGCTCGCTGGTGGCGATCGTGTACCAGATGGCCGGCGGGGTGCGTGCCGCGATGGGTTACTGCGGCTGCGCGAGCATCGAAGACCTGCGGCAGAAGGCGCAGTTCGTGGAAATCACGGCTGCGGGCATGCGCGAGAGCCACGTCCACGACGTGACCATCACCAAGGAAGCGCCGAACTACCGCGCGGACTGAGCGGATTCTGGCCAGAGTTGAAAAACCTGGCCTGGACTGCTAGACTTGGCCAGACTTTCAATTTCTGGCCAACCATGCAGCGCACCGGCATCTACGAAGCCAAGAACAACTTCTCCGCCCTGATCGAGCTGGTCGAAAAGGGCGAGGAAGTGCGCATCACCCGCCATGGCAAGGAGGTGGTGCGCATGCTGCCGGTGCGGCGCAAGCCCGTCATCACGGACGAGCAGATCGCCCGTGAACTGGAGCAGATCGACGCCTTGCACCAGACGATCCGTCCCGGCCCGGGCTGGCGCGAGTTGCGGGACGAAGGCGCCCAGGAATGACCGCCTTCGTGCTCGATGCCTCCGTCACGGCGGCCTGGCTGCTGCCGGACGAGGCGAGCGAACATACGCGCCGCCTGTACGGCCGCATCCGCCGCGACGAGGTGGAGCCGCAGGCGCCCAATCTCTGGCAGTGGGAATGCGCCAACATCCTGGCCAACGGCGTGCGCCGCGGACGCATCCCGCAATCCAGCATCGAAGGCCTGTGGAACGTGCTGGAGGCCGTGCGGCATCGCGTGGAACTGCATGACCTTGCCCCCGCGCAGCACAAGGCGGCGCTCGCGGTCGCCCTGGACGCCGGGCTGTCCGCCTATGACGGCGGCTACATGTGGCTGGCCCGCTCCCTCAATCTGCCGCTACTCACCTTCGACCAGCGCCTCGCGCAAGCCGCGCCCGCCTGCGGCGTGCGCATCCTCGACATCGCCTCGCTCTGACCATGCAACACGACAAGATCCTCATCCTCGACTTCGGCTCCCAGGTGACGCAGCTGATCGCGCGCCGCGTGCGCGAGGCGCACGTCTATTCCGAAGTCCATCCCTGCGACGTCAGCGACGAGTGGGTTCGCCAGTACGCGGCCGACGGCACGCTCAAGGGCGTGATCCTTTCGGGCAGCCACGCCAGCGTGTACGAGGAAACGACCGACAAGGCGCCGCAGGCGGTGTTCGAGCTCGGCGTGCCCGTGCTGGGCATCTGCTACGGCATGCAGACCATGGCCCACCAGCTCGGAGGCAAGGTCGAGGGCGGGCACAAGCGCGAGTTCGGCTTCGCCGCCGTGCGCGCGCGCGGCCACACGGAGCTGCTGCGCGACATCGCCGACTTCACCACGCCGGAGGGCCACGGCATGCTCAACGCGTGGATGTCGCACGGCGACAAGGTCACGGAGCTGCCGCCCGGCTTCAAGCTGATGGCATCCACCGACAGCTGTCCCATCGCGGGGATGGCCGACGAGGCGCGCCGGTTCTACGCGCTGCAGTTCCATCCCGAGGTCACGCACACCGTGCAGGGCCGCGCGATCCTGGAGCGCTTCGTCCTGGGCATCTGCAAGGCGCGGCCGGACTGGGTGATGGGCAACCACATCGAGGAAGCGGTGCAGAAGATCCGCGAGCAGGTGGGCGACGAGGAAGTGATCCTGGGCCTGTCGGGCGGTGTCGATTCGTCGGTGGCTGCGGCGCTGATCCACCGCGCCATCGGCGACCAGCTCACCTGCGTCTTCGTCGACCATGGCCTGCTGCGCCTGCACGAAGGCGACATGGTGATGGACATGTTCGCGGGCAAGCTGCACGCGAAGGTGGTGCGCGTCGACGCCTCGGACCTGTTCCTGGGCAAGCTCGCCGGCGTGAGCGATCCCGAGCAGAAGCGCAAGATCATCGGCGGCCTGTTCGTCGACGTCTTCAAGGCCGAGGCCGCGAAGATCAAGCAGACGCATGCCCGCACCGTCGCCTGGCTGGCCCAGGGCACGATCTACCCGGACGTCATCGAGTCGGGCGGCGCCAAGAGCAAGAAGGCCGTCACGATCAAGAGCCACCACAACGTCGGCGGCCTGCCGGAGCAGCTGGGCCTGAAGCTGCTGGAGCCGCTGCGCGACCTGTTCAAGGACGAAGTGCGCGAGCTGGGCGTGGCCCTGGGACTGCCGCCCGAGATGGTCTACCGCCATCCCTTCCCGGGCCCCGGCCTGGGCGTGCGCATCCTGGGCGAGGTGAAGAAGGAATACGCGGACCTGCTGCGCCGCGCCGACGCGATCTTCATCGAGGAACTGCGCAACTTCCGCGACGAGGCCACGGGCAAGACCTGGTACGACCTCACCTCGCAGGCCTTCACGGTGTTCCTGCCGGTCAAGAGCGTCGGCGTCATGGGCGACGGCCGCACCTACGATTACGTGGTGGCGCTGCGCGCGGTGCAGACCAGCGACTTCATGACGGCGGACTGGGCGGAGCTGCCCTATGCGCTGCTGAAGAAGGTGTCCGGCCGCGTCATCAACGAGGTCCGCGGCATCAACCGCGTCACCTACGACGTCAGCAGCAAGCCGCCGGCGACGATCGAGTGGGAGTGAGCGGCCTGCCGCAGGACCTGTTCGGCGATGCTCCCGCGCCGCCACCGGCTGCGCGGCCGGCGCCACGCCGCGGGCCATCCGCGCAGCCGCGCCACACCTGGTTCTTCGCCCTGCGGCCGGCGCCTGCCTGCGCGGTGCGCCTCGACACCCTGGCCGGCGGATTGATGGCGAAGCATGGCGTCTCCGGCAAGCGCACGGGTCCCGAACGCCTGCATGTCACGCTGGAAATCGTGGGCCACGACGTGGAGCAGGACCGGGTCGATGCCGCCTGCCGCGCGGCCGACGCCTTGCGCTTCGGGCCGTTCGAGGCGCGCTTCGACACGGTCGAGACCTTTTCCGCGCCGAGCGGCCCCTTCGTGCTCGGAGGCGGCACGGGCCTGGACGCCGTGCGGGCCTTGCGCCAGGCTCTCGCGATGGCAATGGCCGACGAGGGCTGGCGGCCGCAGCACGCCTACCAGCCGCACATGACATTGGCCTACGACCCGCGCCATCGCGTGCGCCGCACGGCGATCGAGCCGGCGGCCTTCGAAGCCACCGAGTTCGCGCTGGTCAGGAGCCACATCGGCTTCTCGCGCCACGAGGTGCTGCGCACCTGGCCGCTGGCGGGCTGACCCGCCCGCGGACCTCCCTAGAATCCCTCCATGATCGTTCGCCTGCAACTGGAGCCCGTCGTCCACGGGAGCGCGTCGTGCCCACGTACCTGAAAGTCCCCTTCGCCGAAAAAGACGACGCCAAGGAGCTCGGAGCGCGGTGGGACCCCGCGCGCAAGTCCTGGTACGTGCCGGACGGCAAGGACGTCGCCGCCTTCGCGCGCTGGCAGGTGGCGGGGCAGGGTGCCGTGGCGCCCGCGCGGGCCAACAGCGCGGGACCGGTGCGGACCGGCCCCAGGGAACTCGCGCCGCATTGCGGCTGCGACGTGCTGCCCTGGGAACCCTGCGTCCACACGCCTGCGGCGTCCTGACCACGGCGGCGGGCACCGCGCTCGCGGCGCGGCACAATCGCGCCATGTACCAGCCTCCCCAGTTCCGCTCCGACGATCCCGCCATCGCGGCGGAACTGATGCGGGCCTACCCGTTCGCCTGCCTCGTCTCGGTGGACGACACCGGCTTTCCCTTCGTCACCCACCTGCCGCTGCACCTCGAAGAGCGGGAGGGGCGCTTCGTCCTCCTGGGCCACTGCGCCAAGCCGAATCCGCACTGGCGCCATCTGCAGGCGCGCCCGCAGGCGCTGGCGATGTTCATGGGGCCACATGCCTACCTGTCGCCGTCGGTCTATCCGGACCGGCAGCGCGTGCCCACCTGGAACTACCTCACCGTGCATTGCAAGGTCGAGGCGCGGCTGGTGGAAGACCCGGCGGCCAAGGACGCCCTGCTGAAGAAACTGATCGGCGACCACGAGCCGCCCTACGCGGAGCAGTGGCGCAGCCTGGGCGAGGAATTCGCGCACAAGATGCTCGCAGGCATCGTCGGCTTCGAGCTCGAGGTCGTGCAGTGGACCTGCAAGCTGAAGCTGAACCAGCACCGCCCCGAAGCGCATGCGCGCATGCGCGAGGACTATGCGGCCGGCGACCAGAACCAGAGGGAACTTGCCGCCTGGATGCGGCGGCTGGGCATGGAGGAGAAGTGATGCGTATCTTCGGAATCGTGGGACTGCTGGTGGTGGTCCTGGTCGTGGGCCTGCTGGCGAAGAAGCAGCTGGCCGCCGGCGTGGCGCCCGCGAGCGGCGACGGCACGGAGGCCGCGGCCCCCGCAGCCACGCCGCAGCAGCAGGTCCGGCAGTTCGAACAGGCGGTGCAGGGCGCGATGCAGCAGGCCCGCCCCATGCCCGACGACGAGCAGTGAACGGCCCCGCACGCGACGCAGCCTTCATGCGGGAGGCGCTCTCCCAGGCGGAGCTCGCACGCGCCGCCGGCGAGGTGCCGGTGGGCGCGGTGGTCGTGCACGGCGAGCGCATCGTCGGCCGCGGCCACAACGCGCCCGTGGGCAGCCACGATCCCACGGCGCATGCGGAGATCCGTGCGCTGCAGGAAGCGGCGCGCACGCTGGGCAACTACCGCCTCGACGGCTGCGAGCTGTTCGTCACGCTGGAGCCCTGCGCGATGTGCAGCGGCGCGATGCTGCACGCGCGGCTCGCGCGCGTGGTCTTCGGCGCGCCTGAGCCCAAGACGGGCGCGGCGGGCTCCGTGCTGGACCTCTTCGCCCAGCCTCGCCTCAACCACCAGACCCAGTTGCAAGGCGGAGTGCTCGCGCGGGAATGCGCGGAGCTGCTGACGGAGTTCTTCCGTTCCCGCCGCCAGGAGGCGCGCGCCGGCGCGCAGCCGCTGCGCGACGATGCGCTGCGCACGTCCGAGGAGTGCTTCCACGGCCTGCCGGACTATCCCTGGCCGCCGCACTACGTCAATGACCTGCCGTCGCTCGCCGGCCTGCGCATGCACTACCTCGACGAGGGACCGCGCGACGTGCCGCTCACCTGGCTGTGCCTGCACGGCAACCCGGCGTGGAGCTACCTGTACCGGCGCATGATCCCGGTGTTCCTGGAAGGCGGCGGGCGCGTGGTGGCGCCCGACATGATCGGCTTCGGCAAGAGCGACAAGCCCAAGCGCGATGCCGCGCACGGCTTCGAGTGGCACCGGCAGGTGCTGCTGGAATTCGTGGAGCGCCTGGACCTGCGCGGCATCGTGCTGGTGGTGCAGGACTGGGGCGGGCTGCTTGGCCTGACGCTGCCGATGGAGGACCCGGACCGCTACCGCGGCCTGCTGGTGATGAACACGACACTGGGCACCGGGGACGCACCGCTGAGTCCCGGCTTCCTCGCGTGGCGCAACATGTGCGCCAAGAACCCAGGCTATGGCATCGCGCGCCTGTTCCGGCGCGGCAACCCGCACCTGTCCGAAGCCGAATGCGTCGCCTACGAGGCGCCGTTTCCCGACCTCGGCCACCGCGCCGCGTTGCGCGCCTTTCCCGCGATGGTGCCCGCGCGGCCGGACGCCGACGGCGCCGCCATCTCGCGCCAGGCGCGCACGTTCCTTTCGGAACAATGGCAGGGCCGCTCCATGATGGCCGTGGGCGCGCTCGACCCGGTGCTCGGCGTGGACGTCATGGAAGCGTTGCGCGCCCACATCCGCGGCTGCGACGAACCGATGGTGCTGCCGCAGGCGGGCCACTTCGTCCCGGAGCACGGCGCCGAGATCGCGCGCAAGGCGGTGGGATACTTCCGCCCGTGACCAAGAAGCGCATCTACATCTATTCCCCCTCCAGCGCCGTGCGCAACAAGCCGGCGCTGCGGCGCGGCATCGCGCGGCTGAAGGCCCTGGGCCACGAGGTCGAGCTCGACCCGGACGCCTTCGCGACGCACATGCGCTTTGCCGGCGAGGATGCGACGCGGCTGGCCGCCATCGGCCGCGCGGCGGCAAGCGGCGCCGACATCGCCATCATCACGCGCGGCGGCTACGGCCTCACGCGCCTGCTGCCGCAGCTGCCGTACAAGGCGATCGCCAAGGCCATCGACCATGGCACGGCATTCGTGGGCCTGAGCGATTTCACGGCCTTCCAGAACGCCGTGCTGGCCGAGACGGGACGCGCCACCTGGTCCGGTCCGGCGGTGGGCGAGGATTTCGGCGTGGAAGGCGAGCCCGACGACATCATGCAGGCCTGCTTCGAGGACCTGGTGAGCGGGCAGGGCGAGGGCACGGGCTGGCAGTTGCCCGCGGCGGAGCGGCTCGAGGCGCCCTTGCAGGCGAAGGGCGTGCTGTGGGGCGGCAACCTCGCGATCGTCGCGGCCCTGGCCGGCACGCCCTGGCTGCCGAAGGTGCGCGGCGGCATCCTCTTCCTCGAGGACGTGCACGAGCATCCCTACCGCATCGAGCGCATGCTGACGCAGCTGCTCTACGCGGGCGTGCTGCAGAAGCAGAAGGCGATCGTGCTGGGCCACTTCACCAACTGGGTGCCCGTGCCGCACGACAAGGGCTTCCGGCTCAAGACGGTGGTGGACTGGCTGCGCACGCAGGTGGAAGCGCCGGTGCTGACGGGCCTGCCGTTCGGCCACGTGCCGACGAAGGTGTGCCTGCCGGTGGGGGCCAAGGTCACGCTGGCCGCGGAAGGCCGCGACGCATTCCTGCTGTGGGGGCACCAGCACCGTCACCACCACCACGACTAGGTGGCGGCGGGCGGCCTCAGTTCATGAGCGAGCTGGGGCGCGAATTCAGGCTTCCGGGCAGGAGGCCTTCGAACATGCGGGTGATCCGCTGCACCTGGCGGCGCGCTTCCATCTCGCCCTGGGTGCTGGCGAGCGCGGCCATGAGGTCGCCGCGCAGGTACCAGAGGGCCTGGATGTCGTTCGCGTAGCGGATGCGGCGCGTCACGTTGGCGAACTGCTTGGGGCCGGACTCGCCGAGAAGGGCCAGCATGGCCTCGCGGATGTCCTCGGTCCCCGTCTCCAGCATGGAATCGCTGGGCGCCACGGGATTGCCGAGGAGGCCATAAATACTGCTGCGGATGCTGCCTTTGAACCAACGCATAGTTCAGTCCGGTATCGCCAACGACGGTCGTTTTATGTGGAACGGTAGCAAAGGTATTGCGATTCCGACAGCTTGACAAGCTGCAAGCGTGAACGAAGTCACGTTACCAGCGGATTGCGGCGGCGGGCGCGTCATCGCATGTCACCCGCTTCGGGGATTCCCCTAAGCCGCGTGCGCGCCGCCTCCGTCTAGGAGGAATCCTAGGTGGCCTCGGAGTTCACGCAGCAGCGATTCGGACTCCTCCGAGGCACCGTTTCAGCCGCCGCCGATTTCGCGCCAGGGCGGCCGCGCGGATGATCGCCGCGATGCCTTCCCCAGCCCCGCTCAAGGTGTTCCTCGCCGACGACTCGCTGCAGATCCGCCAGCGTGTCATGTCCATGCTGGGTGCCATCTCCGCCGACGTGGTGGGCGAGGGCGCCACGCCCGACGCCTGCATCGCCGGCATCCTGGCGCTGCAGCCGGACGTGGTGGTGCTGGACCACCAGCTCGAGGGAGGCACCGGCCTGGACGTGCTGAAGGCCGTGCGCGCCGCCGACCGCGAGGTCGCCTTCGTCGTCTTCAGCAACAACGCCGGCCCGGCGTACCGCCGCCGCTACCTGTCCGAGGGCGCCCGCAGCTTCCTGGACAAGAGCACCGAATTCGACCAGCTCGTCGCCGCCGTGGCCGACGCCGGGCCCCGCGCCGTCCATTGAAGCCCGCAGAACGCACAGGAGGATCCATGTCCGTTGCCAGCCAAGCCCTGAAACCCGCGCCCATCCCGGTCCTGCCGCGCCGCGTCTCGCGCGCCGCCGGCGCCACCCCGGCGCCGTTGAAGACGCTGTGCTCGACCTGCCACCTCAAGGACCTGTGCCTGCCTTGCGGCCTCACCGGCAGCGACGTCGAACGGCTGGACGAGCTGCGCTTCGCCCGCCGCCGCGTGCGCGAAAGCCAGCACCTGTACCACGAGGGCGAGAAGTTCCAGTTCATCTACGCGGTGCGCAGCGGCACCTTCAAGTCCAGCCTGATGCTCAAGGACGGCCGCGAACAGGTGACCGGTTTCCAGATGGCCGGCGAGCTGCTGGGCCTGGACGGCCTCGCCGCGGGCAGGCACGCGAGCAGCGCCACGGCGCTGGAGGACGCCGAGATCTGCGCGATCCCCTACGCCCACCTGAGCGAGCTGGCCGCGGGCACCCCGGACCTGCAGCACGTCATCTCGCGCCTCATGAGCCGCGAGATCGTGCGCGAGCACAGCCTCATGATGCTGCTGGGAAGCATGAACGCGGAGGAGCGCCTGGCCGCCTTCCTGCTGAACGTGTCGCAGCGCATGAAGGCGCGCGGCTACTCGGCGAGCGAATTCCACCTGCGCATGTCGCGCGCGGAGATCGGCAGCTTCCTGGGCATGAAGCTGGAGACCGTCAGCCGCACCTTCTCGGCCTTCCAGCAGCAGCGCCTGCTGGAGGTGGACAAGAAGCACGTGCGTATCCTCGACCTCGACGGCTTGCGCCGCGCCTTCGACTTGCGCGTGCAGTAGGGCGCGAAGGTCCGCACTGGCGGGAGCCGCACGCCTAAGGCGCCGGCTCCGTCGGATACCAATCCTGCAGCGCCTGCGCCAGCAGGCCCGCGACGGGGATCGCATTCGTCGGATGCGGGATCGTGTCGCAGCTCGCCACGCGGACGATGCCGGCGCGATGCAGGAGGTCCATGCCGCTCGCGTCCAACAGCGCGTCCAACAGCGCGTGCACCGCGACGCACCACGGCGCGGGCCAGCCGGCACCGCGCAGCACGCGGCTCGCCGTGGCGAGCGTCTGGCCCGAGGAAGCGATGTCGTCCAGCAGCACGGGCGTGCGGCCCGCGGCATCCGCGCCTTCGGGCAGGCGGACCTGCACGTCGCGGTCGCCGCGCCGCACCTTGGCCATCACGACCCAGGGCACGCCCAGGCGCGCGGCGACGTCGGCCACCCACTGCTCGCTCTCCATGTCGGGTCCGACGATCAGCGCATCCGGTACCTCGCGCGCCAGCCATTCGGCGATGGCGGGTGCGGCCGGCACCACGCGGTTCGGGATCGTGTAGATCGCATCCAGGCTCGGCCAGCGGTGCAAGTGCGGGTCCACCGTGAGGAGGAAATCCACCGTCGACGACAGCAGGCGCGCGTAGGTGCGCGAGGTGATCGCCTCGCCTGGCCGGAAGCGCTCGTCCTGCCGCATGTAGGGCAGGTAGGGGGCGACCAGTCCGACCTCCGCGGCGCCGAGTTCGCGCGCGGCGTCGGCGGCGAACAGCAGGGGCAGGGTCTTGGTGTCCGGATGGTCGAGGTGCGCCACCAGCACGACGCGGCGGCCTTCCACGGCCGTGCGCAGTCGCACCACCGTCTCGCCGTCGGGAAAGCGATGTGCTTCCAGCGTCGTGGCTGCGCAGTGCAGCCGCGCCGCCAGCGCTTCGGCGAGCGCTTCCGCGCCCGGCAAGGCCATCAGCAGGATCTTCATGCGTCCTCCCCCCGCGCGCCGGCTTCGCACCCCGCACGCGGCGTACCATTGGAGCACGCGAAGCCGCCGCGTGGACACCGGGGAAGCGCATGTTTGCCGATCGCATGGATGCCGCCAGGCAGCTGGCGGACGCACTGTCGCACTACCGGGGAACGCAGCCGGTCGTGCTGGCGATCCCGCGCGGTGCCGTGCCGATCGCCGCCCTGGTCGCGCGCGAGCTGGGGGGCGCACTCGATCTCGTTCTCGTGCGCAAGCTGCACGCCCCCGGCGCGCCCGAATTCGCCGTCGGCGCCGTCGACGAATCGGGCTGGGTCTTTCTCGGCGCGCACGCAGCTTCCGTCGGTGCCGATGCGGCCTACGTGGATGCGCAAAAGCAGCAGCAGATGGAGGAGCTCGCCCGCCGCCGCGAGATGTACACCCCGGGCCGCCCCGGCGTCGATGTGCATGGCCGGACGGTCATCGTCGTGGACGACGGCCTCGCCACCGGCGCCACGATGGTCGCGGCGCTGCATGCGGTGCGCCAGCGCGGCGCGAAGCGGCTCGTGTGCGCCGTGCCGGTCGCTTCCCCGGAGAGCGTGGAGCTCGTGCGCCGGCATGCCGACGAGGTGGTGTGCCTGGCCGCGCCGCCGCGCTTCCGCGCCGTGAGCCAGTTCTACGCCTCCTTCGCGCAGCTGGAGGACGACGAGGTGATCGCACTGCTGCGCCAGGCAGCGCGGCCGCACTGAACTTCGCCCCGGCGGTTGCACCTAAGCCGGATGCCCCTGTCCAGCCTGTCTCTACGCCGCGCCGCCGCGCTCCTGGTCCTGGCCCTGCCGTTCGCCGCCGCCGCATCCGGCGCGCACGGCCCGCAGGAACTGCGCGCGCGGCACGCCAGCCTGGCGCCCCGGCTCGCGGCCAACGCCTTCGGAGGGCCGCTGGTCCTGCAGTCCAGCGAAGAGCAACGGCGCATCGACGGCGACGTGTACGCCGTGATCGACCACCCGTTCAGTCGCGTGTCGGCCGCGCTGTCGGATCCCGCGCAGTGGTGCGGGATCCTGATCCTGCACCTGAACACCAAGCACTGCGGCACGGCCGGCCAGGGCGGCCAGGAGCGCGTGGACATCCGTGTGGGCAAGAAGCATCCGCAGCCGGTGCGCTCCGCGTCCCTGCTGTCCTTCACCTGGCGGCCGCCGCAGGTGGGTCCCGACTACCTGGCCGTGCAGATGGACGCGGCGGACGGTCCCTACGACACGCGCGACTACCGCCTGCTGGCCGAGGCCGTTCCGCTGCCGGACGGCCGCACCTTCCTGCACATGGGCTACGGCCTGGCCTACGGCGGCGCGAGCGACCTGGCGATGAGCCTGTACCTGAACACCGTCGGCCGGGACAAGGTGGGCTTCACCCGCGTGAAGGCGGGCGAGGGCGGTTTCGTGGGCGGCATGCGCGGGGTCACCGAGCGCAACACGATGCGCTACTACCTGGCGATCGACGCCTACCTCGACTCGCTGTCCGCGCCCGAGGGCCAGCGGCTGGAGCGGCGTCTGGAGGCATGGTTCGACGCCACCGAGCGGTTTCCGCTGCAGCTGCGGGAAGTGGGGCGCGAAGCCTACCTGCGCATGAAGCGCGAAGAGGTGCAGAGGCAGGGCAAACTCCAGGGAAGCCACCCTTGATCGATTTGTCCAAATGAATATCATGGCCGGGCGACCCCAGGGTCGCGAGCGAGCCATGACGGGATACTTGCCCGGCGCCCCCGCAAGGGGGCCTTTTTTTGCGCCTAAGATCGGCGCATGGCCACCAGGACCCCAGCGAAGAAAACGGCCGCCGCCGCGCCCGAGCCGGCGGCGCGCGTGCTCAGGCGCTTCCGCCTGGTCTTCAACGCGATCCGCAGCCATTTCCGCGCCGTCGAGACGAAGGCGGGCATTTCCGGGGCGCAGCTCTGGGCGCTCAGCGTGGTGCAGGAGCGTCCGGGCATAGGCGTCGGCGAACTCGCCCGTTCCATGGACATCCACCAGTCGACCGCCAGCAACCTGCTGCGAGGGCTCCTGGAGGCCGGCCTGCTGGTCTCCGCGAAGGGCGAGGCCGACCGGCGCGCGGTGCAGCTGGAGGTGACGCCGCAAGGCCGGCGCGTGCTGGCCAAGGCGCCCGGTCCGTTCGCGGGCGTGCTGCCGGAAGCGCTGGGCCGGCTGGACCGGCGCACGCTGGCGCGCCTGGACCGCGACCTCGGGCAACTGATCGAGCAGCTGGGCGTCGACGAACGCGGCGCCAACGTCCCGCTGGGCGGCGACGGCCGTTGAGACGCGGCTGCAAGGCAGCCTCACGGGGGTGCCTCGGCGCAGGAGGTACATTCGGGCCATGCCTGCAACTTCCCCGATGGTGCCCGCGCGCGGATGAAGACCTTCCGCCTGCAACTGCGCTTCCTGCTGCCGCTGGTCGCGATCCTTGCGCTCACCGCCTACCTCGCGGTGCCCCTCATGGACAAGCTCACGCTGCGATGGTTCGCGCGCGACCTCGACATGCGCGGCAACCTGATCGCCAACGCGCTGTCCGACCCCATCGCCGACGCGCTGCAGTATTCGCGGACCCGTCGCATCGAATCGCTGTTCCAGCGCGCGCTGCAGGACGAGCGCCTGGTCGCCGTCGGCTGGTGTTCCGAGGCCGACGAGGTGGGGCATCGCACGGTGCAGTTCCCCGCCGGCCTCGGCTGCGCGGAGGCCGAAAGGCTCGCCGCGGCGCAGGATCCCTCGCTGCAACTCGAGGGCGGCCCGGTGCACGTCACCGTGCACCCGATCAACACCGAGGCCGGGCCCATGGGCAGCCTGGTCCTGGTGCACGACCTCAGCTTCATCGAACGGCGCAGCCAGGACACGCGCAAGTACCTGATCATCCTGATCGCCGGCCTGGGCGCGGCGATCGCGCTGATGACGGTGATCGTCGCCCAGCTGAGCTGGCGCGGCTGGGTGTCGGGTGCCCGCGCGCTGCTGCGTGGCGAGGGCCTGGTGCGTCCCATGCTGCCCGGCGCGCCGGAGATGGAGCCGCTGGCGGCGGACCTGCGCCAGCGCCTGCAGGACCTGGAAGACGAGTACCGGCGCATGCAGAAGCCCGACACCCTCTGGAGCCCGGAACGCCTGCAGTCGCTGCTGCACACCCAGCTGCGCGGCGACCAGGTGATCGTGGTGTCGAACCGCGAGCCCTACATGCACGAGGCGCGGGACGGCAAGCTGGTGGTGCGCCGCCCCGCGAGCGGCCTGGTCACCGCGGTGGAGCCGGTGATGCGCGCGTGCTCGGGGACGTGGATCGCCCACGGCAGCGGCAGCGGCGACCGCCAGGCGGTGGACGCGCACGACCGCGTGCTGCTGCCGCCCGGCCAGGACGACTACCTGCTGCGGCGCCTGTGGCTCACCGACAAGCAGGAGCAGGGCTACTACTACGGTTTCGCCAACGAAGGCCTCTGGCCCTTGTGCCACGTGGCGCACGTGCGGCCGGTGTTCCGCGAAGGCGACTGGCAGCACTACCGCGAGGTGAACCAGCTGTTCGCCGACGCGGTGGTGGCCGAAGCGCGCAGCGAGGACCCGATCGTGCTGGTGCAGGACTACCACTTCGCGCTGCTGCCCGCGATGGTGCGCCGCAAGCTGCCGCGCGCCACCATCCTCACCTTCTGGCACATCCCCTGGCCCAACCCGGAATCCTTCGGCATCTGCCCCTGGCGCGGCGAGATCCTCGAGGGCCTGCTGGGCAGCACCATCCTCGGCTTCCACACCCGATACCACTGCAAGAACTTCATCGAGACGGTGGACCGCTACCTCGAAGCGCGCATCGAGCACGAGCACTCCACCATCACCTTCGGCGGCGAGGAAACCCTGGTGGAGAGCTACCCGATCTCCATCGAATGGCCCTCGCCGGAGCGCACGGCCGCATGGCCGACGCCGGCGCAGTGCAGGGCGGAGGTGGGCGAGCGCCTGGGCATCCCCGCCGACCACCAGATCGCCGTGGGCGTGGACCGCTTCGACTACACGAAGGGCATCCTCGAGCGGCTCAATGCTGTGGAGCGCATGCTGGAGAAGCATCCGGAGATGCGCAGCTACTTCACCTTCGTGCAGGTCGCGGCGCCCTCGCGCGGCGCGCTGGAGGAATACCAGTCCTTCCAGGAAAGAATCCGCCGCACCACGGACCGGATCAACGAGCGCTTCGGCCGTGGCGGCCGGCCGGTGGTGCAGCTGCTGGCGCAGCACCACGACCAGGACGAAGTGAACAAGCTGTACCGCGCGGCCGACGTGTGCCTGGTCACCAGCCTGCACGACGGCATGAACCTGGTGTGCAAGGAGTTCGTCGCCGCGCGCGACGACGAGCGCGGCGTGCTGGTGCTCAGTCGCTTCGCGGGCGCGGCGCGCGAGATGCCCGAGGCGCTGATCGTCAATCCCTACCACGTCGAGGAAACGGCCGATGCGCTGTACCAGGCGCTGGTGATGCCGGCGGCCGAACAGCGCGTGCGCATGGCGAGCCTGCGCGCCACGGTGCACGAGTTCAACGTGTATCGCTGGGCTGGGCGGATGCTCTCGGATGCCGCTCGGCTGCGCCTGCGGCAGCGCGTGTCGGAACGGGTGCTGCGGCACAGCTCCCGGTACTGACGCGAGGCGCTCGCGCCTGTCCGCTCAGGCCACGGCGCGGCGGTGGACCGCGATGGGTCGCTCGCGCGCCGCGCGCGCCCGCAACTGCCCGCAGCCCGCATCCACGTCCTGGCCGGCGGATTGGCGCAGCTTGGTGAGGATGCCGCGGCGGTGCAGGGTGCGCGCGATCTCCGCGGCGCGTTCCCAGGCCGGACGGCGGAACGGCAGGCCGTCCACCGTGTTGAAGGGGATCATGTTCAGCACGCCGTACTTGCCGGCCAGCAGGCGCACGATGCCCTCGATCTCCTCGGGTCCGTCGTTCACGCCTTCGATCAGCGTCCACTGGTACTGGATCGGATAGCCCGTGGCGCGGGCATAGCGCTCGCCCGCGTCCACCAGTTCCTCCGGCGCCAGGCGCGGCGCGCGCGGCAGCAGTTGCGCGCGCAGGTCGGCGCGCGTCGTGTGCAGCGACAGGGCGAGGGCGGGGCGCACGGGCCCTTGCGGCAGGCGTTCGAAGACGCGCGGATCGCCGACCGTGGAAAACACCAGGTTCTTGTGGCCGATCCCGCCCAGGGTGCCCAGGACCTCGATCGCCTCGAGCACGTTGTCGAGGTTGTGCGCGGGCTCGCCCATGCCCATGAAGACGACCTTCTTCACGGGCCGGCGGGTCCGTGCCAGCGCGACCTGCGCCACGATCTCGGCGCTGCCGACCTGGCGCAGCAGGCCGTCGCGGCCGGTCATGCAGAACACGCAGCCCACGGCGCAACCGACCTGGGTGGACACGCACAGGCCGGCGCGCGGCAGCAGCACGCTTTCCACCGTCTGGCCGTCGGCGAGTTCGACCAGCAGGCGCTCGGAGCCGTCGGCGCCGGGATGCGCCGATTGCAGGCGGGCGATCGATGCCAGTCCGGCTTCGAGGGCCGGCAGGCGCTGCAACAGGCCATGCGGCAGGAAAGTCTCGGGCCGCCGCTTGCCGCCGTCCTGCGGCAAGGCATTGGCCCACAGGCGCAGCACGCGGCGCTCGTGCGTCGGCCCGGCGCCGGCCGCGCGCAATTGCTCGCGCCAGTGCGCCATCTGGCGCGCTGCCGGATCGGCCTGGAAGACGGGATTCATCGCGGCAGTGTAGCCAGGGGTGGAGGTGCAGCCGTGGGTTGCCTTGAACGGCATCGGTCCGTGGATCACCTTATGACTTTACATAATACGCATCGTATCACTGTGATCCGCGGTTACGGTGAGGCCCCGCCAGCGGCAAAGGCTTGTAAAAAGCGTGGCGCCCCGGCATGGGCCGGGGCCCAGAACCATAGGGAGATGATTCTTGATCGCCAGACTTTCGATGCTTGCCATGGTGGCCGTCCTAGCCGCCGGTTGCGCCACCCAGCCCTCGTCGCCCGAAGGCTCCGGTGGCCGCCACCTGGTGTACCGCGACGCCTCGGGCAACGTGATCCGCCAGTTCGACTATCCGGACGATGCCTTCTGCCGCCGCGTCGAGGCGCTCGCGGGCCGTTCCGCGCGCTGCCAGCCCACGCCGGCCACCGGCATGCAGGCCAAGGCGACGCTGCGCTACAACCCGCCCGGCATCCTGGTCGAAGGCCACTACGTGGACATGAACCGCTGCCGCACGGACAACAGCCAGATGTCCGCCGGCGTCCAGCTGGTCAATCCCTGCAGCCCGCAGTAAGCCGCAGGCACGCGAACTTCCGCCGGCAAGTGGTTGTCACCACTTGCCTTTCGGCTGCTGCGCGCGGGCGGCCGCGGCGATCAACTCGGCCGCGTCCGCCCGGTTGGACTGCTGCGCGAACTCGATCGCCGACAGGCCCAGCTCGTTTCGAAGCGTGGGAACCGCGCCGTTCTCCAGCAGCAGCTTCACGGCCGCCAGCGAGCCGTACTTGGCCGCCATCATCAGCGGCGTCGACTTGTTCGGCGACTCCGCGTCGACGAAGGCGTGCTCCTCCAGCAGGATCTCGATGATCTCCACGTGGCCCGCCGTCGCCGCGTAGTGCAGCGGCGTCCAGCCGGTCTTGTTCACGTGCGCATCCCGCGCGATCAGCTTGCGCACCAGGTCCTTGTGGCCCTTGAACGCGGCGATCATCAGCGGGCTTTCGTCCTGCGGGCTGCGCCATTCGACGTTGGTCCTGGGCCAGGCGACCAGCGCCTCGGCCACCTTCAGCGCACCGTCCTTCAGGGCGATGAACAGGCCGGCACGCCCGGTCGGATCGACCGTGTCCGGGTCGAAGCCGCGCTGCAGCAGCTTGTTCACCTCGGCGGCGTCGTCGCGCTTGATAGCCACGAACCAGTCTTCGTACGATCCGGCACGCGCAAGAGAAAATGTCGCCAGGACAAGGAGATAGACGATGAACTTCAGGTGTTTTCTCATGATTTCACCGCACTGAACAAGGCTTCGAAATTGCGGCTGGTGACGGCGCCGACCTCCTCCACCGCCACACCGCGCAGCTCGGCGATCTGCTTGGCCACGTAGGGCACGTAGGACGGATTGTTGACCTTGCCGCGGTACGGCACCGGCGCGAGATAGGGACTGTCGGTTTCGATCAGCATCCGCTCCAGCGGCACGAAGCGCGCCACCTCGCGCAGGTGGGCCGCGCTCTTGAAGGTCAGGATGCCCGAGAAGGACACGTAGAAGCCGAGGTCCAGCGCCGCCCGCGCCACCTCCATCGTCTCGGTGAAGCAGTGGAAGACGCCGCCGGCGGCGCCCGGCGAGCCATCCTCGCCCTCTTCCTTCAGGATCGCGATCGTGTCCGCCGAGGCTTCGCGCGTGTGGATCACCAGCGGCTTGCCGCAGGCGCGCGCGGCCCGGATGTGGACGCGGAAGCGCTCGCGCTGCCACTCCAGGTCGGCGATGCTGCGCCCGCCCTTGCGCTCCTCCATCTGGTAGTAGTCCAGGCCGGTCTCGCCGATGGCCACCACCTTCGGCCGCGCGGCCAGCTCCAGCAGCCGGTCGACCGTGGGTTCCTCGATGTCCTCGTTGTCCGGATGCACGCCGGCCGAGGCCCAGAAGTTGTCATGCGCCAGAGCCAGCGCATGGACGGAGTCGAACTCCTCCAGCGTGGTGCAGATGCACAGCGCGCGGTCGACCTGCGCTTCGGCCATGGCCTGGCGGATCTGCGGCAGCTGGGACTGGAGCTCGGGAAAGCTGAGGTGGCAGTGGGAATCGACGAACATGGCCCAAGCGAACGCGCCGCGGGCGCGAGCCGGCGGCGCAATGGAAAACCCGATTCTAGGGAATCGGGTCAGATGGTCTGGGTGGGCCGCTCGGACGCCAGGTGGCCGCCGAGGATTTCCTCGATCTTCACCTTGAGCAGCTTGGACTTGTCGTCGGACGGGAAACGCACGCCCACGCCCTGGGTGCGGTTGGCCGCCGCGCGCGGCGGGGTGACCCAGGCGACCTTGCCGGCCACCGGATACCGCTGCGGATCGTCCGGCAGCGACAGCAGCACGTAGACGTCGTCGCCGAGCTTGTATTCGCGGGTGGTCGGGATGAACACGCCGCCGTCCGCGAACAGGGGGATGTAGGCGGCGTACAGCGCGGCCTTCTCCTTGATGGCCAGCTGGATGACGCTGGGGCGCGGGGTGGTGGGATTGGGCGTGCTCATGGGTTCAGGCCTTCGAGTTTAGGGCCGCCCGCGCCTGGGCCACAAGGTCTTCCAGCATCAGTCCGGCGTTGAAAGGGTGTTCGACCGTGCGGGATGTCTCGGCCAGGCTGCGCCACCACCGCGTGAGGGCCGCCACCGAAGCCGGCGCGGGCAGGTCGGCGGCGTCGAAGAAGCGCGGGGCCGCGCCGTTGCGCGCCGCCAGCAGGTCGTGGCACAGCTTCTGCAGGGCTTCGACCAGTTGCGCCGGCGTCCAGTCGGCCACGGCGCCCATGTCGCCCCGAACCAACGCCTTCGGCCACTGGGACCAGGCGCGGGCGTCCAGGCCGGCCTGGTGCAGCCGCAGCGCGTCCTCGGGCCGGCCGCCCGCGGCGCGCAGGAGCACGGTGGCCGCGGGGCCGGGCACGCCCTCTTCCCGCAGCCAGGCTTCGGCCTCCTGCGGCTGCGGCCAGGCCAAGGTGTGCGCCTGGCAGCGGCTGCGAATGGTGGGCAGCAGCTGGTGCGCCGCCTCGCTGGCGAGCACGAAGCGCATGTCGCCGGGCGGCTCCTCCAGGGTCTTGAGCAGCGCGTTGGCCGTCACCTGGTTCATGCGCTCGGCCGGGTGGACCAGCACCACCTTGCCGCGGCCGCGGCCGCTGGTGCGCTGCGCGAATTCCAGCGCATCGCGCATCGCCTCGACGCGGATCTCCTTGCTCGGCTTGCGCTTCTTGTCGTCGATGTCCGCCTGCGCCTTCTCGCCCAGCGGCCAGCCCAGGTCGAGCATGACCGTCTCGGGCATCAGCACCGCCAGGTCGGTATGCGCGCGGACCTCCACCTGGTGGCAGCTCTCGCACCGCCCGCAGGCGCCTTGGGGCGTGGGCCGGTCGCACAGCCAGGCCTGGGCCAGGCCCAGGGCCAGCTTGTACTGTCCAAGCCCGGAGGGCCCTTGCAGCAGCCAGGCGTGGCCGCGCTGCGCCAGCAGCTGGCGCAGTTGCGCGGCGATCCAGGGCGGCGTCACGACAGCAGTCCCCTCGCCTGCACGCCCGCGCGCACCGCCTGCCAGACCGCCTCGCGCGGCTGGTCGGCCGCGATGCGCAGGAAGCGCTGCGGATCGGCGGTCGCGCGGTCGGCATAGCCTTGCGCCACGCGGGCGAAGAACGCCTGCGGCTGCGACTCGAACTTGTCCGGCACGCGGGCACCCGCCAGCCGCTGCGCGGCCACGGCGGGATCCAGGTCGAACCA
>JAEZEB010000315.1 GCA_023438115.1 Pseudomonadota bacterium | reverse complement strand
GCCCACCCTACGAGCGGTACGCGCGAATCGCCTCGACGGTGGTGCAGAGAAGCCCGTGCCGCCGCGCGAACGCCGCGATCTGCGCGCCGCGCGCCATGCTGCCGTCGGGATTCATCAGCTCGCACAGCACGCCGGAGGGATCGCAGCCCGCCAGTTCCGCCAGGTCCACGGCCGCTTCGGTGTGGCCTTGCCGCTCCAGCACGCCGCCGGCCTTGGCGATCAGCGGGAACACGTGGCCGGGGCTCACGATCTCGCCCCGTTCCAGCGTGGAGCGCAGGGCGCACTGGATGGTCTGCACGCGATCGGCGGCGGACACGCCCGTGCTCACGCCGTAGGCGGCTTCGATCGATTGCGTGAAGGCCGTCGCATAGCGCGAGCGGTTCATCTCCACCATCGGCCGCAGCTTCAGCGCGCTGGCGCGCTCCGGGCGGATGCACAGGCAGACGATGCCGCTGCCTTCGCGGATCAGCATCGCCATGGTTTCCGGCGTGATGCGGTCGGCGGCGACGATCAGGTCGGCCTCGTTCTCGCGGTCTTCGTCGTCGAGGACCAGCACGGGGCGCCCGGCGCGCACGGCGGCCAGGATGTCGGGGAGGGGACTGAAGGCGACGGCGCCTTCTTCGAGGGGGGTGGCAAGGGTCATGAAACGCTCCTGTCGGTTGAACAAAAACGCTCCAAGGCTGCAAGGAATGTGGCGCACGCCCCGCTCGAACGGCGCGCGCACGCACTTCGCCTCCGCGCGAGCGGACGCGATTCTTCTTCCATCCGGACTGTGACCGTCGGCTCCAGCATTCGACTGGATCTGCTGACCCCCGGATCGTGCGACCCGGGGCGCTCGCGGGCTCGCGGCTTGCGCCGCCTACCGCCGGTGGGGACTTCCACCCCGCCCTGAAGACGCGTGAATGCTAGCGCGTGAAGAATGTCCCTGCCTGTGGCGTTGTCGCCGCGGCGTCAGCGAACGCGCGCGACGCCGCGAAGCGCCCGCCCTATGATCCGGGTCTCCATGCCCACTTCCGTCGCCGCACGCCGCCGCCATCCACTCGTGCGGCACGCGCAGGTGGCGCAATGGCGCTTCTCGCGGCTCGGCCCCGGCGTGCACGCGCTGATGTGGTCGGCGCTTGCGGGCTTCCTCTTCATCCTGCTGAACTCGGTGATGCGCGGCCTGTCGATCGCGCTCGATCCGTTCCAGACGCAGTTCCTGCGCTACCTGATGGGCGTGGCGGTGATGCTGCCGCTGGTGCTGCGCGGCGGGCTGGCCGCCTACCGGCCGAAGAACACGACCGGCCATTTCACGCGCGGCGCGGTGCACACTTTCGGGCTCGTGCTGTGGTTCATCGCCATCCCGCACATCACCATCGCCGACACCACGGCAATCGGCTTCACCGGCCCGATCTTCATCATGCTGGGCGCGGTGCTGGTGTTCAAGGAGCCGATGCGCTGGGAGCGCTGGCTGGCCGCCGCCATCGGCTTCGCCGGCGTGCTGATCGTGGTCGGCCCCAAGCTGACCGGCAGCGGCGGCTGGTACACGCTGGTGATGCTGGCGTCCTCGCCTGTCTTCGCGGCGTCCTTCCTCATGACGAAGGCGCTCACGCGCTACGAGCGGCCGGAGGTGATCGTCGTCTGGCAGGCGATCACCGTGACGCTGTTCAGCCTGCCGCTCGCGCTGGTGGGATGGAAGGCGCCGTCGGCCGTCCACTGGCTGCTGTTCCTGCTATGCGGCGTCCTGGGCAGCGCCGGGCACTACTGCCTCACGCGCTCCTATGCGGCGGCCGACATCTCGGCGACGCAGTCGGTGAAGTTCCTCGACCTCGTCTGGGCGACGCTGCTCGGGTGGCTGGCCTTCGGCGACGCGCCGAGCCGCTCCACGATCATCGGCGGCGTGGTGATATGCGCCTCGACGCTGTGGATCGCGCGGCGGGAGTCGCGTGGGACGCGCTGACCGGCCAGTCCCCGCCGCCGGGTAGCATGCACCCTTTCCATTCACCCAAAGGTGCCTGTTCCATGGTGACTTCCTCGCCCTCTTCGTCCCTGTTCATCCCTGCGCTGGGCAAGCTCTACGGCGCGCTCGACGGCGTGGCCTACGCGCTGATGCGCATCGTGGCCGGCGCGGCACTGATGGTCCACGGCTGGCCGAAGATCCAGGACCCGATGAAGCTGGTGGGGATGGTGGAGAGCCTGGGCTTCGCGCCCGGCCCGCTGTTCGCCGTGCTTCTGGCCGCCACCGAGTTCATCGGCGGGCTGCTGCTGGTCATCGGCCTGCTGACGCGCCCTGCGGCCCTTGCGGCCACCTTCGTGCTGCTGGTGACGGTCTACTTCCACTGGGTGGTGAAGTCCGAAGGCTGGGGCGGTTCGGAGAAATCGATCCTGTGGGCGGCCATCACCTTCCTGCTGTTCGTGCGCGGCGGCGGCGCGTTCTCCATAGACGGCCGGCTGCGGCGCGTCTTCTGAAGCCCGGGCCTACAGCAAGCCCGGGTTGCGCTGCCAGGCCGACAGGGTCAGCGCGCTCGCATAGCCGACCCAGGCCAGGTACGGCAGCAGCAGCGCGCCGGCCAGCCGGCGCACGCGCCAGAAGGCGACCGTGGTCGCCGCGACCAGGGCGAGCAGCAGCAGGACCTCGACCGCCGCGAGCGCACCGCTGCGCCAGGCAAAGAAGAGCCAGGACCACAGGGCGTTGGCCGCGAGCTGCACGAGGAAGAGCGCGATGGCGCCGGGATGCCGGCCGGGTGCGCGCCACACCAGCCAGGCGGCGATGCCCATGAGGGCATAGAGCACGGTCCACACCGGGCCGAAGACGCCGGAGGGCGGCGCCCAGGCGGGAAGCGAGAGCTGGGCGTAGAACTGCGGCGCGTCGCGCGAGGCGATGGCGCCGAGGGCGGCGGCCACGAAGACCAGCAGCAGCCAGCCGGCCAGCGAAACGGCCGCGCCGGCCGGCGGGCGATGGTGGGCGTGGGAGGAAGCTTGCATCCGTCCAGCATGGCGCCGGCCGGGCCAGCCGTTTGTCGGACGGGGACTCCTGTAGGGCCCGGTGGAAGGCGTCCCGCCAGGCCGGGGCGTCTCGTTCCCGATTCGTTCAGGAAAGGGGGACTATCCTGAATGCGACTTCAAAGGAATCCACCATGCAACGCATCGCCACCACCCTTCTCGCCCTGGTCCTCGGCCTGGGCGTCCTGCTGCCCGCCTGGGCCGCGGTGAGCCGGGACGAGGCGGCTGCCATCGCCCAGAAAAAGGAGCCCGGCCGCGTGCTGAAGGTCGAGCGCGGCCTGCACGTGGACAACAGCGTGGTCTGGAAGGTCCAGGTGCTCACCGCCGGCGGCCAGGTGCGCATGGTGATGCTCGACGCGGAGACCGGCAAGGTGCGCTGAGCACGCGGCGCCGCATGCCGCATCGAGGTAGCGCACGCACCGCCACGATGGCCACGGCAGACAGCGCGGCCACCACGGCGATGACCGAGGGCCAGCCGAAGGCCGTTGCCACCAGGCCCGCCAGCGGCGTGCCGATGCTCATTCCCACGTTGCCGCCCTGCATCATCAGGCCAATGACCAGGCCCTGCATGCCTGGTCGCGGCGTGCGCGCGGGCGCTTCGGCGAAGAGCGCGGCGGGGATCAGGCCCGCCACGGCGCCGAAGGCGATGCTCGCGGCGATGCGCAGCCATGCGCTCATCGCCATGTCCAGGAGGATCGGGACCGAGCATGCGGCCAGCCCGGCGAACGCCCCTGCGAGCAGCCGCGTCGGGCGCAAGCCTTTCGCCAGCACGGCCAGGCCGGCCAGGTTGCCTGCGGCGCTCGCTCCGACGGCGGCCGCGGCCAGCACCTGGGGCTGGATGCCGACGGCTTGGGAGGCCTGTTGCAGCAGCATCGGCAGGAAGCCGTACACGGCGAAGTAGAGCGCATTGAAGAGGCCGAACAGCAGCGCCAGCAGCACGGGGCTCCTGGCCTGCCAGGCCGCTGCCAGGTCGCCGCGGATGGAGCGCGAGCGGCTCGCCTCCGCGAATGGCGGCTCCGGCAGCGCGAAGCGGATCGCCACGGCGAGCGCCAGGGCGAGCACAGCGGCGCTCCACCACAGGACATCCCAGCCCGCGGTCGCCGGCAGGAACGCGGCCGACAGCAGCGCAGCTGCCAGCCCCGCCGGCATGAAGGTGCTCCATGCCGCCATGGCCGCGGCGGTGCCCGGGCGCATCGCGCCGGCGATCCATGCCGGCGCCGCCACGACCACCCACTGGAAGC
>JAEZEB010000264.1 GCA_023438115.1 Pseudomonadota bacterium | reverse complement strand
ATGGAGGCGGCAACTTCGGCCACCGTCACGGGGCCGGGATAGTCGCGCCGGGAACCGTCGGGAAGCGTGATCTGGATCATGGTGTCTGGACTTTCGGGCAACAAAAAAGCGCGGGGGCAGCCGCGCTTTTCAGTTGGGGAACGGGAACTGGTGACGCGCGACGACGCGGCCGCTAGCGGGCCGTGGAACCTTCCGGTGTAGTTCGCGGTGTCATAACCAGCATGCCTTTCTCGCCCTTGTTTTCTCGTTGGATGCGCCGGATTCTACCCCGCGGCCACCCGGCCGGTCCCGGCGCAGTGGGGGCACTCCGTGATCACGGTCTGCTTCTCGACCTCGAACTGCTCGTTGATGTTCTCGCTGTCGATGCGCAGCTGGCCGGTGCCTTCGCACTCCGGACAGGGCCCGCCCAGGTCCCGCAGGTTGAACACGCCCGTGCGGTCGTCGGTCGAAGCGGCCATGTGGATCTCCACGGATGAGGTGGCCGACTGTAGCGGGCGCGCCGGGCGCAAGTCCAGCCTTTTCCGACGGCCTGCAACGCAGAAGGCCCCGCCGGGCGGGGCCTTTCTTGCTCCTGCACGCGAGCGTCAGGCGGCCTTCTTCTCCTCGAAGAACTGCTCGTCCTCGGTGGAGCCCTTGAGCGCCGCGGTGGAGGACTGCGCCTCGATGGTGGTCGTGACCGCGTCGAAGTAGCCCGTGCCCACCTCGCGCTGGTGCTTCACCGCCGTGAAGCCCTTTTCCGCGGCGGCGAATTCCTTCTGCTGCAGTTCGACGAAGGCACTCATGTTGCTGCGGGCGTAGCCGTAGGCCAGCTCGAACATCGAGTAGTTCAGGCTGTGGAAGCCGGCCAGCGTGATGAACTGGTACTTGTAGCCCATGGCGCCCAGCTCCTTCTGGAAGCGGGCGATGGTGGCGTCGTCCAGGTTCTTCTTCCAGTTGAAGGACGGCGAGCAGTTGTAGGCCAGCAGCTTGCCGGGGAACTTCGCGTGGATCGCGTCGGCGAAATCCTTGGCGAACTTCAGGTCCGGCGTGCCGGTCTCGCACCAGATCAGGTCGGCGTACTCGGCGTAGGCGAGACCGCGGCTGACCGCCTGGTCGAAGCCCTTCTTCGTGCGGTAGAAGCCTTCCACCGTGCGCTCGCCGGTCAGGAAGGGCTGGTCGTTGGCGTCCACGTCGCTGGTCACCAGGTCGGCGGCCTCCGCGTCGGTGCGGGCCAGCAGCACGGTGGGCGTGCCCATCACGTCGGCCGCCAGGCGGGCGGCGACCAGCTTGGCCACGGCCTCGCGCGTCGGCACCAGCACCTTGCCGCCCATGTGGCCGCACTTCTTCACGGACGCGAGCTGGTCCTCGAAGTGGACCGCGGCGGCGCCGGCCTCGATCATGGCCTTCATCAGCTCGAAGGCGTTCAGCACGCCGCCGAAGCCCGCTTCCGCGTCGGCCACGATGGGCGCGAAGTAGTCGACGTAGCCCTCGTCGCCGGGCCCCTTGCCTTCGCTCCACTGGATCTGGTCGGCGCGGGCGAAGGTGTTGTTGATCTTCTTCACGACCTTCGGCACCGAGTCCACGGCGTAGAGCGACTGGTCGGGGTACATCTCGCCGTTGCTGTTGGCGTCGCCCGCGACCTGCCAGCCGGAGAGGTAGATCGCCTTCAGGCCGGCCTTGACCTGCTGCATGGCCTGGTTGCCCGTGAGCGCCCCGAGGGTGGCGACGAAGGGCTCGGTGTTGATCAGGTTCCACAGCTTCTCGGCGCCGCGGCGCGCCAGCGTGTGCTCGATCTGCAGCGAGCCGCGCAGCTTCACCACGTCGGCGGCGCTGTAGCCGCGCTTGATGCCCTTCCAGCGCGGGTTCTCCGCCCAGTCCTTCTCCAGTTGGGCGATCTGCTGCTCGCGGGTGAGGTGGGTCCAGTTGCTCATGTTCACTCCGGTGGGTTGATGTGGAACCAGGGCGGCGACGGTGCGCCGCGTGGGAGTGACTTTAAGTCTTGTACAAGACCTTGTGGCGCTCTTCTGTCTTATAGAAGACTATAAATTTTCTCCAGCAGGATCAACGAGTTACGGAACACGTTCCGCGATACGGGAGAAGTTTTCTTGTATTGAGAAATTTTGCGGCAGCGCACAAGCGTTGTTTTTCACCATCCGGAACGCAAATCAAGGATGATGAAAAACGATCCAGTCCCCGTGGCCGATCACCTGGCGGCCTCGCACGCGCGCCGGATTGATCTCGTACAGCAGGCAGGAGATGGGCCGGCCCTCGACGAGGATCTCCACCTCGCGCTTGAAGTACTCGCTGTCGGCACCGGGCACGATCTGCTCGATCTCGTCGAGCACCGCCTCGAGTTCGGGGGCGATGCGATAGACCTCACCCACCACGGTGACCGCTTCCTCCCCCCCCAGCGTGAGGCCCGGATACCAGTCGATGTGGTACAGCACGCCGCGCACCTCGCCCATGCCGACGTACTCGGGCGGCGGCGAGAGGCGGTTGATGTCGTTGCGGCCGCCGCGGCGCAGCGTGCCGTAGACGAAGACGTGGCGCAGGAAGGCTTCGGGCATGATGCGGCGTTTTTCGGCCTCCATTGTCGATGAGCTTCACCCCCAGCCGTCCCCTCGCCTATGGCTGCCTCGCCCTGAGCATGTCCCTGGTGGGCAGCTACGTGGCGCTGTCCAAGCCGCTCGTGGCCGCCATCCCCGTGTTCCTGCTGGCGTGGCTGCGCTTCGGCATCGGCGGGCTGGCGATGCTGCACTGGCTGCGCAAGCCGGCGACGGAACCGCCGCTGGCGCCGCGTACGCGCGGGCTGTTGTTCCTCGAGTCCTTCCTCGGCAACTTCCTCTTCTCGGTCTGCATGCTGTTCGGCGTGAGCCTCACCAGCGCGGTGTCGGCCGGCGTGATCCTGGCCGCGATCCCGGCAACGGTGGCGCTCCTGAGCCGGGCGTTCCTGCGCGAGCCGATCTCCGGCCGCACCTGGACGGCCATCGCGTGCGCCGCGCTGGGCATCGGGCTGCTTGGGATCGCGAAACCCGCGCATGGCACAGCCGAAGGCGGCGAGCTCGCGTGGCTGGGCAACCTGCTGGTGTTCGGCGCCGTGCTGTGCGAAGCCGCGTATGCGGTGATCGGCAAGGCCCTCACGGGCAAGCTGGGGCCCAAGCGCATCACCTCCCTGATCAACCTGTGGGGGTTCGCGCTCGTGACACCCTTCGGGCTGTACGCGGCCTGGCAGTTCGACTTCGGCGCGGTGCATGCGGGCACCTGGGTGCTGCTGCTGTTCTACGCCCTGGCGGCGAGCGTCTGGACCGTGTGGCTGTGGATGACCGGCCTGAAGGTCGTGCCGGCCTCGCAGGCCGGCGTGTTCACGGCCATGCTGCCGGTGTCCGCCGCGGCCGTGGGCGTGCTGGTGCTGGGCGAAACGCTCACCGGCGTGCAGATGCTGGCCTTCGTGGCGGCGCTCGCCGGCGTGCTGCTGGCGACGCTGCCTTCCGGATCCCCGCCTGCGCGGGGATGACCGGCCGCGCGCCGCTCAGCGGCGCTAGCGGCCGGTCACCTTCCTGATCGCCGGCTTGATGTTCTCGCGCCGCGCCGGCAGCACCGTGGCGTGCTCGCGCGGCACGTTCAGCACGATGGACGTGGACGTCTCCGTCAGGATGCAGAACTTCGTGACCACGGCGTCCAGGTGCTCGACGTCGATCACGGCGATCTCCAGGATCCAGCTGTCCTCGCCCGTGACGTTGAAGGCGTTCACCACCTCGGGCGTCTGCTCGATCAGCTTGACCACCCGCGCGTACTCCACCCGCCCCACCCGCACGATCGCGCGGATGCCGTAGCCCAGGCGCTGGTAGTCCACCACCGCCCGGTAGCCCTTGATGAAGCCGGCCATCTCCAGCTTGCGCACGCGCTCCGTGACGGCCGGTTGCGACAGGTGCACCTGCCGCCCGAGCTCCGCCATGCTGATGCGGGCGTCGCGCTGCAGCTCCGCGAGGATGCGGGCGTCGTAGGCATCGAGTTCAGGAACTTCGGTCGGCATGGCTGGGAACCTTGAATTTCAAGGCATGTGTGTTCGTGGACCTTGAATCATGCATGGAAGCCGGCGGCGGGGCAACGTACGCTTTGCGGCATGAACACCGCAGCCCTGCCCGCGCGCCGCGCCGCGCCGGCTCCCTGGCTCTTCCCCGCGCTGCTCGCGTGCTACCTGGTCTGGGGCTCCACCTACCTGGCCATCCGCTACGCGCTGGCCAGCTTCCCGCCCTTCTTCCAGATGGGCACGCGCTTCCTCACCGCCGGCGCGCTGGTGATGGCCTGGGTGCTCTTGGGCGCGCGCCGCGGCACGCAGCGCCTGCCCACGCGACGCGAATGGCGCAACGCTTTCGTCATCGGCGCGCTGATGCTGGGCGGCGGCATGGGCCTGGTCGCCACGGCGGAACAGCACATCGGCTCGGGCCTCATCGCGACCTTCATCGCCGTGGTGCCCATGCTGGTGTGCGGATGGGGCCTGCTGTTCGGCCTGCGACCCGGGCGCCTGGAACTCGCGGGCATGGTGGTCGGCACCGTGGGTGTGCTGCTGCTGGTGCGCGGCGCGAGCTTCAGTGCGTCGCCGTCGGGATTCGCCGCGATCGCCTGCGCCACGCTGGCCTGGTCGCTGGGCTCCGTGCTCTCCACGACCCGGCTGCCGATGGCGCCGGGCGCCGCGGGCTTCGCGAGCGAAATGTTGTGTGGCGGCGCGGTGTTGATGGCGCTTTCTCTCGCACTGGGTGAGCAGTTCGCGCCGCCGCCGCAGCCGCTCGCCCTTGCGGCATGGGCGTATCTCGTGGTGTTCGGCTCCATCGTGGCCTTCGGCGCCTACCTCTACCTGCTTGCGCATGCGAGCCCCGCGGTCGCCACCAGCTACGCCTTCGTGAACCCCCTCATCGCCCTCGCCCTGGGCGTCTTCCTTGCGGGAGAAGCGCTCTCGGGGGGCGAGTGGATCGCGTGCGGCGTGATCCTCGCGGGCGTCCTGCTGATCTTCAGAGGGAAAACGGCCTCCGGCGCCGGATGAAAAAGCAACATCTCCCAGCGGAAAACCCCGTTTTCCGCTTTCATGGCCCGCTTTTCTCCCTTAGCATCCGCAGTGCCAGTGGCAAGGCAGTTTTCTCACTGGTGGTTCAATCAACTTCTAGAAGGAAATCAGATCATGGCAACTGCAAAGAAGGCGGCGAAGAAGGCGCCGGCGAAGAAGGCCGCTCCGGCCAAGAAGGCTGTCGCGAAGAAGGCCGCTCCGGCGAAGAAGGCCGCGGCGAAGAAGGCCCCCGCGAAGAAGGCGGCCCCGGCCAAGAAGGCTGTCGCGAAGAAGGCGGCCCCGGCCAAGAAGGCAACTGCGAAGAAGGCTCCCGCGAAGAAGCGTACCCCGAACGCGGCGTTCATGAAGCCGCTGACGCCCGACGCGTCGCTGGCCGCCGTGGTGGGCTCGAGCCCCCTGCCCCGCACCGAGATCGTCTCGAAGCTGTGGGCCTACATCAAGAAGAACAAGCTGCAGGACCAGCAGAACAAGCGGATGGTCAACGCCGACGACAAGCTGCGCGCGCTGTTCGGCAAGGGCCAGGTGTCCATGTTCGAGATGGCCGGCCTGATCGGCAAGCACGTCAAGTAATCGGGCCTGCTCCGATGCTGAAAAGGCCGGCTGTCGCCGGCCTTTTTCTTTGGCGTGCAGGGATGTCGGGGTTCGGCTTCGCGCTCACCGCCGACCTACGGGGGGGCGGGGAACGGCGGGGTTCGGCTGCGCGCGCACCCCGACCTACGGGGGCTACGGGGGGCGCGCGGCGGCTCGTAGGTCGGGGTGAGCGGCGCAGCCCGAACCCCGACGACCGCGCAAGCGGGGCTCAGCCCTTCTTCAACGCCGCCTCGCGGATCCCGCTGAGCGTGCCGCGCGTAGTCAGCACCTCCGGGTCCAGCATCAGCTCGATCAGCGTGCCTTGCTTGCGCTCCAGCGCTGCGACCAGCGCCGGTTCGAATTCCTCGGTGCGCGTGACGCGCACGCCCTCGTAGCCATAGGCCTTGGCCAGCATGACGAAATCGGGGTTGGCCAATTCGGTGCCGGCACCTTCGGTGCGCGTCGGGTATTCGCGCTCCTGGTGCATGCGGATCGTGCCGTACATGCCGTTGTTCAGCAGCACGACGATCGACTTCGCGCCGCACTGCGAGGCCGTCGCCAGTTCCTGCCCGTTCATGAGGAAGTCGCCGTCGCCCGCCATCGTCAGCGCCACGCGGCCCGACACGATGTTGGCGGCGATGCCGGCCGGCACGCCGTAGCCCATCGCGCCGACCGTGGGGGCGAGCTGCGTCTTGTGGCCCTTGGCCAGGCCGTGGTGCCTGAAGAAGCGGTGCGTCCACGACGCGAAGTTGCCGGCGCCGTTGGTGACCAGCGCGTCGGCCGGCAGGTGCTTCTGCAGCGCGGCGACCACCGCCGGCATGTCGATGTCGCCGGGCAGCTTCTGCGGCTGCAGGTTCTCCAGGTAGTCCGCGTTGGCGGCCTGCGCCCAGGCGCTGCCCCAGGGCAGCTGCGCCGGCGCTTGCAAAGCCTCCAGCGCCACGGCCGCTGCATTCATCGTGGCCTGGATCGCCAGGTCGGCCTGGTACACGCGGTTCAGTTCCTCGGCGCTCGCGTGCACGTGCACCAGCTTCTGCCTCGCTTTCGGCGGCGTGAGCAGCGTGTAGCCGCCGGTGGTCATCTCGCCCAGCCGGGGCCCCAGCGCCAGCACCAGGTCGCTCTCGCGGATGCGCGCCGCCAGCTTCGGGTTGATGCCGATGCCGACGTCACCGGCGTAGAGCGGATGGTGGTTGTCGAAGGTGTCCTGGAAACGGAAAGCGTTGCCCACGGGCAGCTGCCACTTCTCGGCGAAGCGCTGCAGCGCCTGGGCCGAGCGCGGCGTCCAGCCGCCGCCCCCGGCGATGACGAAAGGCTTCCTCGCGGCCAGCAGCAGCTCGCGCAGTTGCTCCAGCGCGGCGGGATCGCTCCAGGCCTGCACCGCCTCCACCCGAGGCAGCGGTCGCGCCGCCGTGGCCTTCACCAGCATGTCCTCGGGCAGCACCAGCACCACCGGACCGGGCCGGCCGTTCATGGCGGTGGCGAAGGCGCGCGCCACGTATTCGGGGATGCGGTCCGGATCGTCGATGCGCTCCACCCGCTTGGCCATGCCCTTGGTGCTGGGCCCGAAGAAGTTCTGGTACTCCACTTCCTGGAAGGCCTCGCGGTCCCGCTGGTCGCTGGCCACGTCGCCCACGAACAGCACCATGGGCGTGGAATCCTGGAAGGCCGTATGCACGCCGATGGAGGCGTTGGTGGCGCCGGGCCCGCGCGTGACGAAGCACACGCCCGGCCGGTTGGTCATCTTGCCCGCGGCTTCGGCCATGAAGGCCGCGCCGCCTTCCTGCCGGTTGATCACGAAGCGGATCTGCTTGCGATACTTGTGGAACCCGTCCAGCACCGCGAGATAGCTTTCGCCCGGCACCCCGAACGCGTGGGTGACCCCCTGGGCCACGAGGCATTCCACGATCAGGTGGCCGGCGAGCTGAGTGTCTTGGGACATGATGCTTGACTTAATTAACTGGAAAGTGAATTATCAGACGATGGCCCGAGAACCCAGCCCCGCCACCGAGGAGCGCGTGCGCGACGCGGATCGCTCGCAGAGCACGATCCTAGCAGCGGCCCGCGACGAATTCGCCGAGTTCGGCCTGGGCGGCGCGCGCGTGGACCGCATCGCGGAGCGCGCGGGCCTCAACAAGCGCCTGATCTACTACTACTTCGAGGACAAGGAGAAGCTGTTCCAGGCGGTGCTGGAACAGGCCTACCGCGACATCCGCGCCGAGGAGGCGCAGCTGCGCCTGCTGGACCTCGACCCGGCCACGGCGGTGCGGCGCCTGATCGAGTTCACCTGGAACTACTACCTGGCGCACCCGGAGTTCATGACGCTCCTCAACAGCGCCAACCTGCACAAGGCGCGCCACCTGGCCGAATCGCGGCGCGCGCGCGAGCTGAACTCGCCGCTGGTGGAGACGCTGGCGGCGGTGCTGGAACGCGGCCGGCGCGAAGGCAGCTTCCGCGGCGGCGTCGATCCCGTGCAGCTCTACGTGTCCATCGCGGGCATGGCGTACTTCTACCTTTCCAACAGCCACACCCTGTCGGCGATCTTCGGCCGTGACCTGCTGACGGCCAAGGCGCGCAGCGAGCGCCTGTCGCACATGACGGACGTGATCCTGGGCTACCTGCTGCACGACTGAGGTGCTCCGCGGCCGGGGCTTGCCATGGGCGAAGTCCTCCCTATAATTCACCAAACAGTGAATTAGAAGACCCCCAACCCCTCACAGGAGACAACCGTGAACCTGACTCGCCGCACCCTTGCCCTCGTCCTGGCCGCCGCCGCGGCCACGCCCTTCGCCGCGTCCGCGCAGGGCGGCTACCCGAACAAGCCGATCAAGGTGATCGTGCCCTTCGCCGCCGGCAGCACCACGGACATCATTGCCCGCGCCATCGCCGACAAGATGGGCCAGAGCATGGGCCAGCAACTGGTGGTGGAAAACCGCGGCGGCGCCAGCGGCACCATCGGCCAGGCGGCCGTGGCGAGCGCGGCGCCCGACGGCTACACGATCATGATCCACTCGTCGTCGCACACGGTCAGCCCGCACACCTTCGCCAAGCTGCCCTTCGACACGCTGGCGGACTTCACGCCCATCACGCCGATCTCCTCCACGCCCAACGTGCTGGTGATCTCGCCGTCCAAGAACATCAAGACCCTGCAGGACCTGCTGGCCGCCGCGCGCGCCAACCCCGGCAAGATGAACTTCGCCTCCGCGGGCCAGGGCAGCGCCACGCACCTGAACGCCGAGAAGTTCAAGCTGGCCGCGAAGATCGACGCGCAGAACATTCCCTTCAAGGGTTCCGCCGAGGCGGTGACCGAGGTGATGTCGGGCCGCGTGGACTACTACTTCTCGCCCATCGCCCCGGTGATCGGCCAGATCCGCAACGGCCAGCTCGTTCCGCTGGCCGTGGGCTCGCCCAAGCGCGCCGCCGCCCTGCCCGACGTGCCGACCACGGCCGAGGCCGGCGTGCCCGGTTCCGAGTTCAACTTCTGGATCGGCATGTTCGCGCCGGGCAAGACGGCGCCCGCGATCGTCGAGCGCCTGCAGGACGAAGTGGTCAAGGCCCTCGCCACGCCGGAGGTGAAGGAGCGTTTCCACGTCCTCGGCGCCGACGCCTGGACGCTCGAGCCGAAGCAGTTCGACGCCTACATCCGCGAAGAGATCAAGAACAACGCCGGCCTGGTCAAGGCCGCCGGCCTGGAAGTCAAGCAGTAAAGGAAACCGCATGCCCACCCAACGTCTAGGAATCATCATGCACGGCGTCACTGGACGCATGGGCATGAACCAGCACCTGATCCGCTCCATCGTCGCCATCCGCAACCAGGGCGGCGTGACGCTGTCCAGCGGCGACAAGGTGATGCCGGACCCGATCCTGATCGGCCGCAACGCCGAGAAGATCGAGGCGCTGGCCAAGGCGCACGGAATCGCGCGCTGGGGCACGGACCTCGACGCCGCGCTCGCCAATCCGGACGACACGGTCTTCTTCGACGCCGGCACCACACAGATGCGTCCGCAGCTGCTGGCCAAGGCGCTGCGAGCGAAGAAGCACGTGTACTGCGAGAAGCCTATCGCCACCACGCTGGGCGAAGCCGTCGAGATCGCCAAGATGGCCGAGAAGTCCGGCATGAAGCACGGCGCGGTGCAGGACAAGCTGTTCCTGCCCGGCCTGCGCAAGCTGGACATGCTGCGCCGCGCCGGCTTCTTCGGCCGCATGCTGTCGCTGCGGCTGGAGTTCGGCTACTGGGTGTTCGAGGGCGACCTGCAGCCGATCCAGCGCCCGAGCTGGAACTACCGCGCCGAGGACGGCGGCGGCATGATCCTGGACATGATGTGCCACTGGCGCTACGTGCTGGACAACCTGTTCGGCGAGGTCAAGTCGATCACCTGCCTGGGCGCCACGCACATCCCGGAACGCTGGGACGAGGACGGCAACAAGTACAAGGCCACGGCCGACGACGCCGCCTACGCGATCGCGGAACTGGTGGGCCACGACGGCGAGCCGGTGGTCGCGCAGCTGAACATGTCCTGGGCCACGCGCGTGAACCGCGAGGACCTGGTGACCTTCCACGTCGACGGCACGCACGGCTCCGCCGTGGCGACGCTGACGGAGTGCAAGGCCCAGAGCCGCGTGAACACGCCGCGCCCGGTGTGGAACCCGGACGTGAAGCAGACCATGAAGTTCACCGAGCAGTGGCAGGAAGTGCCAGACACGCAGGTGTACGACAACGGCTTCAAGATCCAGTGGGAGCACTTCATCCGCCACGTCGTGGAAGACGCGCCGTACAAGTGGACGCTGCCCGAGGGCGCCAAGGGCGTGCAGCTGGTGGAAGCCGCGCTGCAAAGCTGGAAGGAACGCCGCTTCGTCGACGTGCCTGCACTGAAGTTCTGAGGAACGCGCCATGGCCCTGACCCTGAAGCTGCCCACCGCGGGCGGCGCGCTGGAGGACTACACGTTGCGCGGAAGCGCACCGGTGAAGCCCGCGGCCGGCGTGAAGTTCAACCGCATCGCCTACTCCGCCGCGCACGTGGTGGCCGATCCGCTGGCGGCCGTCGACCCCTGGCTGCAGTGCGCCGTCGACTGGGATGCCACGATCGCCTACCGGCAGCGCCTGTGGTCGCTGGGCCTGGGCGTCGCGGAGGCGATGGACACCGCGCAGCGCGGCATGGGCCTGGACTGGCCCACCTCGCTGGAGCTGATCGGCCGCTCGCTGGATGCGGCCCGCGACGTGCCCGGCGCGCTCGTGGCGTCCGGCTGCGGCACCGACCACCTCGCGCCCGAGAACGCGAGGAGCGTGGACGACGTGATCCGCGCCTACGAGGAGCAGATGGCCGCCATCGAGAAGCTGGGCGGCAAGCTGATCGTGATGGCCAGCCGTGCCCTCGCCCGCGTGGCGCAAGGCCCGGCCGACTACGAGAAGGTCTACGGCCGCATCCTGTCGCAGGCGAAGCAGCCGGTGGTCCTGCACTGGCTGGGCGACATGTTCGATCCCGCCCTTGCCGGCTACTGGGGCACGAAGGACGTGGACGCCGCGATGGACACTGCGCTGGGCATCATCGCCGCGCACGCGTCCAGGGTCGACGGCATCAAGATCTCCTTGCTGGACAAGGACAAGGAGATCGCCATGCGCCGCCGCCTGCCCGCGGGCGTGCGCATGTACACGGGCGACGACTTCAACTATGCGGAGCTGATCGCCGGCGACGGCGTCGGCAGCGAAACCGTGCACGGCAAGAGCGACGCACTGCTGGGGATCTTCGACGCGATCGCGCCGGCGGCGAGCGCGGCGCTGGGCGAACTCGCGCAGGGCAACATCGAACGCTTCCACGCGATCCTCGGCCCGACGGTCCCGCTGTCGCGCCACATCTTCGCGGCGCCCACGCGCTTCTACAAGACGGGCGTGGTCTTCATGGCCTGGCTCAATGGCCACCAGTCGCACTTCACGATGGTGGGCGGCCAGCAAAGCGCGCGCAGCCTGACGCACTTCGCCGAGCTGTTCCGCCTGGCCGACGCGGCCGACCTGCTGGAGCAGCCGGAGCTGGCGGCGGCGCGCATGCGCACGCTGCTGGCGCTGCACGGGGTGGCGTGATGCGCGATTTCTCGCGGGACCACCGCTGGCTGTCGATCAACACCGCCACCATCCGCAAGAGCGCCGGCGTCGACCTGCCGCTGCGCGGCATCCTGGACGCCTGCGCGCGCAAGGGCATCCGCGCGGTCTCACCCTGGCGCGACCAGGTCCAGGCCGCCGGCCTTGCGAACGTGTCGCGGCAGGTGCGTGACCTCGGCCTGGAACTTTCCGGCTATTGCCGCGGCGGCATGTTCCCCGCGGCCGATGCCGCGGGTCTCGCGGCCGCACGCGACGACAACCGCCGCGCCGTCGACGAAGCCGCCGAACTGAAGGCGGCCTGCCTCGTGCTCGTGGTGGGCGCGTTGCCCGGCGCGCTGCAGGGCCGCGCGGCGCACAAGGACCTCGCGCTGGCGCGCTCGCAGGTGCGCGACGGAATCGCCGAGCTTCTGGAGTATGCGAAGCAGGCCCGCATGCCGCTCGCCATCGAGCCGCTGCATCCCATGTACGCCGCGGACCGCGCGTGCATGAACACGATGGAACAGGCGCTGGACCTGTGCGACGAGCTCGATCCGCAGCGCACCGGCGCGCTCGGCGTGGCCGTGGACGTCTACCACGTGTGGTGGGATCCCAAGCTGCAGCAGCAGATCGAGCGTGCCGGCAGGGAGCGGCTGCTCGCCTTCCACGTCTGCGACTGGCTCACGCCAACGACGGACCTGCTCAACGACCGGGGCATGATGGGGGACGGCGTCATCGACATCCCCCGCATCCGCGGCTGGGTCGAAGCGCAGGGCTTCGCGGGCTACAGCGAAGTGGAGATCTTCTCGACCGGCAACTGGTGGCAGCGCGGGCACGAGGAAGTGCTGGACACCTGCATCGCGCGGCACCGGTCCGCGGTCTAATTCGACAACCTGTCATTGCGGGCTCGACCCGCAATCCATGCGGCGCCGGATCAGCCGCCGCGTGGATCCCGGCTCGCGGCCGGGATGACAAGCCGGGAGCCTGCTTACTGCACCGGCTGCAGGCCGGCGCGCGGCGCCGAACCCTGCGCCGGGCGGTTCAGCGTGCCGACGGCGCCCGTCACGGCCTCGACCTCGCCGGAGAGCTGGCCACCTTCCTCGATCACCACCTTGCCGTAGCGCACCTTGCCCGTCACCTTGCCCGTGGCGAAGATCACGAGCTTCTGGCGCACGGTCAGGTTGCCGTCGAACAGGCCGCGGATCTCGGCAACGTCGATCTCGGCGGAACCCTTGAACGAGCCGCGCTCGGAGATCTGGATCACGCGCGAATCCATGGTCGCTTCCACCGAGCCTTCCACCACCAGCGTGTCGCAGTCGGTGATCTCCACGCCCTTGAGCTTGATGTTGGGGCCCACGGTCAGCTTGCTCTCGCCTTCCTTGGACGCGGCGGGAGCGGGCTGCGCAACAGGCTGCGCGGCCACGGGCGCCTGGCCCGCCGCGGCGGCGGCATTCGGGCTCGTGCCCGGGCGGGGGTAGGACTCTTCGCGCTTGTTGTTGCTGTTGAAAAACGGTTGCAGGGCCATGGAGAGAATTCCTCTGAGTGTGAAACGGGAAGCGAAGAGCTGCGATGCTACGCAGCGTACCCATTACATGTTCAACGCGTGGCGCAAGAGAGGTAACGAATGGCGTTGCAATGCGCCGACGCCCTTGCGCAGCAAGGCATTCATGCGTGCACGACTTCCTTGCCATCCGCCGCGCGAGGCCGCACGATGGACGCAAAGACGGAGGGCGACGATGAAGGACTGGGTGCGAGCGCTGTGCACGGCGGCGGCACTGTGCGCGGCGCTGGCGGCCACGACGGCCGGCGCGCGCGACCGCGAGGTGTTCGAGGTGAGCGAATCCAACCTGCTGGTGGTGCTGCGCGAGAGCCCGGGCGCCAACAAGCAGGACGAGGGACTGCGCCCCTTCGGCAAGATCAGCGCGCAGATGCCCGACGGCCGCGAGGTGGAATTCGAGGCGAGCTGGTTCCAGTACCTGGGCGACATGCACCTGCGGCTGGTGTTCGACGGCGAGCGGCGCGTGCAGAGCGCGCTGCCGGAGGACCTGCGGCAGCTGCGCCTCACGCCGGAACAGGCGCTGCAGCGCGCCGTGGAGAACCTGCGCCGGCGCTATGGCAAGCCGGTTGCGGAGCCCTGGAGCGGCGGGCTGATGCAGGTGCACGGCAATGCGCCGGACCTGGACAGCAGCTACTTCCTGGACCGCGCGTTCTGGCAGGAGCAGCTGCGCCAATCCCCTGCAGGCATCGTGGCCGCGGTGCCCGGCCGCCGCGGCCTCGTGTTCGCGCGGGCCGACGACGAAGCGGCCGTCGCCACGCTGCGCTTCAGCGCCGCGGCCCTGTTCGCGGGCAGCAACGACACGCGCATCTCCTCGGGGCTGTACCTGTTCAAGGACGGGCGCTGGTCCGTGTACCAGGCCCCGCAGCCGGCGACCGACTAGCGCGCGCCCAGGCGGCCCGCCACGCGGAAACCGCCATCCCCCGGCGTCAGCACCACCATTTCCGCCGTGCCCGGCGACACGCCGGTCAGCGCCAGGGTGGTGGAGCCGTGCGTCACGAGGAACAGGTTGCCGCCGCCCGCGGGCCGGCGCACGAGCTTGCGCAGTTCCGCGACCTGCGCGGCTTCGCGCTCGTGCCGCCCGAACAGGTTGGACAGCGCCGGCTGCGTGGGCGGCGCGCTGCCGAAGGCGAGCCGGGCCGTTTCGATGCAGCGGCACCAGGGGCTGGACAGCACCTGCTCCACTGGCACCTTGCGCGCACGCAGCGCCTCGCCCAGCTGCTGCGCCTCGCGCCGCCCCTCCGCGCTGAGGTTGCGTTGCGTCGCGCAGTCCTCCAGGCGGAAACCGGGCGGATCGCCCACGCC
>JAEZEB010000227.1 GCA_023438115.1 Pseudomonadota bacterium | reverse complement strand
GCCCTGGCTGCCGCCGGGTGGCGCCGAGGCGCCGCCCGTGGCCGTGCCGCCCGCCGCGCCGCTGCCCGCGGAAATCGCGCAAGCGCTGCGCCCGGGCTGCGTGGTGGTGCATGCGCCGTCCATGTGGGAATACAAGCAGTGGCCGCTGGCGCACTACCACGCCGTGGTGCAGGCGCTGCTGGCGCAGGGGCGCCAGGTGGTGCTCACGGGCAGCGGCAGCGCGCGCGACCAGGAATGCATCGCCCCGCTGCGCGCATTGGGCGAGGCGCCGCAGTTGCTCGACACCTCGGGGCGACTGGACTTCCCGCAGCTCGTGACGCTGCTGCGCGCCGCCGCGCTCTACATCGGGCCGGACACCTCGGTCTCGCATCTCGCCGCCGCCGCCGGCCTGCCGGTGATCGCGATCTTCGGCCCCACCAATCCGCTGCGCTGGGCACCGTGGCCGGGCCGCGCCGGGCAGCCGGTGCATTTCGTGCGCCGCGCCCCGGTGCAGCGAGCGGGCAACGTGACGCTGCTGCAGGGTCCGCAGGATTGCGTGCCCTGCGGGCGCGCGGGCTGCGAAGACCATCGCGGCAGCCGCAGCGACTGCCTGGCTTCCATCACGCCGCAGCAGGTGCTGGCGCAAGCCGCGCGCCTGCTCGATGCCGCCACGGTCCCGGCCGAACAGCCGGCCCTCGGCCATGCGTGAACTCCACGAATTCGCCGCCGGCGAGTGGCTGCGGCTGGTGCCGCTGGCCCAGGGCCTGCGCCAGCTGCGCAACGACCTGCTGCTCGCGCGCTACTTGCGAGCGCGCACGCCGGACCTGGAGCCCTTCCTCGCGGAGCAGCAATCGCTGCGGGGCCGGCAGGTCGCGCTGGTGATCGCCTTCGAGCAACCCTGGGCGCTCGACTGGCAGCTGCGCATGGCCGCGCGCAACCTGCCGGGCACCCAGGTGCTCGTGTTCGACAACTCGCGCGACGCGGAGAAGCGCCGCCAGATCCGCCACGTGTGCGACCACCACGGGGTCCCCTACCTGGGGCTGCCGCCCTATCGCACGCGGCACGCGAACCGCTCGCACGGCATGGCGATGTCCTGGATCCACCACAACGTGGTGCGGCCGCTGGAGCCGGACGTCTTCGGCTACCTCGATCACGACCTCATCCCCGTCGCGCCGGTGGACGTGGGCGAGCGCGTGGGCGCGCAGCCGGTCTTCGGCCTCCCGAACATCGGCCGCCCCGGCTACTGGTCGCTGTGGGCCGGCTACTGCTTCTTCCGCCACGCCTTCACGCGCGGCAAGCCGCTGAACTTCCTCTACGACTTCTCGCGCGAGCTCGACACGGGCGGACGCAACTGGGACGTGCTGTACCGCGGCCTGGACCGCGCCTCGCTGCGCTTCGCGCCGCAGGAGTTCGTCGCGCTGCGTCCGGCCGGCCAGGCGGAAGCGCGCAAGGTGGAGATCGTCGACGGCGCGTGGGTGCACGTGGGCGGGGTGAGCTACAACGACAACTTCGAGAAGAAGGGGGCGTTCCTGCAGGCAGTGCTCGAGGAGATCGAGGCGGGCCGGCGGTGGGAGGATCTGCGCGTGTGAGATGTCGGGGTTCGGCGCTTCGCGCGCTCACCACCGACCTACGAAACCCGGCCTCCGCGCAGCGGCCCGTGGATCGCGCGGAATAACATGCAGCGCGGTCCCTCCTGCGAAGAGGATCCGGCTTTGCCGGTCCTCTTCGCACTGATCGGACCAACTTGAAAAATCGCGCAGCGATTTTTCAAGTTACAACAAGACGATGTCGTACTGCTCCTGCCCCATGGCACTCTCGCTCTGCAACGAGATGGGTTTCCCGATGAAATCCGACAGCCCCGCCAGGTGCTGGCTCTCCTCGTCCAGGAACAGCTCGATCACCCGCGGCGAGGCGATCACGCGGTACTCGCGCGGATTGAACTGCCGCGCCTCGCGCAGGATCTCGCGCAGGATGTCGTAGGCGATGGTGCGCGGCGTGCGCACGTTGCCCTTGCCCTGGCAGACCGGGCACGGCTCGCACAGCATGTGCGCCAGCGATTCGCGCGTGCGCTTGCGCGTCATCTCCACCAGCCCCAGCTGCGAGAAGCCGCCCGCCATGGTCTTGACGCGGTCGCGCGCGAGCTGCTTGCGGAACTCCGCCAGCACCGCGTCGCGGTGGTCCTCGCGCTGCATGTCGATGAAGTCGACGATGATGATCCCGCCGAGGTTGCGCAGCCGCAGCTGCCGCGCGATGGCGTGCGCCGCCTCCAGGTTGGTCTTGAAGATCGTGTCGTCGAAGTTGCGCGAGCCGACGTAGCCGCCGGTGTTGACGTCGATCGTCGTCAGCGCCTCGGTCTGGTCCACGATCAGGTAGCCGCCGGACTTCAGGTCCACCCGCCGCCCCAGCGCGCGCGCGATCTCCTCGTCCACCGCATACAGGTCGAAGATGGGCCGCTCGCCCTTGTACAGCTGCAGCTTGGCCGCCGCCTGGGGCATGAACTCGCGCCCGAACTCCGCCAGCAGCGCGAACTGCTCGCGCGAGTCGATGCGGATGGTCTGCGTCTCCTCGGTCACCAGGTCGCGCAGCACGCGCTGCAGCAGGTTCAGGTCCTGGTGCAGCAGCGCCGGCGGCGGCAGGCGCGTGGCGGCCTCGCGGATGCGCGTCCAGGTCTTGCGCAGGTAGGCGATGTCCTCGGCGAGTTCGGTGTCGCTGGCGTCCTCGCCGTTGGTACGCAGGATGAAGCCGCCGCCGGCGTCGCCCACCAGCTTGGTCAGGCGCCGGCGCAGCGCGTCGCGCTGCTCGGACGGGATCTTCTGCGAGACGCCCAGGTGGTCGTCCTGCGGCAGGAACACCAGCAGGCGCCCGGCGATGCTGATCTGCGTGGACAGGCGCGCGCCCTTGGTGCCGATCGGGTCCTTGATCACCTGCACCATCAACGACTGCCCCTCGAAGACCTGCTTCTCGATGGGCACCTGCGGCTGGCCGTTGCGCGCCAAGGCCGGCGGCTCGCCATCGGGCTGGCGCTGCCACACGTCCGCCACGTGCAGGAAGGCGGCGCGCTCCAGCCCCATGTCGATGAAGGCCGACTGCATGCCCGGCAGCACGCGGGCGACCTTGCCGAGGTAGATGTTGCCGACGAGGCCGCGCTCGAGCGTGCGCTCCACGTGCAGTTCCTGCACCGCGCCGCTCTCGACGATCGCCACCCGCGTCTCCTGCGGGGACCAGTTCACCAGGATGTCCTGCTGCATGTGTTGTTCGGTGGCGGCTCCTCCACGACAGGATAACGCAGGACCGCTGGGCTGGGCTCTCGTCCGCATGGCCAAGGCATCATGCCGACCAGTCGATGGGCGGGATCTTCAACCAGGGCCACGAATCACGGACATCGTCCAGGCGAGGCGCAGGCGGCAGGCCGAGGTGCAGCGCTGGCGCGAGCTGTTCCGGCAGGCGCCCTTGGGCGTAGCGGTGCTGTTGCAGGCCTAGAGTTTCCAGCCCGCCTGCCGCAGCAGCTGCGCCGTCTCGAACAGGGGCAGGCCCATGATCCCGGTGTACGAGCCGGCGATGCGCGCGATGTGCGCCGCGGCCAGGCCCTGGATCGCATAGGCCCCGGCCTTGCCCATGGGCTCGCCGCTGGCCACGTACGCGCGGATCTGCGCGGCGTTCAGCGGCGCGAAGCTCACGCGCGAATCGCTCAGGGCCTGCAGGCGGCGCCGTCCCGCCTGGATGGCGACCGCCGTCAGCACGCGATGCGTCGCGCCCGCGAGTTCCCGCAGCATGCGCGCGGCGTCCGCCTCGTCTTCCGGCTTGCCGTAGATCGTGCGGCCGCGGGCCACCGTGGTGTCGGAGCACAACACCGGCGCCGCCGGCAGGCCGCGGCGTTTCAGGCGCACCAGCGCGGCATCGAGCTTCAGGGCCGTGACGCGCTGCACGTACGCGGCCGGCGCCTCGCCGGGGCGCACCACCTCCAGCGCCTCGCTGTCCTCGTGGTCGTCGGGCAGCAGCAGCTCGTAGCGCACCCCCAGCTGCTCCAGCAACTGGCGGCGGCGCGGGCTCTGCGAGGCGAGATAGACGAAGTCACTCACGGTGGTAGGGATGGCCGGTGTGGATGGACCAGGCGCGATAGAGCTGTTCGGCCAGCAGCACGCGCACCATGGCGTGAGGCAGCGTGAGATCCGACAGCCGGACGCGTTCGTGCGCGGCCTGGCGAAAGCCGGGGTCGAGCCCGTCGGGGCCGCCGATCACCAGCGCCACGACATCGTTCTCCAGCTGCCAGTCCTTCAGGCGCTGCGCCAGGGCGACGGTGGTCAGCGAGGTGCCGCGCTCGTCCAGGGCGACGATGCGCGCGCCCTTGGGGATGGCCGCCGTGATGCGCTCGCGCTCCGCGGCCAGCAGCGTGGGCAGCGTCTTGGAGGCGCGCGGCTCGGTCTTCACGGCCTTGAGCTCCAGCCGCATCTCCGGCGGGAAGCGCTTGGCGTAGTCGTCCCAGGCCGCCTGCGCCCAGTCGGGCACGCGCTGGCCCACGGCCACCACGAGCAGCCGCATCGCTCAGCCCTTGCGCGACGGCGCCTTCTTCGCGGGGGCCGACTTGGCCGGCAGCTTGCGCATCGCCGTCTTGGCGGCGGCGCCCTGCCCCGGCGTCTTGCCGGCCGGCAGCTTCTTGGCGGCGGTCTTGGCCGGGGTCTTCTTCGCGGGCGTCTTCCTGGCCGAAGCGGCCTTCTTGGCGGCCGCCTTCTTCGCCGCCGTCGCCTCGCGCTCGATGGTCTTCACCGCGGTGCTGCGGCGCAGGGAGGTCGGCGCGGCCTTCTTCGCGGCGGGCTCGGCTTTCTTCGCTGGCGCGGCGGGCTTGGGCGCACCGAGGCGCAGGCGCACCGGCTTCTCGCCCCAGATCTCCTCCAGGTGGTAGTACTGGCGGATGGCGGGCTGCATGATGTGCGCCACGGCGGCGCCGCAGTCCACGATGATCCACTCGCCGTTCTCCTCCCCTTCGATGCGCGGCTTGGGGAAGCCCGCGTCGCGCACCGCGTCGATCACGCTGGAGGCGAGCGCCTTGGTCTGGCGGTTGGACGAGCCCGACGCCACGATGACCCGCTCGAACAGGGGCGACAGGTGCTCCGTGTCGAAGACCTGGATGTCCTGCCCTTTCACGTCTTCGAGCCCATCGACGATGGCCCTCTGGAGTTTCTGCGTGTCTTTCTTGGCGGCGGATTCAGTCGTCATCAGGGGGTCTGGTAAAGGAGATGGGTTTCAATATAACGGGCAACCGCTGGCTCAACCAGATCGGTGATGTCCTGCCGCGCTGTCAGCCTGCGGCGGATTTCGGTGGCGCTGACGGGCATCTGGGGCAGCGCGAGCAGCTCGACGCGCACGCCCGACAGGGCGCGCAGGGCGGCGACGCCCTCGCCCGTGCCGCGGCCGGCGACGCACAGCACGGCCAGGCGCGCGATCTCTTCCCAGGCGTTCCAGCGCGTGAAGCCGGCGGCCTGGTCCTCGCCCATCAGCAGGTGCAGTTGGGCCCGCGGATGCTCGGCGTGCAGCTCGCGCAGCGTGTCGATGCTGTACGTGGGCCCGCTGCGCCTGAGCTCGCGGTCGTCGACCTGCACGGCGGGGATGCCCTCGAAGGCCAGGCGCGTCATGGCCAGCCTGTGCGTCGCAGCGGTGAGGCTGCGTTCCTTGTGCCAGGCCTCGCCCGTGGGCAGCACGTGCAGGCGGTCGAGGGCGAGCTGCGCCACGGCAGCGCGCGCCAGCGCCCCATGCGCGCGGTGCGGCGGGTCGAAGGCGCCGCCGAACATGCCGACGCGGGGCGCGGCCGCGCTCAAACCCAGTTCCTGCGGGGGAGGAAGCGCGAGAGCAGCTCGGCCTCCGGGGTGCCGGCCTCGGGCGCGTGCTGGTAGGCCCAGCTCGCCTGCGGGGGCATCGACATCAGGATGGATTCCGTGCGGCCGCCCGACTGCAGGCCGAAATGCGTGCCGCGGTCCCACACCAGGTTGAACTCGACGTAGCGCCCGCGGCGCAGCAGCTGCCACGCACGCTCGCGCTCGCCCCAGGGCTGGTCCTTGCGGCGCTGCAGGATGGGCAGGTAGGCCGGCAGGAACCGGTCGCCCACGGACTGCAGCAGCGCGAAGCTGCGCTCGAAGCCGTCCTCGAAGTAGTCGTCGAAGAAGATGCCGCCGATGCCGCGCGCCTCGCCCCGGTGTTTCAGGAAGAAATAGTCGTCGCACCAGGCCTTGAAGCGCGGGTACCTGTCCTCGCCGAAGGGCTGCAGCGCCTCGCGGCAGGTGGCATGGAAGTGGACCGCATCCTCCTCGTAGCCGTAGTACGGCGTGAGGTCCATGCCGCCGCCGAACCAGTACACCGGCGCCGCGTCGGCCGGCAGCGCCGCCAGCATGCGCACGTTCATGTGCACCGTGGGCGCGTAGGGGTTGCGCGGATGGAAGACCAGCGACACGCCCATGGCTTCGAAGGACGCGCCCACGAGTTCCGGGCGGTGCTGCGTGGCCGAGGGCGGCAGCTTGTTGCCGCGCACGTGCGAGAAGCCGCAGCCCGCGCGCTCGAACACGCCACCCTCCTCCAGGATCATCGTGACGCCCTCGCCCTGCAGCGGCTCGCCGGGATCCTTCTTCCAGGCATCGCCGCGGAAAGGCTGGCCGTCGACCTCGCTGATGCCCTGGGTGATGCGCTGCTGCAGGCCGGTCAGCCAGTCGCGCACGGCGGGAACGGCGGATTGCATCGGGTTCAGTTCCGGATGGCGCGGTGGCCGATGTCGCGGCGGTATTGCGCGCCGTCGAAGGAGATGCCGCGCAGCACCTCATAGGCCCGCTGCTGCGCGCCCTTGACAGTGTCGGCGAGGGCGGTGACGCACAGCACGCGGCCGCCGGAAGTGACGGTCTGGCCGTCGCGCGCGGCGGTGCCGGCGTGGAACACCACGGCGTCCTCCGCGTCGCGCGGCAGGCCCTGGATCACGTCGCCCTTGCGCGGGTCCAGCGGATAGCCCGCGGCGGCCATCACCACACCCAACGCGGTGCGGCGGTCCCATTGCAGCTCCACCTGGTCGAGGGTGCCCGAGGTGGCGGCCAGCATCACGTCGAAGAGGTCCGACTTCAGCCGCATCATGATCGGCTGCGTCTCGGGGTCGCCCATCCGGCAGTTGAACTCCAGCGTCTTCGGCTGGCCGTCGGCGCCGATCATCAGGCCGGCGTAGAGGAAGCCGGTGTAGGGGAGGCCGTCCTTCTCCATGCCCTTGATCGTGGGCAGGATGATCTCGCGCATGGCGCGCGCGTGCACGGCGGGCGTGACCACCGGCGCGGGCGAATAGGCCCCCATGCCGCCGGTGTTGGGACCCTGGTCGCCGTCCTGCAGGCGCTTGTGGTCCTGGCTGGTGGCCAGCGGCGTGACGTTGCGGCCGTCGCACAGCACGATGAAGCTGGCTTCCTCGCCCTGCAGGAATTCCTCGATCACCACGCGGGCGCCGCCGTCGTTGTGCGCCACGCCCAGCTTGTTGTCCAGGAGCATGAAGTCGATCGCCTCGTGCGCCTCCTGCGCGGTCATGGCGACCACCACGCCCTTGCCCGCCGCCAGGCCGGCGGCCTTGACGACGATGGGCGCGCCCTTGCGGTCCACGTACGCGTGCGCCTGGGCGGCGTCGGTGAAGGTCTCGTATTCCGCCGTGGGGATCTTGTGGCGGGCCATGAAGGCCTTGGCGAAGGCCTTGGAGCTTTCCAGCTGCGCCGCCGCCCGCGTGGGGCCGAAGATGCGCAGGCCGTGGGCGCGGAACTCGTCCACCACACCGGCGGCCAGCGGCGCCTCGGGGCCCACCACCGTCAGGGCGATCTTCTCCTGCTGCGCCCACTCGCGCAGCGCGCGCACGTCCGTGATCGCGACGTTCTCCAGGCGCGGGTCCAGCGCCGTGCCGCCGTTGCCGGGCGCGACGTAGACCGCCTGCACCTTGGACGACTGGGCCAGCTTCCAGGCCAGGGCATGCTCGCGGCCGCCGCCGCCGACGACGAGGACCTTCATTCGCCGATCTCGGCGTTGTGGTACACGGCCTGCACGTCGTCCAGGTCCTCGAGCATGTCGACGATCTTCTGCATGCGCGCGGCGTCGTCGCCGGACAGCTCGATCGTGTTCTCCGGCCGCATGGTCACTTCGGCGATCTCCGGCTTCAGGCCGGCGGCTTCCAGCGCGTTCTTCACGGCCTCGAACTCGCCCGGCGCGGTGAGCACCTCGATGGCGCCGTCGTCGCCGGTGATGACGTCGTCGGCGCCGGCCTCCAGCGCCACTTCCATCACCTTGTCCTCGCTGGTGCCCGGGGCCAGGATCAGCTGGCCGCAGTGGCGGAACTGGAAGGCCACCGAGCCTTCGGTGCCCATGTTGCCGCCGTGCTTGCTGAAGACATGGCGCACCTCGGCCACCGTGCGGACCTTGTTGTCCGTCATGGTGTCCACGATGATGGCCGCGCCGCCGATGCCGTAGCCCTCGTAGCGGATCTCCTCGTAGTGCACGCCCTCGAGGTTGCCCGTCGCCTTGTCGATGTTGCGCTTGATCGTGTCGGCCGGCATGTTGGCCGCCTTGGCCTTGTCGACGGCCAGGCGCAACCGGGGGTTGGCCGACAGGTCGCCCCCGCCCTGGCGGGCCGCGACCATGATTTCACGGATCACGCGCGTCCAGATCTTGCCCCGCTTTTCGTCCTGGCGACCCTTGCGGTGCTGGATGTTCGCCCATTTGCTGTGTCCGGCCACGGATTCGTCCTTGCTCTTCTGCGTTAACCTCTTCGGACCGACATTCTACTTTTCGCACCATGGCCGAACCCATGCTGATCGCCCGACACGGATCCACCGAAGCCCATCTGCTCCCGGGGCTGGCCAACCGGCACGGGCTGGTGACCGGCGCCACCGGCACCGGCAAGACCGTCACCCTGCAGAAACTGGCCGAGAGTTTCAGCCGCCTCGGGGTGCCGGTCTTCCTGGCGGACGTCAAGGGCGACCTCACGGGCATCAGCCAGGCCGGCAGCGTAGGCGGCAAGCTGGCCGCCACCCTGCAGGAGCGGGGGGTGCCGCTGCCGGAACCCTTTGCCTGCCCCACCACGCTGTGGGACGTCTTCGGCGAACAAGGCCACCCGGTGCGCGCGACGGTCAGCGACATGGGGCCGCTGCTGCTGGCCCGCATGCTGAACCTGAACGACACGCAGGCCGGCGTGCTGCAGATCGTCTTCCGCATCGCCGACGCCAATGGCCTGCCGCTGCTGGACCTGAAGGACCTGCGGGCCATGCTGCAGCACGTGGGCGACAACGCCAGGCAGTTCACCACCGAGTACGGCAACATCAGCGCGGCCAGCGTGGGCGCCATCCAGCGCGGCCTGCTGCAGATCGAGGCCCAGGGCGGCGACCGCTTCTTCGGCGAGCCGATGCTGAACATCGAGGATTTCATGCAGACCGACGCCCAGGGCCACGGCGTCGTCAACATCCTCGCCGCCGACAAGCTGCTGAACTCGCCGCGCCTGTACGCCACCTTCCTGCTGTGGATGCTGTCGGAGCTGTTCGAGCTGCTGCCCGAGGTGGGCGACCCGGACAAGCCCAAGCTGGTCTTCTTCTTCGACGAGGCGCACCTGCTCTTCGACGAGGCGCCCAAGGTGCTGGTGGAGCGCATCGAGCTGGTCGTGCGCCTGGTGCGTTCCAAGGGCGTCGGCGTCTACTTCGTGACGCAGAATCCGCTGGACATCCCCGATTCCGTGCTGGGCCAGCTGGGCAACCGCGTGCAGCACGCGCTGCGCGCGTTCACCCCGCGCGACCAGAAGGCCGTCAAGGCTACCGCCGAGACGATGCGGCCCAAGCCGGGGCTGGACATCGCGGCAGCCATCACCGAACTGGCGGTGGGCGAGGCGCTGGTGAGCTTCCTCGACGAGAAGGGGCGGCCCGGCGTGACGGAACGGCTCTACGTGCTGCCGCCGGGCAGCCAGATCGGCCCGATCACGCCGCAGCAGCGGCAGGCCCTGCTGGCCAACTCCGTGGTGGCCGGCGTCTACGAGAAGACGGAGGACCGCGAATCGGCCTACGAGATCCTCAAGGGCCGCGCCGCGCAGTCGGCCGAAGCCGCGGCCGCCACGGCGCCGGCGGAAGGCGGGCTGCTGGGCGGGCTGGGCGATGTCTTCTTCGGCTCGAAGGGGCCTCGCGGCGGGCACCGCGAAGGCCTGGTGGAGAGCTTCGCGAAATCGGCGGTGCGGACGGTGGGGACGACGGTGGGGCGGGAGATCGTGCGGGGGGTGCTCGGG
>JAEZEB010000194.1 GCA_023438115.1 Pseudomonadota bacterium | reverse complement strand
GGGTTCGGCTGCGCGCTCACCCCGACCTACGGGAACTATGAGAACCGGGCCGTCGTCGGCGACGGCGGGGATGACGAACCTTACCGGAACAGCGCCTGCAGCGCCGGGCCCGCCAGCCCGGTGCCCGTTATCACCAGCAGCACGCAGACGATCTTGAGCACGGCGTTGCGGTCCCAGGGCGGCGGGCGGCGGCGCATCCACCAGCTGATCGCCATCGCCAGCGGCATGGCCGTGGCGCACATCCACAGCGAGCGCAGGCTGAACTGGCCGCTCGCCACCACCATGGCCAGGCGGATCACGCTGCCCGCCGCCAGCGACGCCACCAGCGTGTCGCGGATGCGGTCCAGCGGCAGGGGCTGGCGGTAGAACTGGTACACCAGCGGCGGGCCCGAGGCGGCGAAGAGGCCCCCCAGCAAACCCGAGAGGAAGCCGAAGCCGCGGAAGGACGCGGGCGACGAGCCCTGCGCGAGCGGCTCGGTGCGCACCAGCACGATCACGGCGCAGGCGATCACCACGATTCCCAGCAGCAACTGCAGCACCATCACGATGTTGGCGCTGAGCCAGGCAAGCAGCGCCACGCCGGCCGCCACGCCGAAGAAGCTGGCCGGCACGGTGTTGCGGAACACGAGGCCTTCCACCTGCCGCTTGGGCCCGTGCAAGGCGATGGCGGCGTGCGCGAGCGAGAGCACCGTGGCGACGTTCGCCACGTCCGGCAGCGGCGCGAGCTTGAACAGGCCGGTGAGTCCCAGCAGGATCAGCGCCATCGCGAAGCCGGTGACGCTCTGGGCGGCGGCGGCCACCGCCACGCAGGCCAGGAAGCCCGCGAACTGCAAAACCGTCATCGGGGAACCTCCCCCAGGATTGCCCGCTGCGCGGGCTGCTCCTTCCCCCTCCGCAAGCGGAGGGGGCGAGCGCCTTCGGGCGGCCGGGCGGCGCTCATGCGCCGAGCAACCCGAGGATGTGCTTCCAGTGGCGCGGCTCCACCGGCGTGATGGAGAGCCGGTTGCCCTTCTTCAGCACCACCAGGTCCTGCAGGTCCGGGTCGGTGCGCAGCTCGGGCAGGGTGAGATTGCGGGTCTTGCGCAGCACCTGCACGTCCACCAGCAGCCAGCGCGGCTGCTCGGGCTTGGAAGCCGGGTCGAAGTACGGTGACTTCGGATCGAACTGCGTCGGGTCCGGGTACGCCTCCGAGGCCACGCGGGCGATGCCGACGATGCCGGGCTCGGCGCAGCTGGAGTGGTAGAAGAGCACGCCGTCGCCGACGCGCATGCCGTCGCGCATGAAGTTGCGCGCCTGGTAGTTGCGCACGCCGGTCCAGGCCACGGTGGCATCGGGCGCGGCCAGCGCGTCGTCGACCGAGGCTTCGTCGGGCTCCGACTTCATCAGCCAGTAGTTCATGGCCCGATGATGCCCGCAAAAGAAGGTGCCGTTCCTCAGCGCAGCGCCAGCCGCATGCGCATCGGGGTGGGCGTCAGTGTGAAGGCCAGCCGCTCGCGCACCTCGCCGCCGTCGGCCGACTCGACGGACGCGATGTCGAATCGGCGCAGCAGGGTGGCCATGGCCATCTTGATCTCCAGCAGCGCGAGGTAGCGCCCGGGGCACATGCGCGGCCCCGCGCCGAAGGGCATCGATCCGCGGCGCGCGGCCGCCGCGTCGTTCGTGCGCAGCCAGCGGTCGGGGTCGAAGCGTTGCGGGTCCGTGATGTGCCGCGCATCCATCGCGCCCGACCGCATCAGGAAGATGCAGAGGGTGCCGCGCGGGATGGCGACGCCGGCGACGCAAGTGTCTTCCTCGGCCTGCTGCGGCAGCAGCGGCGCCACCGGCTTGAGCCGCATCGCCTCGTGCGCGCACGCCTCGATGAAGTCGAGCGCGGCCACCTGCTCGAAGCGGGTCGGCACGAGGTCGTCGCCGAGGGCTGCATCCACTTCCGCCTGCGCGCGCCGCAGCAGCGCGGGCTCGCGCGAGAGCAGCCAGATCATCCAGGCGAGGGTGTTGGCGGTGGTGTCCTCGCCGGCCAGCAGCATGGTGCCCACGTTGGCGGCCACGTCCTCGTCGGTGAGCGCCTGGCCCGGCTGGTCGCGGGCGGCGAGCATGGCCTCGATCAGGTTGGTCGGTGAGGCACGCAGTGCCGGGTCGCGTTGCATCCGCTCGCGCGCGGCGGCGATGAAGCCCTGCACGGCTTCGTGGAAGGCGGCCAGGTGCGCGTCGAGGCGCCGGTCCGCCGGCAGCTTGAACCAGCGCCAGTAAGGAAAAGGCGCCAGCGTGCGACGGAACAGCATGGGGAAGATGCCGTCCATGTGGCGCTGGATCACGTCCTGCTCGCCCTCCAGCGTGTTGATGTCGGTGCCGAAGGCGAGACCGGCGATCACGTCCACCGTGTAGCGCATGAGGTCTTGCTGCACGGGGATGGCCTCGCGCGCTTGCGCCGCGCGGCTCCAGCGCGCGGCGAGCCGGCCGGCGACCTGCACCAGCGAAGGGAAGTAGCGGCGGATGTGGCCGGGATCGAAGGCGGCCATCACCATGGGCCGCTGCCGGCGCCACTTCGCGCCGTTGGAAGCGAACAGGCCGCCGAAGCCCATCTCGTCGGCGGCGCTGGAGACGCGTTCCGTCCGGCTGAAGGTGCCGGGCCGCTCGCGCAGCGCGTCGGCGGCCACCTGCGGATCGGCGAAGACGATGAACTCGCGCGTCCACACGCGCACGCGGTAGATGTCGCCGTAGCTGCGTTGCCAGGCTTCGAGCTGCTGGTGGAAGAGCGGCAGGCGGATGCGGTGCGCGTTGCCCAGCAGGGGCAACCGGGGCGGCCCCGGGAGTTCGGCGATGCGCGTGAGGGGAGCGGTGGCGGCGGGCATGGAATCTCCTCGGGCGAAACGAAAGCATAAGGAGCGGGAAGACCCCGCGCCAGTCAGGTTTCTCTCCCGATTGGAGGATGGCGGCTTCTGCAAGGAGGGACGCGATGGCGTTGAACGTGACGGTGATGGGTGCGGGCGCGGTGGGCTGCTACTTCGGCGGCATGCTGGCGCGCGCGGGACATGCGGTGACCCTGGTGGGCCGCCCCGGCCACGTGGAGGCGATCCTGCGCGACGGCCTGCGCATGGAGACGCGCAGCTTCGACGAGGCGGTGCGGCTGAACGCCGTCACCGACGTCGCCCAGGCACCGCCGGCGGACCTGGTGCTCTTCTGCGTCAAGTCCATGGACACCGAAGCGGCCGGACGCGAACTCAAGCGCGTGCTGCGGCCGGACAGCCTGGTGCTGTGCCTGCAGAACGGCGTGGACAACGCCGAGCGCCTGCGCACGGTGCTGCCCGAGCACGCGGTAGCCGCGGCGGTGGTCTACGTCGCCACCGAGATGGCGGGTCCCGGCCACCTGAAGCACCACGGCCGCGGCGAACTCGTGGTCGAGCCGTCCGCGCGCAGCGAGGAAGCCATGCGCGCGTTCACCGGCGCAGGCGTGCCCACGGAGATCTCCCCCAACGTGCGCGGCGCGCTGTGGTTCAAGCTGATCCTCAACAGCGCCTACAACGCGGTCTCCGCCATTGCGAACAAGCCTTACGGCGAGACGGTGAAGGGCGAGGGCGTGTGGGACGTGATGCGCGACGTGGTGGACGAATGCCTGGCCGTCGCCAAGGCCGAAGGCGTGGACGTGCCGGGCGATCCGCACGTGGCGATGCGCCGGCTGGTCGAGGGCATGCCGGGGCAGTATTCGTCCACTGCCCAGGACCTCGCGCGGGGCAAGCCGACGGAGATCGACTTCCTCAACGGCCACATCGTGCGCCGCGGCGCGGCACTGGGCATCCCGACGCCCGCGAACCGCGTGCTGTGGGCGCTGGTGAAGCTGCTGGAAAACCGCTGACCTTCTTCCTCCCTCCCCCTCCGGGGGAGGGCTGGGGCGGGGGCACTCCCCGCCGGCAAGTTAAGCTCGCCGGTTCCCCTCCGCCCCGATGACCGCCGCACCCCCGTCCCCCTGGCTGATCGCCAGCCTCATCTCGCAGCTGGCCTTCGGCCTGCTCGCCATGACCATCAGCCTGCCGTCGATGCAGGACTGGCCCGCCACCTTCGCCGCCGGCCAGGGCAGCGTGCAGCTCACCCTCAGCGGCTTCATCGTCGCCTACGGTGGCCTGCAGCTCGTGTACGGCCCGCTCTCGGACCGCTTCGGCCGCAAGCCGCTGCTGCTGTTCGGGCTGGGCCTGGCGGTGGGCGCCTCGGTGCTCGCGGCGCTGGCGCCCAATCTCGCCGTGCTCACCGTCGCGCGCGTGTTGCAGGGGGCCGGCAGCGCCGCCGGCATGGTGGTCGGGCGCGCCATGGTGCAGGACCTCTTCGCCGGCGCCGAGCGCACGCGCATGATGGCCTTCGTGGGCATGACCATGGGCGTGTGCCCGCCGCTGGCCACGCTGGTGGGCGGACAGCTGCACGTGCGCCTGGGCTGGCAGTCCAACTTCGTGCTGATGGCGGTGCTGGGCGCGGTGCTGCTCGTGTCCGCGTGGCGCAGCCTGCCCGACGTTCGCCCGCAGCGCCGCGAAGGCGAAGGCGGCTGGCGCACGCTGGCGGCCGGCTACCTGCGGCTGCTGCGCGAGCCGGCGTACCTGCTGTACGTGGCGATCCTCGCGTCCACCACCGCGACCTTCTACACCTTCCTCGGCGGCGCGCCCATCGTGCTCAAGGCCTACGGCGTGACGCCGGAGCACATCGGCTGGTACATCATGTGCATCCCGGTCGCCTACATCTTCGGCAACCTCTGGACCAGCCGCGCGGTCCACCGCCGCAGCGAGCGCCGCATCATGGGCCTGGGGCAGGCCTGGACGCTCACCGGCCTGGTGCTGGTGCTGGCGCTGGGCCTGTGGGGTGCGCAGAGTCCTTTGGCGCTCGCCCTGCCGTTGCTGCTGCTGGGCATCGGCCACGGCCTGCTCGCGCCGCCGACGCTCTCGGGCACCGTCGGCCTGGTGCCGGCTTTGGCCGGATCGGCCGCCGCCATCGGCGGATTGCTGCAGCAGCTGAGCGGCGCGCTGGGCTCGCAAATCGTGGGGCTGGTGCCGCACGAGGGCCAGGTGTCCCTGGGCGTGCTGATGCTGTCGTGGGCGGTGATCGGCCTCACCGCGCAGGCGGTGCTGTTCCGGATCGTGCTCCGCGCTAGGCCAGCAGGCGGCTGACTTCCTTCCACAGCTGCTGCGCGCCGAGGGCGATGAAGAGCAGGGCGGTGATCCCCATCAGCACGTTGCGCAGCGCGTTGTTGCCCCAGCCCGCCGGCGCGCGCCGGCCATTGAGCAGGCCAAGCAGCGTGACAGCCAGGAAGGGCATGAACAGCGAGCCCAGGATGCCGTACAGCAGGATCAGGCCGATGGGCCGGTCCAGCAGGAGCAGCACCATGGGCGGGAAGGTGAGCCACAGCACGTAGAAGCGGAAGTACCTGCCGCCCACGCGCGTGTCCGGATGGCCGGAAGGCAGGCCGCGGATGTTGCCCCAGAAGTCCGCGAACATGAGCGAGACGCCGTTCCACACGCCCAGCACGGAGGAGAAGGACGCGGCCCAGAAGCCCACCAGGAAGCCGGTGCCGACGACGTCGCCGTAGCGCTCGCGCAGCACCTCGGTCAGGTCCAGCAGGCCCTCGTCGCCGGCGCTCAGCGACACGCCGGCGGCGCGCACGACCTCCGCGCCGACGATCAGCATGGCGATCACGAAGATGCCCGTGAGCACGTAGGCCATGGTGTTGTCGATGCGCATGACCTGCATCCACTTGGGCGTGTACCAGCCTTTCTCGCGCAGCCAGTAGCCGTAGGCCGCAAGCGTGATGGTGCCGCCCACGCCGCCGGCCAGGGCCAGGGTGTAGAGCACCCCGCCTTCGGGGATGGAGGGCACCAGCCCGCGGAGCATCGCGGGGATGTTGGGCACCGCGATGATCGCGAGGCCGACGACGGTGATGAACATCAGGCCCACGAGCACCGCCGTGATCTTCTCGAACAGCGCGTAGTGGCCGAACCAGACCATCGTGAAGCCGGCCAGGCCCATGAAGACGGCCCAGAGCTTGAGGTCGACGGCGGGGAAGAGGGCGGCCAGCGGCATCGCGGCCGAGGACATCGCGGTCGCGCCGTACACGAAGCCCCAGATCATGATGTAGGGCCCGAAGTACCAGGTGGTCCAGCGGCCCAGGGTGCGCCAGCCCTCGAAGATGGTGCGCCCCGTGGCCAGCGTGTAGCGGCCTGCGCCTTCCACCAGGATGATCTTGAGGATCACGCCCACGATCACCGCCCACAGCAGCGCGTAGCCGTAGCGCGAGCCGGCGACCAGGGTGGCCACCATGTCGGCCGCTCCCACGCCGGTGGCCGCCACCACCAGGCCGGGGCCGACCACCTTCCACTTCGCCGGCGCGCCGCCGTCGTCGTCCACCAGGCTGCTCACGCCGTGTTTGCCATGGCGCAGGTCGTCATCGCGATTCATGGACAGGGCTCCGCGGTTCGGGGCTGGCGGTTTCCTCGTGCAGCGGATCCTCGCCGGGGTCCAGCACGCCCAGCAGGTCGGAGGTGGTGCGCAGCACCAGGTCGGCACCGGCGGCGCGCAGCTCGCCTTCGGTGCCGAAGCCGCACAGCACGGCGACGGTCTGCGCGCCCGCCGCGCGGCCGGTGCGCACGTCGATGGTGGTGTCGCCCACCATGAGGCATCCGGAGGGCGCCACGCCCATCTTCTCCGCCGCATACAGCAGCGGTTCGGGATGCGGCTTCATGCGCCGCGTGGTCTGCGCGCCGACCACCGCGGTGAACAGCTCGCGCACGCCGTAGTGCGCGAGGAAACGCTCGACGCGCGGCGCGCTGCCGGTGGAGATGGTGCACATCGGATAGAGCTTCGCCAGCTTGTGCAGCATCTCCTGCACGCCCGGCACCATGTCGTGGGGGACCTCGTCGATCGCTTCCGGGTTGCGCTCGCGCGCGGGGTCGGCGCCGCGGCGCTTCACCGCGCGCAGGCGCGATCGCAGGCGGTCCACGGGCGTGTCCAGGCCCAGGCGGTCGAGCAGGGCATAGGCGCCGTGCACGGGCGTCTCCAGGCCCATCACCACCTGGCGGGCCACCCGCTCGCTGCGCCGCCCGCTGATGCCGGGCACCTTGCCGACGAAGGCGGCGAGCTGCGCCACGAGGTGGTCGTCGGTGTCCGCGATGGTGCCGTCGACGTCGAAGCACAGGGCGCTGATGCGGCGCAGGTCCAGGGGCATGGGTCCGAAGATAGGCCATCCGGGCGCGGCCGTGCGTCGGCCGCCGCCGCGTCAACGGCCAGCCGGCCGTGGCCGGCCCGCGACGGTCCGGCTTGGAACCATCCTCCAGTCTGACAAGACGTACGCGAATGGCTTAAGCAGGGCTATCGCGGCTGTGCTTCCATGGCGCTCTCACCCCAGCACCATGAAGAACCGAGGAGCCGCACGCACGATCGCCGCGCCACCGCGCGCCGGCGATCCCGGGGACGAAGGCGCGCCGCTGGCCTTCTTCCGCTGCGGCTGCGCCAAGCCGGGCTTCCGGCGGCAGCGGCGCCGGCCCTGGATGCGGCTGATCCCCTTCCTGCGCCTGTACCGCTGCCTCGTGTGCGGGCGCGACGTGCTGCGCGGGCGGGTGGGCCTGCGCGACGTCTATCCGCTGTTCTGAGGCTCGCGCCTCAGCCCTGGCCGCCGAGCACCTCGCCGAACAGCTGCCACTGCTTGCCCGTGAAGCGCGACAGCTGCGCCTGGCTGATCGGGGCATGGTCGCTGGGGCTGGTGTTCATGGCGATGCCGGGCAGCAGCAGCGGCGGGCGGAAGTTCTTCAGGCTCTCCGCCTGGCGCTTGATGTTGTCGCGCGTCATGTCGTTGCCGCATTGCCTGAGTACCTGCACCATGGTCTGCGCCGTGATGTAGGCGTAGATGTTGGTCGCGTCGTCCACGTTGCCATCGCGGTAGTGGCGGCCCATGAAGGCGCGCCACTCCAGCATGGCGGGGTCGTCCTTCCACTGCGGATCGGTGGCGTCCTTGTAGTACTGCACGGTGACCAGGCCCACGGCCTTGTCCAGGCCCGCCGGCGTCAGCACCGAACCGACGGAGGCACCGACGTTGTTCAGGAAGTGCAGCGGCTTCCAGCCCGAGTCGAAGGCCGCCCGCACCGCCTGGGCCGCGAACTTGGGCGTGGTGATGTTGATGAAGGTGTCGGCACCCGAGGACTTCAGCGTGAGGATCTGCGAATCCACCGTGGGATCGGTCACCTCGTATGTCGCCTCGGCCACGACCATCTTCGCGGCCGGACCCTTCAGCACGTGCTTGACGCCTTCGAGCACGTCCTTCCCGTAGTCGTCGTTCTGGTAGAGGATCGCCACCTTCGCGTCCGGCTTTTCCTTCAGCAGGTAGCGGCCGTAGATCTCGCCCTCGGTCTGGTAGCTGAGGTTGAAGCCGAAGGTCCAGGGGAAGTTCTTCGGGTCGTTCCACTTCGTCGCGCCCGTCGCCACGAACAGGTGCGGCACCTTGCGCGCGTTGACGTACTTGTGGATCGCGGTGTTGCTGGGCGTGCCCAGCGTCTGGAACAGCGCCAGCACCTGCTCCTGTTCCACCAGCCGCCGCACCTGCTCCACGGCCCGCGGCGGGCTGTAGCCGTCGTCCAGCGACACCAGGTTGATGCGGTGGCCGTTGACGCCGCCCTGGTCGTTGATCATCCTGAAATACGCCTGGTGCAGCCGGCCGATGGTGCCGTAGGCGGACGCGGGGCCGCTGTACGGCATCGTCTGCCCCAGCTTCACCTCCTTGCCCTGCGCGTGCACGAAAGCCGGCAGCGCCAGCGCCGCCGACGCCCCGAGGACCTGCCTTCTCGAAACGGGTTTCATGGTCGATTCCTTTCCTTCCAGGTGAGAGACACACACTTCACGAAGAGGGCGCGTCCTGCGGGCGCGCTTGCCGCCTGGCCAGCCGCTGGCGCGCCGCCCGCACGAGGCCGGCGACGCCCGCGGGCATCAGGTACATGAAACCGATCAGGAACACGCCGTAGATCGCCCAGGGCGCGGCACGCGAGATCTGGTCGGCGATGTTGGGAATGAACTGGATGAAGAGCGCGCCGTAGAAGGCGCCGGAGATCGAGGCGAGGCCGCCGACCACCACGCCCACCAGCAGCGTGAGCGAGAGGAACACCGAGAAGGAATCGGGCGAAGCGAACTGCACCGCGATCGCCGACAGCGCGCCCGCCACGCCGGTGTAGAGCGCGGACACGCCGAAGGTGAGCGACTTGTACATCGCGGTGTTCACGCCCATCGCCTGCGCGGCGACGGGATGGTCGCGGATGGCCACCAGCGCGCGGCCTATGCGCCCGCGCAGCAGGTTCCATCCCGCGACGAACAGCACCAGCACCCACGCGAGCGTGAAGAAGTAGAGCCACTGGTCCTGGTTGAGGGGAATGTCCGGCGGCGCCTCGGGCTTGGCGATCACCACGCCCATGGCGCCGCCGGTCCAGGCCTCCAGCCCCTTGTACTTGAGGATCTGCGGCATGGCCACGCCCAGCGCGAAGGTGGCGAGCGCGAGGTACAGCCCCTCCAGCCGCAGCGCCGGCAGCCCGAAGAGAAAGCCGGCGACGAGGCAGACCAGTCCGGCGACGGGGATCGTCGCCCAGTAAGGCCAGTTCGCCTTGTCCATCAGGATCGCCGCGGTGTACGCGCCGATCGCGAAGAAGGCGCCGTGACCCAGCGAGATCTGCCCGTTGTAGCCGGTGAGGATGTTGAGACCGAGCAGCGCGATCGCGTAGGCCAGCGCCAGCGTGAGCTGGAACACGCGGTAGTTGCCCAGCACGAAGGGCAGCACGCAGGCGACGACCAGCAGCACCGCCAGGCCGATCCACTGGTTGCGGTTCAGTGTGGGACGGCGCACCGGGCCCGGCACGAAGTTGACCATGCCTCAGACCCTCGCGACGTGCACCCGGCCGAACAGGCCCGAGGGCTTGAGCACCAGCACCGCGACGATGATCACCAGCGCCGCCGTGAGCTTGAGGTCGGTGCCCAGGTAGATGCCGATCACGTTCTCCAGCACGCCGACGATGAACCCCCCGACCACCGCGCCGGCGGGACTGTCGATGCCGCCCAGCAACGCGCCGGCGAAGGCATAGAGCAGGATGCCGCCCATCATGTTGGGCTCGAGGAAGACGACCGGCGCCACCATCATTCCCGCCACCGCGCCGATGGCCGCGGCCAGGCCCCAGCCCAGCGCCAGCATCCAGCCCACGCGCACGCCCACGAGCCGGCTCGACACCGGGTTCTGCGCCGCCGCGCGCATCGCCAGCCCGAGCGGCGTGAAGCGGAAGAAGGCGAACACCAGGCCCAGCACCACCAGCGTGACGGCCGTGGAGCCCACCCCGTGCGCGCTCATGCCGAACACCGGCTGCGAGGGGAAGGGGCTGGGAAAGGGCTTGATGGTGTAGCTGTAGATCCAGCCGGCGATGCTGTTGAAGATCACGAGCAGGCCGATGAAGACGATCACCACCGAGAGCACGGGCGCGCTCTCCACCGGGCGGATGATCACCCGTTCGATGAGCACGCCGCCCACGAAGGCGATCGCCACCGTCGCCAGGAAGGCGGGCCAGTAGGGCAGGCCGGCCTGCAGCAGCGACCAGCAGATGTAGGTGGCGAACATCGCCATCTCGCCCTGGGCGAAGTTCACCAGGTGCGTGGCCTGGTAGATCATCACCAGCGCGAGCGCCACGCTGGCATAGATGCCGCCGGTGGCCAGGCCGGACAGGATCTGGGGAAGCAGCTGGTCCAAGCGGTCCTCCTCAATAGCCCAGGTACGAGCGGCGCACCGCCTCGTCGCTGCGGATCGCCTCGGCGGCGCCGGAGATCACGACGCGCCCGGTTTCCAGCAGGTAGGCGTGGTCGGCGAGCTTGAGGGCCAGCGACGCGTTCTGCTCCACCAGCAGCATGCTGGTGCCCTCGGCGGTGTTGATCGCGCGGAAGATCTCGAACAGCTCCTGCACGATGCGCGGCGCAAGCCCGAAGGAGGGTTCGTCCAGCAGCAGCAGGCGCGGGCGCAGCATCAGCGCGCGCGACACGGCCAGCATCTGCTGCTCGCCGCCCGAGAGCGTCCCGGCCTGCTGCCGCCGCCGCTCGCGCAGGCGCGGGAAGTAGCCGTACATGCGCTCGTAGTCGGCTTCCACCTGCGAGCGGTCGCGTCGCGTGTAGGCGCCCAGGCGCAGGTTCTCCTCCACGGTGAGGTGCATGAAGGTGCCGCGCCCGTCGGGCACGTGCGCGACGCCCATGCGCACGATGTCCTCGGTGGCCTTGCCGTCGATGCGCGAGCCGGCGAGAGTGATCTCGCCTTGCGTCTTCACCATGCCGCACATCGCGCGCAGCGTGGTCGTCTTGCCGGCGCCGTTCGCGCCGAGCACGGTGGCGATGCCGCCCTGCGGCACCTCGAAGTCGATGCCGTGCAGGACGCGCGTGGGACCGTACTGGGCTTGCAGCCCCCGCACCTTCAGCAGAGGCGATGCCGCGCTCATGCCTCCACCCCCAGGTAGGCGCGCACCACATCGGGGTTGGCCTGCACCTCGGCCGGCACGCCGTCGGCGATCTTGCGGCCGAAGTCCAGCGCCACCACCTGGTCCGACACCCGCATCACCAGGTTCATGTGGTGCTCCACCAGCAGGATGGTGAGGTCCAGCTCGGAGCGGATGCGCCGCAGCAGTTGCCGCAGCAGGTCGACTTCCTCGTGGTTCAGGCCGCCCGCTGGCTCGTCGAGCAGCAGCAGCTTGGGGCGGCTCATGAGGGCGCGCGCGAGTTCGACGCGCTTGGCCGTGCCGAAGGAAAGGTCGGACACCGGCCGCTGCGCGACGCCAGTGAGGTCGAGGAGGGCGATGACTTCCTGCGCGCGCGCGGAGAGTTGTTGCTCCTCCCGGCGCACGCCCGGCAGCCGCAGGGCGTTGGCGAGGAAGCCGCTCGCGCTGCGGCAGTGCCCGCCGAGCATCACGTTGTCCTGCACGCTCATCGTGCGGAACAGCGCCAGGTTCTGGAAGGTGCGGCCTATGCCCAGGGCGGCGATGCGGTGCGGCGGGTGCTCGGTGAGCGGCCGGCCCTCGAAGAGGATGCGCCCCTCGCTGAAGGTGTACAGCCGCGACAGGCAGTTGAAGAGGGTGGTCTTGCCGGCGCCGTTGGGCCCGATCAGGCCCGCGATCGTGCCCGGCTGCACCGAGAACGAGACGCGGTCGAGCGCCGTGATGCCACCGAAGCGGACGGTGACATCGGTGACTTCGAGCAGGGCGGCCGGCATGGACAGCGCAATCTCCTCGTTCGGGCGGCGCGCCCGAGGCGGCCTTTATGCGCCGGTCCGTGCCTCCCCAAAACCGGTGGAAACCCGCCGGGTGTCACCTTGGTGCCAACCGGTACTCGGCCGTTTCATCATCCACCTTGGCCGAATTTCGCCGATCGACGGCCGATTGCCGCATGGCCGACAAATGCTGCCGTGCCGAGAATGCGCTCCATGCATTCCGCCCCGACCGCCGCCGGCAACTCCATGGCCACGCAGTGGCTGCTGAACATCGCCCACGCCATCGACCACATGTTCCTGCTGATCTTCGCGACGGCGGTCACCGCCATCGCGGCGGACTTCGGCATCGCGCGCTGGGAGGACCTGATGCCCTACAGCGTCGCCGCGTTCTTCTTCTTCGGCATCGGCTCGCTGCCCGCCGGAAGGCTGGGCGACCACTGGGGCCGCCGCAAGATGATGACGGTGTTCTTCTTCGGCATGGGCGGGACGGCGCTGCTGGTGAGCCTGGCGCAGTCGCCGCTGCAACTGGCGATCGGGCTCGCGCTCCTGGGCTGCTTCGCGTCCATCTACCACCCCGTCGGCATCCCGATGCTGGTGCAGGGCGCACAGCGGCCGGGCCTCACGATCGGCATCAACGGCCTGGTGGGCAACCTGGGCGTGGCCGTCGCCGCTGTCACCACGGGGTTCCTCGTGAAGTACCTCGGGTGGCGCATGGCTTTCGCGGTGCCAGGGGCCTTGTGCCTCCTGTTCGGCGTGGCCTTCGCCCTGCTGGCCACGCGCGAGCAGGTCGCGCCGGCGAAGAAGAAGGCAAGCGCGGCGGCGGTGCCCGCGGGCGTGTCGATCGCCAAGCTGCTGCTGGTGATGACCGTGGCCGCCACGAGCGGCAGCCTGCTGTTCAACTTCTCCACCAACAGCAACTACGAGCTGCTCACGGATCGCCTGCGCAGCATCCTGCAGGACCCGGCGCAGATCGGCGTGCTGCTCGCCCTCGTGTACACCGCCGCCTCGGTGGCCCAGGTGCTCGTCGGCCACCTCATCGACCGCATGCCGCTCAAGGGCCTGTATCTCGGCATCGTCGGCGCGCAGGCGGTGCTGCTCGCGCTGTCGGCGGTCGTCGATGGCTGGGTGTTCTACGGCCTGCAGTTCCTCTTCATGGCGTCCATCTTCGGCGCCATCCCCTTCACCGACGCGATGATCGTGCGCTTCGTCGACGACAGCATGCGCTCGCGCGTGTCGGGCATGCGGCTGGCGGTTTCGCTGGGCGCGAGTTCGATCGCGGTGTGGCTGATCGGACCGGTGGTGAAGCAGGCGGGCTTCGCCACGCTGCTGGCGGTGATGGCGGCGATCGCGGTGGTGTCGCTGGCGATCGTGAGCCAGTTGCCGGCGACGCCGGCCCCGCGCCGGAACGAGGCGGACGCCGCGCCCGAGCCCAGGACGGCGTAACCATACTTGTCACGAGTTGTTAAATCCCGGATCATCGGCCCGGGAGGAGACGACCGTGGCAACGATGATCCCGGCCCTGGGCGCGTGCGCCGGGCGCATGACCTCCGGCGAGCGCAGGCTGGCCGAGCGCCTCGAGCAGAAGCTCGATGAGGACTACCTGCTCTGGTACGACGTGCCCGTCGGTCCGAAGCAGACGCATCCCGACTTCGTCATCCTCCATCCGCGGCGCGGACTGCTGATCCTGGAGACCAAGGACTGGCGGCTGGACACCATCCGCGGCGCCACGCGCGAACGCTTCGAGATCGTGCCCGATGACCAGCTCAAGGTGGTGGTGAACCCCGTGATGCAGGCCAGGCACTGCGCCATCCAGGTCGTGAACGCGCTGGAGCGCGATCCGCAACTCGTGCAGCAGGACGGCCCGCACCAAGGCAAGCTGGCCTTTCCCTGGGGCCATGGCGTGGTCTTCACCAACATCATCCGCCAGCAGTTCGACACTGCCGGCCTGGGAGAGGCCATCCCGCCGCACCTGGCGATCTGCAAGGACGACATGCTGGAGGGCGTGGACGCCGAGGCTTTCCAGCAGCGGCTGTGGGAGATGTTCCCGCACGCCTTCGGCGGCAAGGCGATGTCGCTGCCGCAGCTCGACCGGGTGCGCTGGATCATGTTCCCCGAGGTGCGCGTGCCGGAGCAGGGCGGCCTGTTCGAAGGGGACAGCGACGACCTGCCCGATCTCATGCGCGTGATGGACCTGCAGCAGGAACAGCTGGCGCGCAGCCTGGGCGAAGGGCATCGCGTGATTCACGGCGTGGCCGGCTCGGGCAAGACGATGATCCTGGGCTACCGGGCCGAACACCTGGCGAAGCTGCCTTCGGCCAAGCCGATCCTCGTGCTTTGCTACAACGAGCCGCTCGCCGTGAAGCTGGACGCGATGTTCCGGGCCAAGGGCCTGGCCGACCGCGTGCATGCGCGCAACTTCCACAAGTGGTGCCGCCAGCAGCTCAAGGCGTTCGGACAGCCCATTCCGTCGCAGGGCCCGGACATGTTCGACCGCATGGTGGACAACGTCATCCGCGGCGTGGACCGCAAGCAGATCCCCAGCGGCCAGTACCAGGCCGTGCTGATCGACGAGGGCCATGACTTCCGGCCGGAGTGGTTCAAGCTGGTCACGCAGATGGTGGACCCGGAAACGAACAGCCTCCTTGTCCTGTACGACAGCGCGCAGGACATCTACGGCAAGAGCCGCAGCCGCAAGTTCAGCTTCAGGAGCGTCGGCATCCAGGCCGCGGGCCGCACGACCATCCTGCGGATCAACTACCGCAACACGAAGCAGATCCTGCAGACGGCCAACCTCGTCGCCGCGGAGTTCCTGCAGCCGGATGCCCAGGATGAGGACGGAACGCCGCTGGTCCAACCCGTGAGCTGCGGGCGCGAGGGCCCGGCGCCGCTGATCGTGCGGCTGCCCAGCCTGCGCGACGAGGCCCTGAAGATCGCGGACCTGCTGGCGGCCGCGCACCAGGAGGGGCATGCGTGGGGCGACATGGCGATCCTGTGCCGCCGGCACTCGGTGATGTTCGAGTGCGCGAACGTGCTGCGCGCGCGTGGACTGCCGCACCAGGTACGGGAGCGCTCCGGCGACTTCGCGCCTTTGGCCAACAGCATCAAGGTGATGACGATGCACGCGAGCAAGGGACTCGAGTTCCCCGTGGTGGCGATGCCGGGGGTGGGCCAGATGCCGGAGGAGGGGGAAGAGGTGGCGGACGAGGCGCGCCTGTTCTACGTGGCGGCGACGCGTGCGACGCAGAGATTGATGGTGACGGCCAGTGGAGATGGCGGGTTCGGGAAGGTCCTGGCTGGCGAAAGGGCGCTGCCTGCCTGAAGCCCGCGTTGCTAAAGTAGCCCGATGCATCGACTCGCGGCCTTCCTCCTGATCGCAATCGCCCTGGGAGGGCCGGCCGGCGCGCAGCCGCGGGACCGGTCCCCCTTGACGGAACTGCTGCAACGGGCCGGCGCCGCGACCAGCCGCGGGGCGCCCGACCTCGCGGTGCTCGAGGCCTCCCCGACGCGCCCGCAGCAGCTGCCCTTGTTCCGCGCCGTCATGGCCGCGCCGCTGGATGCGCCGTACCGGGCCGGCGTGCTGGCGGATTCCATCCGTCCGGTGGGCGAATCGCCCAGGGATCTGGTCGGCTGGGCCGGCGTGCTCTCGGGCGCGCGGCTGCAGCGTCCCCTCGATTTCGGCATGGACGCCATCGAAGCGAAGCTGCGTGCCGCGGCGGATCCGCTGCAAGAGGCGCTGGCGTGGATGGCCGCGACGCCGGCCGGCGCCGGCTGGACGCCGGTGCTGCCGGACCAGGCGCAACTGCCCGCGCCCTTGCGTTATGAGATCGCCCGCGTGCTGGCCGCCATGTCGCAGTCGCACGCGTTCCTGCAACGCGCCTTCGAGCACTTTCCCGCCGGCATCACGCCGCAGTTGCTGCGGCGGCAGGCGTTCTACGGCCGGCACATCCCCTTCGAGAAACCGGACTACCGCGCGCTGGTGCCGCTCGTGGAGCGCGAAGCGGTCGTCGGCGGCATGCTGGACCTGGTCGACGCGGTCGAACGCCTGGAACGTTTCGTGAAGAACGAGGGGGCGCTGCCCGCCGTGGCCTGGGCCATGGAAACCCCCCTGGGCTGGATCGTGATCGACACCACGGGCCGCGACAACCGGCACCGGCTGCTGGACCCCTTGCTGGTACTGGACGTCGGCGGCAACGACGACTACGAGTTCCTGGCACGCAGCGACACGCACGCGATCAGCGTGCTCCTGGACCATCGCGGCGACGATCGGTATGCGACGACGGCGCCCGGCGCCGACCCATCGAGCGCGACGCTCGGCTACGGCGTGCTGTGGGACACCGAAGGCGACGACCGCTACGAGGGGGGCGAGCAGGCGCAGGCCTCCGCGCTCTTCGGGGGCGCCTTGCTTGTCGATCGCGGCGGCAACAACCGTTTCGTCGCAAGTGCCCGCTCGCAGGCGCACGCGGTCGGCGGCATCGCGGTGCTGGCCAGTGGAAGCGGCGACGACGAATTCGTCTCGCAAACCTACTCGCAGGCGACGGGCGGGCCGGGCGCCGCCGCCCTGCTGGTCGACACCGGTGGCAACGACCGCTACGCGCTCACCAACGAGCCGCTGGTGCGGCTTTCGCCGCAGCTGCCGGATCGCAACACCTCGATGGGGCAGGGCGCCGGCTACGGGATGCGCGGCGTCTTCCTCGACGGGCGGTCTACCGCCGGGGGCATCGGCATGCTGCTGGACCTGGCCGGAAACGATCGGTACGAGGCGCAGCTGTTCGCGCAGGGCATGGGTTACTTCGAGGGCCTGGGTCTGCTGGTCGACGACGGCGGCGACGACAGCTACGAAGTCGCCTGGTACGGCATGGGCGCCGGCGTCCACCAGGCGGCGGGCGTCCTCCTCGATCGCGGTACCGGACGCGATGTCTACCGCTCCACGCACCAGGTCGTGCTGGGCGCCGCGAACGACCAGTCGGTCGGCGTGTTCGTGGACGAAGGCGGCGACGACGACTACGCCGTGGGCCACCTGAGCCTGGGAGTCGGCTACGGCAACGCCACCGGCATCTTCGTCGACGGCGCGGGGAACGACCGCTATGCCGTCACCTCGCCGACCTGCCGCGCGCTGGGCGCGGCGTTCCTGCATGCGCCAGGCACCGCGCGCGAGAACCAGCCGGGCCTGGGCCTCTTCCTCGATCTCGGCGGCACCGACAGCTATCCCGCGCATTGCACGCGCGTGGCGAACGACCGGATGTGGGCGGGTCCGCGTGCGTGGCCGGAGCTTCAACTGCCCAGCGAACGTGCCGCGGGCGTGGATGGCGAATGGCCGATGCCGTTCGCGCTGCGGTTGCTGACGCAAAGGCCGGCGCCGGCTGCAGCGCGCTGAGCACGGCGGCCGCTCCCCGGCCGCCTCAGGGAGAGGCTTGCGTCCGGCCCCGGTTGCCGCGCCGCTGCGCGAACTCCGCACGCGCATGGGCCTTCACTTGCGCGAGGCCGATGGACCCGGTGCGCGCGGTATCGATCGCGTCGAAGTTGCGCTCGGCCCACGGCATCCCCGCGCGCGCCTCCTCGCGCGTGAGCCGCCCGTCGTGGTCGCGGTCGGCCTGGGTGAAACGCTGCTCGAGCTCCTGCGCCATGCGCGCGACGCGCGGGCCCTGGCCTCGCGCGCAGCCGGAAAACGTGGCCACGGCCAGAAGGGCGACCCATGCGATCTTGGCTTTCATTGTCTTTCTCCTTGGTCGGCGGGCGGCCGCGCCGCCCGGTGTGGAACCGCGGCCGGACCCGTTCCCGCCGCGGTGCGGGCACTGTGGCGGGCCGGCGTGAACGCGTCGTTTCCGTTGCCGCGACGTTCATGACAAGCCGTGGCAGCGGCGCCGCGCCTGTCATCGTTTGTCATGGATTCGTTGCTGCGCCGCCGGGGACCCTGCGGCTAGGATGCGCGGCATGAGCGACCCGTTGGCCCGTGTGCTGATCGCCGACGACGAGGCGGACCTGCGTGCCCTGCTGCACCGCTATCTCGGGGAGCAGGGCTATTCCGTGCGCGCGGTCGAAGACGCGGCGCAGGCCGAGCGCCTGCTGCGGCGCGAGCGCTTCGACGTGCTCGTGCTCGACATCATGATGCCCGGCGAGGACGGGCTGAGCGCCTGCCGCCGCCTGCGCGCCCACGGCGAAACCATCCCGATCCTGATGCTCACCGCGCGCGGGGAGCCGGTCGACCGCATCGTCGGCCTGGAGATGGGCGCCGACGACTACCTCGCCAAGCCTTTCAACCCTCGCGAACTGGCCGCGCGCATCCAGGCGCTGGTCCGGCGCCAGCGCCTGCTGGG
>JAEZEB010000187.1 GCA_023438115.1 Pseudomonadota bacterium | reverse complement strand
GGGTTCGGCTTCGCGCTCACCCCGACCTACGGGGAGCGGGCGTGGCCGTACAAGACATCGACGAACCTCAAGACCCCCGATACGTCGAATAGCTCCACGGGCTCACCAGCAGCGGCACGTGGTAATGCTGGTCCTCGTGCGCGATCCCGAAATCCAGGCTCACGCGATCCAGGAACGGCGGGTCGGGCAGTTCCACGCCGCGGCCGCGGAAGTACGCCGCCACGTCGAACACCAGCCGGTAGGTGCCCTTGCGCAGGCCCGCGTCGTCGAAGAGCGGCCCGCCGGGATTGCGGCCGTCGGCGTTGAGCACCAGCCTCTTCACGAGCTTCGCCTCGCCGCCTTCGGTGGCATAGAGCTCCACGGCCATGCCCGCGGCGGGCGTGCCGTGCATCGTGTCGAGGACGTGGGTGCTCAGGCCCATGGGCTTTTCTCTCCGTGGATGGTCGGCGCCAGTGTATACACTTGTCGGCGCTCGCCGAGGCCCCTCGCATGACCCGCATCTACGACTCCACCGCTTCCTATCCACGCGACCTCGCCGGCTACGGCCGCAAGCCGCCGCACGCGCAATGGCCGGACCAGGCGCGGGTGGCCGTGCAGTTCGTCCTGAACTACGAGGAAGGCGGCGAGAACTGCGTGCTGCACGGCGACGCGGGCAGCGAGCAGTTCCTCTCCGAGATGTTCAACCCGGCGTCCTACCCGGCCCGGCACCTGAGCATGGAGGGCATCTACGAATACGGCTCGCGCGCGGGCGTGTGGCGGGTGCTGCGCGAGTTCGAGAAGCGCGGCCTGCCGCTCACCGTCTTCGGCGTGACCACGGCGCTGCAGCGGCATCCGGAAGTGACGCAGGCCTTCGTGGAACTGGGCCACGAGATCGCCTGCCACGGCTGGAAGTGGATCCACTACCAGGACCTGCCCGAGGCCACGGAGCGCGAGCACATGCGCCTGGCCATGGACGGCATCCGCGCGCTCACGGGCAACCGTCCGCTGGGCTGGTACACGGGCCGCGACAGCCCCAACACGCGCCGCCTGGTCGCGGACTACGGCGGCTTCGCGTACGACAGCGACTACTACGGCGACGACCTGCCGTTCTGGATGAAGGTGCGCAAGACCGATGGCGACGTGGTGCCGCACCTGGTCGTGCCCTACACGCTCGACTGCAACGACATGCGCTTCGCGCTGCCCCAGGGCTATTCGCACGCCGACCCCTTCTTCCAGTACATGAAGGACACCTTCGACGTGCTGTACGCCGAAGGCGACGAGGCGCCGAAGATGATGAGCATCGGCATGCACTGCCGCCTGCTGGGACGGCCGGGTCGCATCACGGCGCTGCAGCGCTTCCTCGACCACATCGCCAGGCACGACCGCGTCTGGGTCTGCCGCCGCATCGACATCGCGCAGCACTGGGCGCGCGTGCATCCCTGCCAGGAGGGCTGAATGCCCCTCTCCATCGAACAGATCAACGCGGCGCCGGCCGCCGAGGCCGCACACCTGCTGGACGGCCTCTACGAACACTCGCCCTGGATCGCCGAGTCGGCGCTGGCGCAGCGGCCCTTCCGCTCGCTCACGCACCTGAAGCAGGCGATGGCCGACGTGGTGCGCAACGCACCGCGCGAGAAGCAGTTGGCGCTGCTGCGCGCGCACCCCGAACTCGCCGGCAAGGCGATGGTGGCGAAGACGCTCACCAGCGAATCGACCAACGAGCAGCAGACGGCCGGCCTGACCCACTGCACGCCCGAGGAATTCGCGCGCATCCAGCAGCTCAACGCCGACTACAACGCCACGTTCGGCTTCCCCTTCATCCTGGCCGTGCGCGGGCCGCGCGGCACGGGCCTGGGCCGCGCGCAGATCATCGAAACCTTCGCGCGCCGGCTGGACAACCCCGCCGACTTCGAACTCGCCGAGGCGCTGCGCAACGTGCACCGCATCGTGGAGCTGCGCCTGAACGACAAGTTCGGCGTGGAGCCGGCGCTGGGCAACCTCGTGTGGGACTGGCAGGAGCGGCTGGCGCGGCACAGCGATCCCGGCTTCGCGGAGAAGGGCCTGCTGACCGTCACCTACCTCACCGATGCACATCGCGCCGCGGCGCAGCAGATCGTGCAGGACATGCGCGACTGCGGCTTCGACGAGGTGGAGATCGATGCGGTGGGGAACGTGGTGGGCCGCTACCACGGCGCCTCGGATGCGATCCGCTACCTTCTCACCGGCTCCCACTACGACACCGTGCGCAACGGCGGCAAGTACGACGGCCGCCTGGGCATCTACACCCCGCTCGCCAGCGTGCGCGAACTCGCGCGCGCCGGGCGGCGGCTGCCTTTCGGCATCGAGGTCGTGGCCTTCTCCGAGGAGGAAGGCCAGCGCTACAAGGCGACCTTCCTCGGCTCCGGCGCGCTCACGGGGCACTTCAACCCCGCCTGGCTGGACCAGAAGGATGCGGACGGCGTGACCATGCGCGAAGCGATGCGCAACGCGGGCCTGCCTGCCACGCTGGAAGCGATCGCGGCCCTCGAGCGCGATCCCGCACGCTACCTCGGCTTCGTCGAAGTGCACATCGAGCAGGGCCCGGTGCTCAACGAGCTCGACCTGCCGCTGGGCATCGTCACCTCCATCAACGGCGGCGTGCGTTACCAGTGCGAGGTGGCCGGCATGGCGAGCCACGCCGGCACGACGCCCATGGACCGCCGCCGCGACGCCGCGGTGGCCGTGGCGGAACTCGCCCTCTTCATCGAGGAGCGCGCACGCCGTGACGGCGATTCCGTCGGCACCATCGGCATGCTGCAGGTGCCCAGCGGCTCCATCAACGTGGTGCCCGGCCGCTGCCTCTTCTCGCTGGACCTCCGCGCACCCAACGACCCGCAGCGGGACGCGCTGGTGGCCGACGTGCTGGCGAAGCTGCAGGAAATCTGCGATCGCCGCGGCCTGCGCTCCAGCGTGGAGGAAACCATGCGCGCCGCCGCGGCGCCCAGCGCGCCTGCCTGGCAGCAGCGCTGGGAACGCGCGGTGGAAGCGCTGGGCGTACCGGTGTACCGCATGCCCAGCGGCGCCGGCCACGACGCCATGAAGCTGCACGAGGTGATGCCGCAGGCCATGCTGTTCGTGCGCGGACAGAACGGCGGCATCAGCCACAACCCCCTGGAATCCACCACCAGCAACGACATGGAGCTGGGGGTCCAGGCCTTCAGCCGGCTGCTGGAGGACCTGGCGAAGGACCCCGCATGAACGACAACAAATACGCCCGGCTCGACGCCTGGATCGACGCCCACTTCGACGAGGAAGTCCGCTTCCTGCAGGAACTGGTGCGCGTTCCCACCGACACGCCGCCCGGCAACAACGCGCCGCATGCGGAGCGCACCGCCGAACTGCTGCAAGGCTTCGGCTTCGAAGCCGAGAAGCACCCCGTGCCCGAGGCGGACGTGCAGGCGTACGGCCTGCAGTCGATCACCAACCTCATCGTGCGGCGCCGCTACGGCGAAGGCCGCACCATCGCGCTCAATGCGCACGGTGATGTGGTGCCGCCCGGCGAAGGCTGGACGCACGATCCCTATGGCGGCGAGATCGCGGACGGCCGCATCTACGGCCGCGCCGCCGCGGTGAGCAAGAGCGACTTCGCCAGCTTCACCTTCGCCGTGCGCGCGCTCGAATCGCTGCAGGCGCAGCTCAAGGGCGGCGTCGAGCTGCACTTCACCTACGACGAGGAATGGGGCGGCGAACTCGGCCCCGGCTGGCTGCTGAAGAACAGGCTGACCAAGCCCGACCTCATGATCGCCGCCGGCTTCAGCTACGAGGTGGTCACCGCGCACAACGGCTGCCTGCAGATGGAAGTGACGGTGCACGGCAAGATGGCGCACGCCGCCATCCCCGACACCGGCGTCGACGCGCTGCAGGGCGCGGTGAGGATCCTGAACGCCCTGTACGCGCAGAACACGCTGTACAAGCAGGTGACGTCCAAGGTCGCAGGCATCAAGCACCCTTACCTGAACGTGGGCCGCATCGAGGGCGGCACCAACACCAACGTCGTGCCGGGCAAGGTGGTGTTCAAGCTCGATCGCCGCATGATCCCCGAGGAGAACCCGCAGGAAGTGGAGGCGAACATCCGCCAGGTGATCGCCGACGCGGCGAAGGCCTTCCAGGGCAAGGTGGAGATCCGCCGCCTGCTGTTGGCCAATGCGCTCAAGCCCCTGCCCGGCAACAAACCCCTGGTCGAATCCCTGCAGAAGCACGGCCAGGCCGTCTTCGGCCAGGAAATCCCGGCCATGGGCACGCCGCTCTACACCGACGTGCGCCTGTACGGCGAGGCCGGCGTCCCCGGCGTGATCTACGGCGCCGGGCCGCGCACGGTGCTGGAATCGCACGCCAAGCGCGCGGACGAGCGCCTGGAACTGGAAGACCTGCGCCGCGCCACCAAGGTGGTCGCCCGCACCTTGTTCGATCTCCTGTCATGAGCGCCGCCCGGCCGCCCGAAGGCGCTCGCCCCCTCCGCTTGCGGAGGGGGGAGGAGAAGGCCGCGCAGCGGACAATCCTGGGGGAGGCTCTCCCATGACCACGCGCATCGTTACCCACAGCGGCTCCTTCCACGCCGACGACGTGTTCGGCGTCGCCGTGCTCGCAGCCCTGCATCCGGACAACACCATCGAACGCACCCGCGATCCCGAGGCGATCGCCCGTGGTGATTTCGCCGTGGACGTGGGCGGCGAATGGGATGCCGCGCGCGGCCGATTCGACCACCACCAGCGCGGCTTCGACGGCGCACGCGAGGGTGGCGAAGGCTACGCCAGCGCCGGCCTCGTCTGGCGCGAGTTCGGCGCGGACTACGTCGCGCAAATCGCGCGCACCATGGACGCGGAGCTGCCCGAAGCCGCGCGCACGCGCATCGCCGACGACATCGACGCCTCGCTCGTGCGCTACCTGGACCTGGTGGACACCGGCGCGGCGCAAGTTGCGCCCGGTGCCTTCGGCCTGTCGACGCAGGTCGCCGTTCTCAACAGCACCTGGCTGGAGGAAAAAGGCCTGGACGCCGCCGCGCGGTCACGCCTGCAGCTGGAACGCTTCCGCGAAGGCATGGCGGTGGTCGAGCGCTTCCTGCACCGCCTGGTGCAGCGGCGCATCGGCCAGGAACTCGCGGCCGACCGCGTGCGCGGCGCCGAGCGCCTGTTCGAGGGGCGGCTGCTGTCGCTCGCCGAAGGCGGCATGCCCTGGACCGGCGTGGTGCTGCAGGAGATGCCCGAGGTGCTGCTGGTGCTCTACGCCGAATCCGACGAAGGCGGCGAGCGTCATGTGTTGCGCACCGTGCCGGCGGAAGCGGGCTCGTTCGCGAATCGCATGGACCTGCCCGCGCCCTGGGGCGGCCTGCGCAACGAGGAGCTCGCCGCCGTGACGGGCGTCCCCGACGCCCTCTTCTGCCACACCAACCTGTTCATCGCCGTCGCGCGCAGCCGCGAGGGCGCGTTGCGGCTGGCGGAACTCGCGCTCCCATAGCTCCCGTAGGGTGGGCAGCTT
>JAEZEB010000185.1 GCA_023438115.1 Pseudomonadota bacterium | reverse complement strand
ATCTGCGCCCATGCTGCTGACCCTCCCCGCCCCGGCCTTCCTGGCCCGCCTCTTCGCCGCCCGCCCGAACGTCCGCGTCACGCGCTGGTTCGCCGCGCACGTGCGCCAGGGCGCCACGCGCCACATCACGCCGCCGCCGGGGCGCGTGACCGTGCATTGCCGCGAGGGGGAGGCGTGGATCACCCAGGACGGCGACCCGAAGGACATCGTGCTGCAGGCTTCGGAGAGCTGCCCGCTGCCGCGCGGCGAAGGGCTGCGCGTGCACGCGCTGCGCGGCGACTGCGTGCTGGAGATCCAGGTCGACGCGTAGGAGTCTGCGCGAACCTACGGCTCCAGCAACCCGTGCTTCAACGCGTACTTCACCAGCTCGGTCTGGTTCGCCAGGCCCAGCTTGTGCATCAGGTTGGCCTTGTGCGTGCTGACCGTCTTCACCGACAGGTTCAGCTTGTGGGCGGCGTCCGAGACGGCATCGCCCGCCACGAGCATGCGGAACACCTCGAACTCGCGGTCCGACAGGCTCTCGTGCGGCGCCGCCGCGGTGCCACCGGGCATCGCGCCCAGGGCCAGCTGCTCCGCCACTTCCGCGCTGATGTAGGCGCCGCCCGCCGCGATCTTGCGGATCGCCGCTTCCAGCTGGGCGGGCGCGCTCTCCTTCGTGAGATAGCCGCTCGCGCCCGACTTGATCGCCCGCACCGCATACTGCGTCTCCTGGTGCATGCTCAGCACGAGGATGCGCAGCCTGGGCTTTTCGGCCTTCACCAGCTTGATCAGCTCCATGCCGCTGCGCCCGGGCATCGAGAGGTCCAGCACGAGCACGTCGAACTCGAGCTCGCGCACGGCCTTCATCACCTCGGTGCCGTCGGCCGCCTCGCCCGCCACCACGAAGTCGCCGGCGTCGCCGACGATGCGCTTGAGCCCTTCACGCACGATGGCGTGGTCGTCGGCCAGGACGATGCGGATCATGCGGCGTCTCCCAGCGGGATGCGCGCGTCCACCCGCGTGCCGGCGCCCGGTGCGCTCTCGACCCGGATCTCGCCGCGCAGCAGGTGCGCCCGCTCGCGCAACCCCACGAGGCCCAGCGATTGCGGCTTGCGCGGATCGGCCGGGCGGAAGCCCAAGCCGTCGTCCTGCACCCGCAGAACGAGGGCGTCGCCCACCCGCTTCAGTTCGACCGTCGCGCGGCTCGCGCGCGCGTGCTTGGCGATGTTCTGCAGCGACTCCTGCACGATCCGGAACACGCCGGTGGCATAGGGTTCGTCCAGCTCCACCGACTCGTCCACCTGCAGGTCGCAAGGGACGCCGGTGCGCTGGGTGAAGTTCTGCGCCGCCCACTCGATCGCGGCCACCAGGCCGAGGTCGTCCAGCACCAGCGGCCGCAGGTCGGCGGCGATGCGGCGCGTGGAAGCGACCGCGGCGTCCAGCAAGGACAGCATCTGCGCGATCTTCTCGCGCGCGGCCCCCTCCTCGCCCACGTGGTCGCGCATCCAGATGGTGTCCATCTTCAGGGCGGTGAGCATCTGCGCGAGCTCGTCATGGAGCTCGCGCGCGATGCGCGACTTCTCCTGCTCGCGCACGCCGGCGGATTCGGCGGCGAAGGCGGCCAGTTCCTCGCGCGCCTTCACGCGTTCGGTGACGTCGCGCAGGATCACCGTGTAGAGCTTGCCCTCGGGCGTGTTCAGCTGCGAGATCGAGGCGTCGATCGGGAACTCGCTGCCGTCCTTGCGCAGTGCGTACAGCACCGTGTTGTCGCCCATGCGGCGCGAGGTGGTGCCGGTGGCGCCGAAGCGCCGCACCTGCTGGCCGTGCGCGCCGCGGAAGCGCGAGGGGATCAGCACGTCCAGCGACTTGCCCTGCACCTCCTCCTGCGTCCAGCCGAACATGTTCTCGGCGGCGCGGTTGTACAGCACGATGCTTTGCCGGTCGTCTACGCTGACGATCCCGTCCATCGCGGAATCGAGCAGCCCCGACAGCCGGGCGGCGGCGTTGTGGTCGTTCAGGAGCTTCTGTTGCACGGCTCAAATTACAGCACAACCGTCCCGGGGCCAGGCGCCCGTCCGGGTCCTACACCCGGCCTCGCGCAACCCCGACAGTCGCGAGCCTCCCCCCGCTGCAGACTGGGACCCCGAACCGGACCTTTTCCACCCGCAGTGCTGGCACTCGAACAATCCACCGCCACGTCCCCCGGCGTCCCGCACGCGCCGGCGGCCGAACCGTCGCCGCAGCGCCGGCGCAGCCTGGCCCGCGCGGGGAAGCACGACATCCTGCGGCGCCTGACCCCGCCGCTGCGCCACGACATGGTGGTGCACCTGCAATCGCTGGGCATGATGGCCGAGGCGCTGAACGCGCGCATGGAGCGCGGCGCGGCCGACCCGGACGATCTCGCGGCGGCCGTCTCGAAGCTCAACCGCCTCTCGCGGCAGGCCGTCGCCCGCTGCCTGGAGGTGTGCACGTGGATGGAGCCCGGCGAGGACGACACCGTCGCCCTGAAGGACGGCGTCGCCGAGGTCGTGCGGCTGCTGTCCACGAGCGTCAACTTCCGCGGCTTCGACCTGCGCCTGCAAGCGGGCGACGGCGAGTTCGCGGCTTCGCGCAGCGCCGTGCGCTTCCTGCTGTCCGCCGCCATCCTGGTCCTGGTGGACGCGGCGCCCGCGCCCGGCGAACTCGCCGTGCGCACCGAGGTCTCGTCCTCGCACGGCGTGGTCGCCGTGGAATACCAGCCCCAGCCCGAAGGCAGCTTCACGCAGCTGCACGAGGCCGGCGACGCCCCGCTGTCCTGGGTGGAAGTGCAGGCCCTCGCCGACGAACATGGGGTGGAACTGCTGCGCCAGGGCCAGGCGATCATCCTGCGCCTGCCGCGCGCCGTGGTCACGAGCCCGCTGAAGATGGTTCCGGTCTAGTGGCCCGCGCGGCATCCCGTCGCGCCATGAAGTCCTCCAACTGCTCAAGCGGTAGCGGCCTGGAGAAGAGATAGCCCTGGTAGCGCCGGCAACCCTGCTGCTCCAGGAAGGCGCGCTGCGCCTCGGACTCCACCCCCTCGGCGATCACCTCGAGCCCCAGGCTGCGGCCCAGGCCGATGATGGTGGCGGCGATCGCGGCATCGTTGCCGTCGGTGAGGATGTCGCGCACGAAGCCGCGGTCGATCTTCAGTTCGTCGATGGGCAGGCTCTTCAGGTAAGACAGCGAGGAATAGCCGACGCCGAAGTCGTCCACCGACAGGCGCAAGCCCATGCCCTTGAGGCTGCGCATCTTCGCCACGGCCGCATCGACGTGGTCCGCGAGCAGGCTTTCGGTCAGTTCCAGCTTCAGCCGGTCGGGACGGATCCCCGCCCGGTGCACGCAGTCCATCACCTCGTCGACGAAGTCGGGATGGCGGAACTGCCGCACGCTCACGTTGACGGCGATCACCAGGTGCTCGCGCCCGGGCTGCTGCTGCCACTGCGCCAGCTGCGCGCATGCATGCTCCAGGACCCAGCGGCCGATGGGGATGATCAGCGAGGTCTCCTCCGCCGTCGGGATGAAGGCCCCGGGCAGCACGCGCCCGCGTCCGGGATGCTCCCAGCGCAGCAGCGCCTCCACGCCGGTCATGCGCCCTTCCATGTCCACCTGCGGCTGGTACTCGATCTTCAGGTGGTTCTCGCGCCAGGCCGTGCGCAGGTCGGCGGCGAGCGCCGCATTGGCGGAAGCGACGGCCTGCATCTCCGGGTCGAAGAAGCGCACCGCGTTGCGGCCCGCCGCCTTGGCCTGGTACATGGCAAGGTCGGCCTGCTTCAGCAGTTCGTTCACGCTGGACGGCGTGCGGCCGAACAGCGTCACGCCGATGCTGCAGGTGGTGTGGTGCAGGTAGCCGGGCAGCACGTAGGGCTCGCCCAGGCCCTCCAGGATGCGCTGGCTCACGATGCGCGCGGCCGTCAGCGGATCGAGCGGCTTCTCGGGCGTGTTCTCCAGCAGCACCACGAACTCGTCGCCGCCCAGGCGCGCCACCATGTCGCCCTTGGCCACGCAATTGCGCAGGCGCCGCGCCACCTGCTGCAGCAGCAGGTCGCCCTTCTGGTGGCCCAGCGTGTCGTTCAGCACCTTGAAGTTGTCCAGGTCGATGAACATCAGCGCGCCCTCGCGGGCCGGTCCGGTTTCGCCGGCCGCCTCGCGCAGCCGGTCCATCAGCATCCGGCGATTGGGCAGCTGCGTCAGCGGATCGTAGAAGGCGAGGTACTGGATCTTCTCCTCGTCGCGCTTGCGCTCGGTGATGTCGCGCCCCACCGCCACCCAGTGCGTGAGGCGCCGCGACTCGTCCCACACCGGCGAGACGTCCAGGTCCACCCAGTAAGGCTCCCCCGCCTTGGTGTAGTTGACGAGGTCCACGCGCACGCGCTCCCATTGCTCCAGCGCGGCGCGGATGCGATCGAGCTGGGCCCGCTGCGTGTCCGGCCCCTGCAGGAAGCGCGGCGAGCGGCCGATCACCTCATCGCGCGCGTAGCCGGTGCGGCGCTCGAAGGCCTCGTTGACGAACACGATGCGCGGGCCCGGCTCGCGGAAAGGCGCGGCCTCCGTGATGATCACGATGTCGTTCAGCCGCGCGATGCTGCCTTCCAGCAGCATCAGGTGCTGCTGCGCGCGGCGGCGCGCGGACACGTCGCGCAGGTGCAGCGCCAGGCCGGCGCCGAAGGGAAAGCCGCGCAGCTCCAGCCAATGGCCACCCTGCGCGTCGAGTTCCTCCAGCTCCAGCGATTCGCCGCGCTCCAGCGCTTGCATGAAGCGTTCCTCGAGGTCGAGGCGCGTGCGCTTCTGGAAGAAGCCCCAGATCCGGCGTCCCACCACCGCGCCGCCGTCCGCGGCCAGCAGCTGCTCGGCGCGCTCGTTGGCGTAGCTGACGCGGCCCTGCCGGTCCACCGTGGCGAAGGCCTGGCCGCTGCCCAGCGCCCCGCCCATGCTCACCGTGTGGCGCATGAGCGTCCCCGGCACATGGCCCGCGGGCGCGATCTCCTGCACCAGGCCCTCCGCGCCGGCAAGGCTGCCGTCATCCGCGTGCAGCGGCCGGCCCACGCAGCGCACCCACACGCGACGGCCCTGCAGCGAGCACACCTGCACTTCCAGGTCGAATGCGGCGCCCTCTTCGATGCAGGCGCGCAGGCGCGCGGCGAGCTCCGCGCGGTGCTCCTCCACGAAATGGCGCAGGGGGTCGTCGAAGCCGGGCGTGTAGCCGGGCTCCGCGCCATGCAGGCGCGCGAGCTGGCCGGACCACCAGAGGCGGCGCTCGCGCAGGTCCAGGCGCCAGAAGCCGACGAAGGCGCTGTGCTCCACCAGCTGCAGCAGCGCGCCTGCGTCGTGCGGGATCAAGGGGTCCATGCAAGTCCTCGCGGGAATCTTACGTGGGCTCCACACATCGCGGGGAAGGCCGTAGGCACGCTCCTACACCGGAACGCGTGGTGCTCCGCACGGGCCGGCTGCCCCGGCAGCTAGAGTGTGCGGCAACCTGAACCGTGCCTTGCCGAACGGGCTTCATGCAGCTTGCCGTCTTCGTCGTGGAGGACAACGCAGAGATCCAGGAGAACCTCGTGGGCGCCCTGGAGGAACTCACGTGCGCCCGGGTGGTCGGGTTCGCGCCCACGGAGGAAGGGGCGCTCGCCTGGCTTGCCACCGGCGAAGCCTGGGACATGCTGGTCGTGGACCTCTTCCTCAGGGGTGGAAGCGGTATGCGGCTGGTACAGCGCGTCCAGCGCACCGACCCCGCGCAAAAGATCGTCGTCTTCAGCAACTACGTCAACGCCGCCGTGCGCAAGCGCTGCGCGCAGCTGGGCGTGGACGCGGTGTTCGACAAGTCGACGGAGATCGACGCGCTGCTGGACTACTGCTCCCACCAGTGCGCCCAGCGCGCCGGGGACTGAGCTATCGCGGCTGCGCCTCGCCGGGACAACCCGCAGGCCGCTGGGCCGGATCGAAGGGGCACTGGTTGATCTCGAGCGGCGTGAGCCGCAGCAGCGTGGTGATCCAGCAAGTGGCAGCGACGACGGCCCAGAAGGCGAAGAACGCGCAGGTGTAGACGGCCTGCCGCGACCATTCGAGCGCGTTGCCGGCCCAGTGCAAGTCCTCCGGATCGACGAACGCGAACACGAGCAGTTCCAGGGCGCAGGCCGCCAGGAACGCCGGCCACACGATCCACATCAGGCGCTGGGCCATGGTTTTGTCTCCTTCTTTTTTCCGGTGCCGGCTCAGGGCGTGGCCGGCGTCGCGGCATGGTTGCGGCCCTGCACCGCCGGCAGGTGCGCCTTCTCGCGGGCGGCGATCGTCTTGTTCATCTCGATGCCGCGCCGGTAGTAGTCCGCGGCGACGACGGGGTCGGGCGCGCGCACCGCGATCACCAGCGTGGCGATGCCCGCCACCACCACGAAGGCGGGGCCGCCGAGGATCATCCACACGTAGCCGTGCTTCCACCAGGGAGCGGGCGCCGTCGTGGCCTGCGGTTCCTGCTTGTTCATGGTTCTTCCTTCCTTCTTCTTTACCGGGGGACGAGGAACACCGACTTCTCGCGCACGTGCGCGTCGCCGCCCACGGTGGCGATGCCGAAGTGGATCGGGTGCGAGCCCGGCTCCGCCGAGCCGTAGGGCACCTGCAGGCGCACGGCCACCCAGCGCGATTCGGCGGGGCCGACGTCGACCTCCGCGTCGGAGGCGAGCGCCAGGCCTTCCAGGCCGTCGGCGGAGATGCGGTAGCGCTGCGGCTCCTCGGTGGCGTTCATCACCTGCAGGCGGTAGACGTTCTCCAGCTTGCCGCCCGCGACGATGCGGGCGAGCGCGGCGCGGTCGCGCACCACGTCCACCTTCAGGGGCGTGCGCATGGCCAGCGTCGCCATCATGGCCGTCGTGAGCGCAAGCAGGATCGCGCCGTAGACCAGCACGCGCGGCCGCAGCACGCGGCGCAGGATGCCCTCGCGGCGGGCGCCGGTCTGCAGAGCGTTCTGCGTGGTGAAGCGGATCAGCCCCTGCGGGTAGTGCATCTTGTCCATCACGGTGTCGCAGGCGTCCACGCAGGCGGCACAGCTGATGCACTCGTACTGCAGCCCGTTGCGGATGTCGATGCCGGCCGGGCAGACCTGCACGCACAGGCCGCAGTCGATGCAGTCGCCCAGGCCCTTGGCCGCCTTGTCGTCCTTGCGGCCGCGGGTGCCGCGCGGGTCGCCCCGGCCGCTGTCGTAGCTGACGATCAGCGTGTCGCGGTCGAACATGGCGCTCTGGAAACGCGCGTAGGGGCACATGTACTTGCACACCTGCTCGCGCATGAAGCCGGCGTTGCCGTAGGTGGCGAAGCCGTAGAACAGCACCCAGAACCATTCCCAGGGGCCGAAGGCGAGCGTGAAGGACTCGGCCCAGAGCGTCTGCACCGGCGTGAAGTAGCCGACGAAGGTGAAGCCGGTCCACAGCGACAGCGAGATCCACAGGAAGTGCTTGAGCGCCTTCTTGCCCGCCTTGGCGGCGGTCAGCGGACCCTGGTCCAGCTTGATGCGGTGCGGGCGGTCGCCTTCCACCTTCTTCTCGATCCACAGGAAGATCTCGGTGTACACCGTCTGCGGGCAGGCGAAGCCGCACCACAGGCGGCCGGCCACCGCGGTGAAGAGGAACAGCGACAGCGCGCTGATCACCAGCAGTCCGGTGAGGTAGATGAAGTCCTGGGGATAGAGGACGTAGCCGAAGATGTAGAAGCGCCGCGCGGCCAGGTCGAACAGCACCGCCTGGCGCTCGCCCCACTGCAGCCAGGGCAGGCCGTAGAACACGATCTGGGTGATCCACACGAAGGCCCAGCGCCAGCGGGCGAACAGGCCGGTGACGGAGCGGGGATAGACCTTCTTCTCCGAGGCATACAGCCCCTGGACCTCGCCCTCCTCCGAGGCGGGAACCGGGGTGATGGGGATGACTTTCATGTCCGGGGATCATGCGGCGGGGATGGGGGCGCGCGTTTGACTTTGATCAGGCGCAAGGAAAATGGCGGCCGTCCGTGTTCGGGGCGCTCCCCGCAGGTCGGGGTGAGCGCGAAGCCGAACCC
>JAEZEB010000140.1 GCA_023438115.1 Pseudomonadota bacterium | reverse complement strand
GCGAGAGGCCCAGCAGCTCGCCGGCCACGCGCGCCTTCACGAAGGCGGAATTCACGGCCCGCAGCGAGCCGGAGACGGGCAGGCCGCGCTGCAGGTCGCGTGTTTCGGCGCGCACGACGTCGGCCTGCGCCAGTTCCACCGCCGGGTGCGCGCGCTGCGCCGCCAGCTGTTCCTGCTGCGCGACCTGCTGCACGCGCCGCGCGCTCATCACGCGCCACGTGCCCAGCACGATCACGACGATGAGGAAGCCGGCGAGGATCCAGCGCCACTTCTTCATGCGCGCGCCCCCTCGCCGGGCCGCACGCACAGGCCGTTCAGCAGCGTGTCCAGCTGGGCCTCGACGTAGCGCAGCGGATCCAGGGGCATCTCCTGCGGCACGCAGGCGCCGAGCGAGTGTTTCATCATGATCAGGAACACCATGGGCGCGACCAGGCTGAAGGTGGTGTATTCGATGTCCATGGGGCGGAACTCGCCGCGTGCCACGCCGCGCTCCAGGATGCGCTTGATCAGCTCGTTGGCCGGGCGGATCACTTCCTGCTGGTAGAAGGCCGCCAGCTCCGGGAAATTGCGCGCCTCGCTGATCATCAGCTTGGTGATGCCCGAGGCGCGGGTGGCGCCCAGGCGCTCCCACCACACGCGCAGGCAGTAGCGCACCATCTCGGGCGTGGTGCCCTCGAACTCCTCGAACTCGCGCACCCACTCGGAAAAGCGGCCGGAGATGTTCTCGCGCACGACGGCCTTGAACAGTTCTTCCTTGCTGGGGAAATAGAGGAACAGCGTGCCCTTGGAAACGCCCGCGCGCGCGGCGACCTCCTCGGAGCGCGTGGCCGCGAAGCCCTTCTCGACGAAGAGGTCGAGCGCGGCGTCCAGCAGCTCGCCGGGGCGCGCTTCCTTGCGGCGCTCGCGGCGCGCGAGGGGATCGTCGGCCTTGTCGGCCGGGGCCTTGCTCTGGGACATGGGGCGTGAAACTTTTACTGACTGACCGGTTAGTAATGTGCCAGCCGGCTGGTGGCCCGTCAAGGAAACCCGGCCGCGCCAAGGCAAAGCCGAGGTAAAGGTCTCAGGCGCGGCCCGCGACGATGCGTCCCAGCCACTCCCGCAGCAGGGCCCGGTTGGTGTCGATCCCCGGGCCCGAGGGCAACCATTCCAGCAGGGGCCCGGAATGCGCCATGGGGAAATCGGTGGGCGCAGGCAGCACCTCCAGGCCGGCGGCCCGGAAGGCAGCGGCGGCGCGTTGCATGTGGGTGGCGTCGGTCACCAGGGCGACCTGCCGCACGCCGGCGGGCACCAGCATCTGCGCCATGTTCGCGGCGTTCTCCGCCGTGTCGCGGGAGCGCTCGTCCACCCAGGCCGGGGCGACACCCCATTCCGCGAGGACACGGCGCGCCACCACGCCTTCGGGCGCCGTGTCCGCGCCGGCCGCCCAGCCGACACCGCCCGCGAATGCCAGCGGCTTGCGCGTCTGGCGCGCCAGCCAGGCGGCGTAGCGCAGCCGTTGCAAGGTGTGCGGCCCGGGCTGCGCCTCGCCGTATTCCGGCGCGCGCGCCTGCACGCCGCCGCCCAGCACCACGATCGCCTGCACCTGCCGCACCTGCGCGATGTCCGCCGGCGCGACCTCCGGCATCAGGTGCCGTGCGAGCAGGAGCGCGAAGCCGTTGGTGCTGAGCAGGAAGCCGAGGGCGATGCCCACGAAGGCGATGGCGAGGCCCGCGCCACGGCGGCGCAGCGCGACCAGGAGGCCCAGCAGGGCCAGCAGCAGCGGCCCGCCGGGCGGGATCGCCAGCGCGGTCAGCACCGGCTTGAGTTCGCCCAGTTCCATTTCCCCTCGCGGCCGTGGTCTTGCATGGCCGCGCATCCTACGGCAAGGCCGTGGAGCGACTACATTGCGGTCTTCAGGAGAACCCATGAGCGACCTGCAAACCATCGTGCTCGGCGGCGGCTGTTTCTGGTGCACCGAGTCGGTCTACAAGGAAGTGCGCGGCGTGACGGACGTGGAGTCCGGCTATGCCAACGGCGAGACGGAGCGTCCCAGCTACGAGCAGGTGTGCACCGGCCGCACCGGCCACAACGAGGTGGTCAAGCTCACCTACGACCCCGCGCAGGTGAGCACGCGCCAGCTGCTGGAGGTTTTTTTCGTCGTGCACGCCCCCACCCAGCTCAATCGCCAGGGCAACGACGTCGGCACGCAGTACCGCAGCGGCATCTACTTCACGAACGACGACCAGAAGCAGGTGGCCGAGGACATGATCCGCGCCATGAGCCAGGAAAAGCTGTTCGGCCGTCCCATCGTCACCGAGGTGCAGCCGCTGAAGAACTACTGGCCGGCCGAGGAGTACCACCAGGACTTCTTCGAGAAGAACCCGACCCAGGGCTACTGCATGGCCGTGGCCGCGCCCAAGGTCGCGAAGTTCCGCCAGACCTTCACCGAGCTGACGCGCAGGTGAGCGCGAACGCGATGGCCTGGGCCGTGCTCGTGGTGGCCGGCCTGTTCGAGGTCGGCTGGGCGATCGGTTTGAAGTACGCCGAGGGCTTCACCCGTTTCTGGCCTTCGGTCGGCACGGTCGTGGCGATGGTGATCAGCGTCGTGCTGCTCGGATGGGCGGTTCGCACGCTGCCCGTGGGCACGGCCTATGCCGTGTGGACCGGCATAGGCGCCATTGGCACCGTGGTGCTGGGCATCGTGCTGTTCCAGGAGCCGGCGACGGTGGCGCGGCTGGTGTGCGTGGGGCTGATCCTGGCGGGGATCGTGGGGTTGAAGATCACGCACGGGTGAGGGGCGGCGCGTCGGGGTTCGGCTTCGCGCTCACCCCGACCTACGGGATCTACGGGGTCGTGGTGGGGTTCGTAGGCCGGCGGTGAGCGCGAAGCCGAACCCCGGTGTCACGGCGCCAGCCGTTCCCGGATCCACGCGCCGTCCTCGAGCCGGTAGCGCAGGCGATCGTGCAGCCGGCTCCTGCGCCCCTGCCAGAACTGCCAGCTGTCCGGCACCAGCCGGTAGCCGCCCCAGTGCGGCGGCCGCGGCGGCTGCAGCAGGAACTGCGCGCCGTACTTCGCCGCGCTGGTCACGAGCACGCTGCGGCTCGGGATCACCTGGCTTTGCGGGCTCGCCCAGGCGCCGATGCGCGAGTCGAGCGGCCGGCTGGCGTAGTAGGCATCGCTTTCCTCGGCGCTCGTCTTTTCCACGCGCCCTTCGATGCGCACCACCCGCTCCAGCTCCACCCAGTGGAACTGCAGCGCGGCGAAGGGGTTGCCCGCCAGCTCCAGGCCCTTGCGGCTTTCGTAGTTGGTGTACCAGACGATGCCGCGCGCGTCGTAGCCCTTGATCAGCACCGGCCGCGTGCTGGGACGCAGGTCGCTGCCCACCGTCGCCAGCGTCATCGCGTTCGGCTCGGGGATCTCCGCGGCGATCGCCTCGGTGAGCCACTGGTCGAACTGCTGAAGAGGGTCGGCATGCGAGGCGTCCTCGCCCAGTTCGGCGCGCTCGTAGCTCTTGCGCAATTCGGCGATGCGGTCGGCGGTGCTGCTCATGGCGGGGATTCTCGCATCGGTGCTAAGGTCGTCGCATGACGCAAGCCAAGTCGCCCGTGGTCCTGGTGCTCGCCTCCGGACGGGGCGAGCGCTTCAGGGCGTCGGGCGGCCGCGGCTCCAAGCTGCACGCCTTGCTGGCGGGGCGGACCGTGCTGGAACACACGCTGGCCGCCGTGCGCGCGAGCGGACTGCCTTTCCATGTCGAAGACGCCGGCCATCCCGGCATGGGTGATTCCATCGCATCCGCCGTGCGGGCCACCGCGGGCACGGGTGGCTGGCTGGTCCTGCCCGGCGACCTGCCGCTGGTGCGCGCGGAGTCGTTGCGTGCCGTGGCCGCGGCGCTGGCCGGGGCTTCCGTCGTCCTGCCCATGCACCAGGGCACGCGCGGCCATCCGGTCGGCTTCGCGCGCGAGCACGGGCCCGCGTTGCAGGCGCTCGCGGGTGCGGAAGGCGCGGCGGCGATCGTGAAGTCGGCGGCGCCCCTGCGCCTGGAACTCGACGACCCCGGCATCGTCACCGACATCGACACGGTGGACGATCTCGCGCGCGCCGAGCGCCTGCTGGCCGCTCGCTCTTAAGCCGCGGGCTCCTCGGCCGGCGCGACGCCCGCGCCCTCGATGCCGTGGCGGCGCAAGGCCTCGGCGACGAAGCCGCCCGCCTTCATGTCCTCGACGAAGCGCGCCAGCGCCTGCGCCGCCGCCTCGCCGCGCGAGCGCGGGCAACCCATCGCCTGGCGGATCACCATGAAGCGGCCCGGCAGCAGCCGCAGGCCGGGCACGCGCGCGGCGTCGGCTTCCAGCTGCTGCTTCACGCCGGCAGCGACGTCCGCGTTCTCCTGCAGGAACACGTCGACCACGGCCGGCGAACTGGGCGCGCGCACGATGGTGGCCTGCTTCAGTTCGCGGGTGAGGTACAGGTCGTAGGCACTGCCCTGGCCGACCACCACGCGCCGGCGGGCGCGATCGACTTCCTCGTTGGCGCGCAGCGGTGAAGCCTCGCGCACGAGGTAGGCGCCCTCGATCAGGACGTAGGGCGCGGTGAAGGCGATGTGCTGCGCCCGCTTGGGATCGACCGCGAAGAAGCCGATGTCGGCGCGTTCCTGCGACACGGCGTCCACCGAGGCGGCGGCGGTGTCGAACACGACCAGCTCCACGTCCACGCCCAGCCGCTCGCCGAAGGCCCGCGCCAGGTCGATGGAGACGCCCTTGGGTTCGCCGGTCGCGGCATCGCGTCCCGCGAGGATCGGGTTGCCGAGGTTGATCGAGGCGCGCAGCCGGCCGGTGGGGGCGAAGGCGCGCAGGAGGGCGTCGGTCATCGGAGCTTCCTTCCGGAGATTCAGGCCTGTGGTTGCGGCGCCATCAGCGTGAAGCCGCGCGGCGGGAGCTTGAGCGACAGCGCGGCGGCCAGCAGGAGCAGGGCGCCGGCGCTGCCGAACGCCACCCAGTGGGTGCCGAAATGCTCGTAGCCCCAGCCGCCCAGCCAGGCGCTGATCATGCCGCCGACCTGGTGGCCGAGATAGGCCAGGCCGTACAGCACGCCCACGAGACGCACGCCGTACACGTCGGCGAGGATGGCCGAGGACAGCGCGATGCTGCCGGCCCACACCAGCCCGCCGATGGCGGCGGCGAGATAGAGCTCGAAATGCGTGCCGACCACCACCAGCGCGAAGAAGCCGAGGCCGCGCACGCCGTAGATCACGGCCAGGATGTTGCGGCGGGGCAGGCGGTCGGCCATGCGGCCCAGCACCAGCGTGCCGAAGATCGCGACCAGGCCGATCAGCCCGATGCCGAAGGAGCTGTGCGTGGCGTCGAAGCCGTGGTCCATCAGCATCGGCATGCCGTGGGTGCCCAGCAGGTTCATGCTGAAGCCGCAGGCGAAAAGGCCCAGCACGATCTGCCAGAAGGGAACGGTGCCCATCACGGCAGCAACGGACAGGCTGGACTGCGGCGCCGAAGGCTTCGCCTGCTGCGCGGCGATCTCCTCCGGCCGCAGGTCGGTGTGCGCCGGCGCCTCGTCGCGCATGACGGCGAAGGCCACCGGCACGGTGAAGGCGGTGAAGGCCGCCGCGTAGCCCACCAGCGTGGCGCGCCAACCTACCGCCTCGATCGCCGCCGCGAGCACGGGGGTCATCACGGCCATGCCGGCCATGGAACCGGTGGACAGGAAGAAGAGCGCCATGCCGCGCTGGCGCGTGAACCAGTGGCTGATCACCGGCGTGAGCGCGACGGGACTGGTGAAGCCCAGCCCCACCGACAGCAGCACGCCAAAGGACAGCAGGAAGCTCCAGGCGCCCTGCGCCAGCACGCTCCAGGCGGTGGCGGCGATCACCATCGTCGTGCCGGTCAGCAGCACGAAGCGCGTGCCGCGCCGTGCCACCAGCCAGCCCGCCACCGGCATCGCCAGGCCGTAGCAGATCATGCCGACGGCGACGATGCCCGCGAGCAGGCTGCGGCTGAAGCCGAGGTCCGCCGTCACCGGCAGGAAGAAGGGGCCGATGCCCAGGCGCATGCCCACCGACAGCAGCGTCAGCAGGGCCGCCGCGGCAACGATGTTCCAGCCGAAGTACCACCTGCCGGTGCTCGCCGCCGTCATGCCCGCTTTCCTCAGCTGCGCTGGATGACCGCGCAGGCGAGGCGGGCGCCGGCGTTGCCGGTCGGCTGCGTCCTGTAGTCGTCCGGGTTGGCGTGCACGATCAGGCCGCGGCCGACAATGTCGGCATCGCCCGAGCCCACGCGGATGCTGCGCGATTCGAAGTTGAAGCGCGCCACGCCCGCGCCGTCGGCGCGCAGCGAGGGCAGGTCGCCCACGTGGTGCGTGCCGCTGCCGTGGCGGCCGTGCGCCGTGCCCGCGGGGTTGAAGTGGCCGCCGGCGCTGTTGCCGTCGCCGCTGGAGCAGTCGCCCTTCTCGTGCACGTGGAAGCCGTGTTCCGCGTTGGGCTTGAGGCCGCGCACCTCGCCGACGACCAGCACGCGGTCGCCGTGCTGGGTGAAGCGGACGTTGCCGGCGGTGGCGTTGCCGCGCGTGGGCATCAGGTTGGCGACGGCGGATGCCGTGTCGGCCGAGCCGAAGCCCGGCATGTTGGCGCAGCCGGCGAGCACGAGGGCGGCGGCCGCAAGGGGGATCGAACGCTTCATCACTCTTCTCCTTCGTTGGTCGGGGTCTGGGCGCGCTGGATCAGCCGCAGCAGCCTTTCCAGGTTCCGGTCGCGGATGTTATGCCGCCGCAGCTCCTCCAGCGTGCGGTGTGCGTAGTCGTGGGTGGTGCCGTAGATGCCGGTGGCGGCGGCGAAGATGGCCCGGTACTCCTCCTGCGTGAGCTCGCCGGTATGGCTGGGGCTCTGGCGCGAGAGGGTGAAGGCCAGCGCCCGCACGGGCCCCTGGTCGGTGTGGGCGACGAGCCAGCGCGGGTCGTAGACCGCGGTGACCATCTCGCGTCCCCACAGCTGGGTGAGCGTCAGCGCGCCGTGCTCGCGCGGCACGCGGAACACCACGCCGCGGCAGCAGCCGCCGGACAGCAGGCCGAACACCAGGCCCGGCCGCTCGGGGGTGCCGCGGTTGATGCGGCTCCACATCTTCAGCGCCCGGTGCCAGCCGTGCACCCGGGCCGCGCGGCGCTCGGCGAAGTCGAAGTCCGGCCGCCAGATGAGCGAGCCGTAGCCGAAGATCCACAGATCCTCCTGCCCGCCCCATTCGTCCAGCGCGACCTGCAGCATGGCCGAGGCGTCGCGCGCCGGCTTCAGTACTTCGTTCACTCCCGCAACTCTAGCGGACGGCGGCCGCCGAACCCAAGGCGCGCGTCGCAGGGTAGGATCGAAGCAACATCCCCATCGCAGCGCCATGAAACTCCATCCCGTGCTGGAGGCGGTGACCGATCGCATCCGCGAGCGCAGCGCTTCCACCCGTTCCGCCTACCTCGCCCGGCTGGACGCCGCCGCCGGCCGCGACCGCGGCGCCGACCGCATGGGCTGCGCCAACGTGGCGCATGCCTTCGCCGCCCTGCCAGGCAACGACAAGCTGCGCGTCGTCGTCGAACGCGCGCCCAACATCGCCATCGTCAACGCCTACAACGACATGCTGTCGGCGCACGCGCCCTACGGCGGCTTCCCGCCGGTGCTCAAGGACGAGGCGCGCAAGCTCGGCGCCACGGCGCAGGTGGCCGCCGGCGTGCCGGCCATGTGCGACGGCGTCACCCAGGGCACGCCGGGCATGGAGCTGAGCCTGTTCTCGCGCGACGTGATCGCCATGGCCACCGCCGTAGGCCTCACGCACGACGTGTTCGACGCCGCGCTGATGCTGGGCATCTGCGACAAGATCGTGCCGGGGCTGCTGATCGGCGCGCTGCAGTTCGGCCACATCCCCACGGTGTTCGTGCCGGGCGGGCCGATGCCCAGCGGCCTCTCCAACAGCGAGAAGGCCAAGGTCCGCGAGCAGGCGGCGCAGGGCCTGGTCGGCCGCGCCGAGCTGCTGGAAGCGGAGCAGAAGGCTTATCACACCCAGGGCACTTGCACCTTCTACGGCACCGCCAACAGCAACCAGATGCTGATGGAGGCGATGGGCCTGCACGTGCCCGGCGCCGCCTTCATCCAGCCGCAGGAAGACCTGCGCGAGGCGCTCACGCGCGAGGCCGTGCGCACGGCGCTGGGCATCACCAGGGGCAAGCGCTTCGCGCCGATCGGCCGCATCGTCGACGAGCGCTGCATCGTCAACGCGATGGCGGCGCTGCTGGCCACGGGCGGCTCCACCAACCACCTGATCCACTGGGTGGCGGTGGCGCGCGCCGCCGGCATCGTGATCGACTGGGACGATTTCGACCGCCTCTCCGGCGTCGTGCCGCTGCTGGCGCGCGTCTATCCCAACGGCTCGGCGGACGTGAACGCCTTCCAGGCCGCGGGCGGTCCGGGCTACGTGATCCGCGAACTGCTGGACGCCGGCCTGATGCACGAGGACGTGCTGACGGTGCGCGAAGGCGGCCTGCGCGAATACACGCGCGAGCCGGTCGCGGGCGAATCCGGTGGCATCGCCTGGCGCGACATCGGCGCCTCGCGCGAGGAAAGCGTGCTGCGCCCCGCGGCGAAACCGTTCAGCGCCACCGGCGGCCTGCGCCTGCTGACCGGCAACCTGGGCCGCAGCGTGATCAAGGTGTCGGCCGTGCCCGAGAACTGCCATGTCGTCGAAGCGCCGGCGCGCGTCTTCGACAGCCAGGAGGCGCTGCAGAAGGCGTTCCAGGCCGGAGAACTTGATCGGGACGTCGTCTGCGTCGTGCGCTGGCAGGGCCCGCAGGCCAACGGCATGCCGGAGTTGCACAAGCTCACGCCGCCGCTGGCGGTGCTGCAGGGCAAGGGCTTCCGCGTGGCGCTGGTCACGGACGGCCGCATGAGCGGCGCTTCGGGCAAGGTGCCCGCGGCGATCCACGTCTCGCCCGAGGCGGCCGCGGGCGGAGCGTTGGCGAAGCTGCGCGATGGCGATCTCGTGCGGCTCGACGCCGTGGCGGGCAAGCTGGAGGCGCTGGTGGAAGCCGGCGAATGGGAGCGGCGCGAACCGGCACGGCTGTCGGACGCGCAGCGCGAAGCCAACGCGCACGGACAGGGCCGCGAGCTGTTCGCCGGCATGCGGCGCAACGCGACCGCCGCGGAAGAAGGAGCATGCACATGGCTGTGAAGCCCGTGGCCGCGCGGCCCTCGGCGCTGGAAGTGATGCAGGACGCGCCGGTGATCCCGGTGATCGTGCTGGAGGACGAGGCGCATGCGGTGCCGCTCGCGCGCGCCCTCGTGGCGGGCGGCATCCGCATGCTGGAAGTGACGCTGCGCACGCCGGTGGCGCTGGCCTGCATCGAGGCGATTGCAAAGGAAGTGCCCGAGGCCGTGGTCGGCGCCGGCACCGTGCGCAGCGCCGCCGACGCGCAGGCCGCGGCGCTGGCCGGCGCGCGCTTCGCCGTGAGTCCCGGCTACACGCGCAGCGTCGGCAAGGCCTGCCACGACCTGGAACTGGCCCTGCTGCCCGGCGTGGCGACGGGCAGCGAGATCATGCTGGCGCAGGAGGACGGTTACACGGCGCTGAAGTTCTTCCCGGCCATGCAGGCGGGCGGCCTGGGCATGCTCAAGGCCTGGCAGGGACCGTTCGGCGACGTGCGCTTCTGCCCCACGGGCGGGGTAAATCCGGAGAACGCGCGCGACTTCCTGGGGCTGTCCAACGTGGTCTGCGTGGGCGGCTCCTGGATCACGCCGCCGCAGGCCGTGGCCGGCGGCGACTGGGAGCGGATCACGCGCCTGGCCGCCGAGGCGGCGCGGATTCGCGGCTAGGCGTCGCGCTGGATCAGCTCGATCTTGTAGCCGTCCGGATCCGTCACGAACGCGATCACGGTGCTGCCGCCCTTGACGGGGCCCGGCTCGCGGGTGATCGCGCCGCCGGCCGCGCGGATGCGGTCGCAGGCGGCGTAAGCGTCTTCCACGCCGAGGGCGATGTGGCCGTAGGCCGTGCCCATTTCGTACTGCGGCACGCCGTAGTTGTAAGTGAGTTCGATCTCCGCATGTTCCGGGTTGCTCCCGTAGCCGACGAAGGCCAGCGAGTACTTCTGGTCGGGCCGGTCGGTGGTGCGCAGCAGCTGCATGCCCAGCACGCGGGTGTAGAAATCGATGGAACGCTGCAGGTCGCCGACGCGCAGCATGGTGTGGAGGATTCGCATGCGGGCATTATCGCGAGGGCAGCTTTGCCGCGCACAACCGCATGAGTCGAATTCCACCTACGCCGCGCATCGGCCGGCGCCGCCATAGTTCGGGCTCCATGATCCGCACGCTCCTCGCGGCCGCGGGCCTGGCCCTGCTGTGGCTGCTGGCCCCGGCGGCGACGGCCCAGCAGCCCCGGCAACCCGCCTTCGACCTCGTGGTCCGCGCCCCGGAGCCGCTGGACGAGCTGCTGGAGCGCAACCTCGAGCTGCGCCGCTTCCGCGAGGTGAGCGACCTCGACGACGCGGAGATCGCGCGCCTGATCGTGCTGGCCGAGAAGGACGCGCGCGAGTTGCTGGCCACCCAGGGCTACTTCGCCCCCGAGGTGCGTATCACGCGCGAGGAGGGTCCGCGGACCACGCTGGTCGTGGCGGTGGATCCCGGCGAGCGCACGCGCGTGAGCGAGGTGGACATCGGTTTCGAGGGCGACATCGCCACCAGCACCGATCCCGACGCGGTGGAGCAGCGCGACGCGGTGCGCTCCGGCTGGGAGCTGCCCGTGGGCCGGCCCTTCACCCAGACCGGCTGGGACCGCGCCAAGTCCGAGGCGCTCAAGCGCCTGCTGGCGCGCCGCTATCCGGCCGCCCGCATCAGCTACAGCCTGGCCGACGTGGACGCGGCGGCGGCCTCCGTGCGCCTGGGGCTGCGCCTGCATTCGGGCGGCCTGTTCCGCCTGGGCGAGATGCGCGTGAGCGGCATCGAACGCTACGACCCCGTGCTGGTGCCGCGGCTCGCGCGCCTGCCGATCGGGATGGTCTACGACCAGGAGAAGATCGTGCAGGCGCAGCTGCGCCTGGCCGGCAGCGGCTACTTCGATTCGGCCTTCATCTACGTGGACCCGGCCTCCGATCCCGAGGCCGCGGAGGTGCAGGTCACCGTGCGCGAGGCGCCGCTGCAGAAGGTGATCCTGGGCATAGGCTTCACCACGGACGGCGGGCCGCGCGCCTCGGTGGAGCACATCCACAACCGCCTGCCGCGCATCGGCTGGCGCTCGCAGACCCGGCTGCAGGCCGAGCGCAAGAACCCGTTTGCGCAAAGCGAGTGGATAGCCATCCCGGACGAGGACGGCTGGCGCTGGGCCGTGCTCGGCCGCGTCGAGCGGCTCGACGACCGCCTGGTCACCGACAGCCAGCGGCTGCGCGCCGGCCGCTTCCAGTCCGGCGACCACATCGACCGCAACTGGTACCTGCAGTACGACCGCTCCAGCGTGCAGAACCCGCGTCAGGTGGAGATCACGCCGCTGGACACCGGCGACGGCTCGGCGCTGAGCGCCAACTACATCTGGAGCGGCCGCTACTTCGACGATCCGCAGTTGCCCTCGAGAGGCTTCGGCGTGGGCTTCGAGCTGGGCGGCGGCATCACGCTGGGCGCGGACAAGCAGCCTTTCCAGCGTACGGTGTTGCGGTGGATCGGCTTCCGGCCGCTGGAGCGCGGGCGCATCCAGATGCGCGCCGAAGGCGGCGCCGTGCTCGCCCGCGAGCGCGCCCGCCTGCCCGCGACGCAGCTGTTCCGCACCGGTGGCGACACCACCGTGCGCGGCTACGGCTTCCTCGACATCGGCGTGCCGCTGCCGGGCGGCTACATCGGCCCGGGCCGCTTCATGGCCGTCGGCAGCGTGGAGTGGCAGCGGCCCATCCGCATCCGCGAGCAGGCGACGCAGTTCGAGCACACGCTGTTCGTGGATGCGGGTTCGGTCGCCGACAAGGTGGGCGACATGCGTCTGAACGTCGGCGTGGGCACCGGCATCCGCTGGCGCAGCCCGGTGGGGCCGGTGGAGGCGTCGGTGGCCTACGGCGTGGAGGCCAAGCGCTTCCGCATCCACTTCAGCGCGGGATTCTCCTTCTGATGAAGAACGCCGCCCGCCGCAGCGCGCAGTGGATCGTCCGCATCCTCGTGGGCCTGGCCATGGTCCTCGTCGTCGCGGCGGCGGGGCTGTGGTGGTGGTCGGGCCAGGAAGGATCGCTCGAATGGCTGCTCAAGCGCCTCTCCAGCGGCGGTGCGCTGCAGGGCGAGGGCGTGCGCGGCGCGCTGCGCGGTCGCTGGACCATGGACCGCGTGGTCTGGGAGCGCGACGGCCTGCGGCTGGTGGCCGAGGACATCGTGCTGGAATGGCAACCGATCGCGCTGCTCAATCGCACGCTGCAGCTGGAGAAGGTGCACGCGGCGCGGGCGAGCGTCACCGACCGGCGCGCGAAGAGCGACGAGCCGCTGCGGCCGCCCGGGAACCTGCGCCTGCCCTGGCGCGTGAACGTCGAGGACCTGCAGGTGGGGCGGATCCGCTACGACGGAAGCGTGAACCTCGAGGCCACGCGGCTGTCGGCGAAGTACCGCTTCGACGGGCTGCGCCACCGCGCCGAGCTGAAGTCGCTGCAGATGGCCGGCGGCGAATACCAGGGCGAGCTCTCGCTGCTGGCGATGGATCCGCTCACGCTGGATGCGGAGATCTCCGGCCGCCTCGAGGCGCCGGTGCCGGGCAGCGGCGAGCGCGTGCCGCTCGCCTTCACGCTGGCCGCGCAAGGGCCGCTGCGCCAGATCGACGCGCGCGCCGAGCTGAAGGTGGAGGGCGCGCAGCCCGCGGGCGAAGTGCCGCAGGCCACCGCCACTGCGCGCATCGCGCC
>JAEZEB010000089.1 GCA_023438115.1 Pseudomonadota bacterium | reverse complement strand
AGCCAACATGGACCCTTCGCACCGCGACCGCATCGCCTTCGTGCGCATGGCCTCGGGCAAGTACACGCCGGGCATGAAGCTGAAGGTGCAGCGCACCGGCAAGGAGCTGCGCCCGACCTCGGTCGTGACGTTCCTGTCGCAGCGGCGCGAGGCGGTCGACGAGGCCTACGCCGGCGACATCATCGGCTTCACCACCCACGGCGGCGTGCAGCTGGGCGACACCATCACCGACGGCAGCGTGAACCTGCAGTACACCGGGCTGCCCTTCTTCGCGCCCGAGCTGTTCCAGGTCGTGGTGCTGAAGAACCCGCTGCGCACCAAGCAGCTGCAGCAGGGCCTGGCCCAGCTGGGCGAGGAAGGCGCGATCCAGGTGTTCCGGCCCGAGATCGGCGGCCCCATGCTGCTGGGCGCGATCGGCCAGCTGCAGTTCGAGGTGGTGCAGCACCGCCTGAAGACCGAATACGACTGCGACGTGCGGCTGGAGAGCTGCCCCTACACCGGCGCGCGCTGGATCACGGCCGACACGCCGGCGGAGCTGAAGACATTTACCGAGGCTTACCCGCAGCGCATGGCGCGCGACGCGGCCGAGGCGCTGGCCTTCCTGTGCACCTCCCCCTACGACGTGCGGCTGGCGCAGGAGCGCTTCCCCAGGATCCACTTCCACCTGCTGCGCGAGCACGCGGGCCTGTCGCTGCAGAACGCGAGCTGAGCGCATCCCGCCCCGCCGGGGGCGGGCGCGGCAATAATCGCCGCTTGATCGGAACCCCGCCGCCATGACGATGTCCTTTTCGCTCCTCCGCCCGGCCGCCGCGCTCGCCGCGGCACTCACCCTCCTGGCCGGCTGCGGCGGCGGAGGCGGCGACGGCGGAGCGCCGGGCGTGCCGCCGGGCGGCTCCGCGCGCTACGCGGAGGATCCGGAGGACCCGGCCAGCTGCGCCGTCTCGCGGCAGAAGAACTTCGTGCGCGCCTACCTCGACGAGGTCTACCTCTGGTACGACGAGATCGTCAACGTCGACCCCAACGAATACCGCACCGCGAGTTCCTACTTCAACGCCCTGCTGGTGCGCACCCCCGATACGACCGGGCAGCCCAAGGACCGCTTCAGCGCAGCCATCCCCGCGTCGCAGGCCGTGGACCCGGGCGCGCTGGGCCTGCTGCACGACGGCGGCCTCGCGGACGTGGTCAAGGACCACGGCGGCAGCAATCCCGTGCCGATCCATCGCGTGCAGACCAGCACGGGCGGGCGCGAAGTCGGCTATGTGCTGTTCAACGACCACGACACCGGCGCGCAGGACCACCTGATCAAGGCGTTCCGGGATCTCCAGGCGGGCAACGTCCAGGACCTCGTGCTGGACCTGCGCAACAACGCCGGCGGCTACCTCTACATCGCGCTGAGCGCCGCGTCCATGATCGCCGGCCCCTCCAGCGAAGGCAAGGTGTTCGAGCGCCTGCGCTACAACGACAAGCGCCGGTCCCTCAGCGACTCCAGCGTGCTGCGCTTCTCCAGCCGCGCGCAGTTCGGCGAGCGCGACTATCCCGCGGGCACGGCGCTGCCGCAGCTGGACCTGCCGCGCGTCTTCGTGCTCACCAGCGGCACCACCTGCTCGGCCAGCGAGTCGATCATCAACGCGCTGCGCGGCATCGACGTGCAGGTGATCCGCATCGGCGACACCACCTGCGGCAAGCCCTACGGCTTCACGCGCAAGGACAACTGCGGCGTCGCCTACTTCCCGATCGAATTCCAGGGCACCAACGCCAAGGACTTCGGCGACTACCAGGCCGGCTTCCAGCCGATCTGCCGCGTCGCGGACACCGGGGCCGCGCCTGGCAGCGGCTCCGACGCGCTGCTGGACGCGGCCCTCCACTACATCGACAACGACGCCTGCCCCGCGGGCACCGCCACCAACGCACAGATGACATCGGCACCGAAGATCGCCACCCAGGAAACCAGCCGCCGCTTCACCGGGCGCCTCCTGCTGCCGCAGCAGCAGCCCGCGCGTTGACCCGCCCCGCCTCCATGCAGCCGCTGCAGGCGTGGCCCGCGGCCGCGCGCGCGGGCCTGGTCGGCGTGCTGACCGACATCGACGACACGCTCACCACCGAAGGCGTGGTGGGCCCCGAGGTCGTGCAGGCGCTGCAGTCGCTCGCCGATGCCGGCCTGCACGTCATCCCCATCACCGGCCGTCCCGTCGGCTGGAGCGAACCGTTCGCGAAGGTGTGGCCGGTCGACGCCATCGTGGCGGAGAACGGCGCGGTCGCGCTGACGCACCGCGGCGCCGATGCACCGCTGCGCAAGCTCTACGTGCAGGACGCCGCCACGCGCGCCGCCAACTACGCGCGCATGCAGGAAGTCGCGCAGCGCATCGTGCGCGAGGTGTCCGGCGCCACCATCTCGCAGGACAGCGGCGGCCGCGAGACCGACATCGCGATCGACCACAGCGAGTTCACGCACCTGCCGCAGGATGCCATCGACCAGGTCGTGGCGCTGATGCGCTCGCAGGGCATGAACGCCACGGTGAGCTCCATCCACGTCAACGGCTGGTACGGCGACCACAACAAGCTGTCCGGCGCGCGGTGGATCGTGCGCGAGCTGCTCGGGCGCGACCTGGAAGCCGAGCGCGAACGCTGGGTGTACGTGGGCGATTCCACCAACGACGTGCTGATGTTCGAGCACTTCGAGCACAGCGTGGGCGTCGCCAACATCCGCCGCTTCGAGGCGCAGCTGGCCTTCAAGCCGCGCTACGTGACGCAGGGCGAGCGCGGCGCGGGCTTCGCGGAACTGGCGCGGGCGATCCTGGAAGCACGCGCCTCGTCCCGGGCCTGAGCCAGGCTCACGCCAGGAGGGGCCGCAGCGGCTCCTGCTCGCCCAGGCGCCGCGCCAGGTGCTCGCGGCAGGCCCGCACATAGGCATTCATGATCCGGCCGTAGGCCGGGTGCCAGCGCCAGCCCCATTCCGGATGGAACTGGAAGCCCCAGGCGAACACCCCGGGGGCGTGCCAGCGGAAGGCTTCCACCAGCCCGTCGTCGGCATGCGCCTCGGCCACGAGGTCGCTGCCCAGCACGTTCACGCCCTGCGAATGCAGCGAGCTCACCGGGAAGCGCCCCATCCGCGTCATGCGCTCCAGCTCGCCGCCGGGACGGCAGGTGACGAAGTGCCGCTCCACGTAGGCCTCGTCCAGCGTCTCCTCCGGATCCTCCCAGTGCTTCAGCGTGCCGGGCAGGTCGTGCAGCCACTGGTGCAGGCTGCCGCCCAGCGCCACGTTGATGTCGTGCGATCCGCGGCAGAAGCCGATCACGGGCACGCGCCGCGCGATGGCCAGCCGGATCAGCGCGTGCGCGAGCACGTCGCGTTCATGGTCGTACTCGAATTCCAGGCGTGCCGGCTGCTCACCCCACAGGGCCGGATGCACGTTGGTATCGGAGCCGCCAAGCAGGATGCCGTCGACGCCGACGAGGTACTCCTCCAGCCGCTGCAGGGGCACGCGCGGATAGCAGACCGGCTGCAGGCCCATGTTCAGCGCGGTGCGCTGCCCCACTTCGTCCATCACCGTGTACAGCTGGCGATGGCCGGACGGATTGACGAGCAGGCGGTGGCTGGCCACCACCCACACGACCGGAGCGCGCGCCGACGCCCTCATGCTTCGTCCCGCCCGCGCCTGCGCGCCGTGCACGCGGCCGCGAAGGCCTGCAGCGTGCGCTGGTAGAAGGGAAAGCGCTCGTGCTGCCACTCGGGATGCCACTGCACGGCATAGGCGAAGCTCGCTGCGTCCTGCACGCGGATGCCTTCCACCAGCCCGTCGGGGGCGTGCGCTTCCGCCACGAGGCCCTCGCCCAGGCGCTGGATGCCCTGGCCGTGCAGCGAGTTCACGCGCGCCCGCGTGCCGCCGGCCCATTCCGCGAAGGCGCTGCCCGGTTGCAGCAGCACGTCGTGGCGTTCGGCGAACTGCTCTTCCAGGTCCTCGCTGTCCACCTCGCGGTGATCCAGCATGCCTTCGAGCTCGTGCACGCGCTGGTGCAGGGTGCCGCCCAGCGCCACGTTGATCTCCTGCAGGCCGCGGCAAACGCCGAACAGCGGCACCGCATCGGCGACGGCGGCGCGCACGAGGCCCATGGTGAGCTTGTCGCGCCGCGGATCGAGCAGGTCGGTGGCGAGCGCCGTGGCGCCGAAATGCGTCGCCTCCACGTTGGAGGGCGAGCCGGTGAGCAGCACGCCGTCCACCAGCGGCAGCAGGCAGGGGATGTCTTCCGCCCGCGCCATGGGGAACAGCACGGGCTGCAGGCCCAGCTGCGTCACGGCCAGGGCATAGCGGTCGGCCAGCACGCTGTAGCCGCCCGGGTCGTCCAGGTCCAGGTTGCGGTGGCAGGCGGGCAGCCAGACCAGGGGTTTGTGCGGGGCTTTCCTGGGCATGCGGGACCTCGCTGCCCATGGTGGCAAAAGCCCGGCGGCGGCACGCGCCGCGCGGGCTCTTCCGTGCGTCGGACGGAGCCGACGCTCAGTTGGGCTTGCCCAGCCCCAGCTTTTCCACCAGCGCCTTCTCGCGGTTGAAGGTCTCCTGCGCGAAGCGGGTGTACGCGGCCGAATCCATGTAGATCGGCACCATGTCGTACTTGTGCAGCGCCTGCACGTAGCTGGGATCCTCCATCGCCTGCTTGAACGCGTCGTGCAGCTTCTTCACCACCTCCGGTGGCGTGCCGCGCGGCGCGCCGATGCCGAAGGGCGAGTTCTGCACCACGTTGAGCCCCAGCTCCTTGAGCGTCGGCGCGTCGGGGAATTTCTCCAGCCGCTTCTCGCCCCAGGTGTTCAGCACGCGCACCTTGCCCGCCTGCACCATGGGCGCGAAGCCCGTGGAATCGGCGGCGGCCATGATGTGGCCACCGAGGATGGCCTGAGAAAGGTCCGCGCTGCCCTTGAAGGGGATGTGGTTCAGCTGGATGCCCAGCTGCTGCGCCACGAGCTCCGTGGTGAGGTGCGGGCTGGTCAGGGTGCCGGTGGAGCCGTAGCTGAGCTTGCCCGGGTTCGCCTTCGCGTAGGCCACGAAGTCGTTCCAGTTCTTGATGGGGCTGTCGCTGGGCACGATGATGCCGAAGGCATAGCCCGTCACGTTGATGACGTAGCTGATGTCCTTCACCGGATCCCAGTTGATCCTGGTGGTGTACGGCAGGCGGAACACGCCCAGCGGGATCTGCGCCAGCGTGTACCCGTCCGGCGCGGAGGTCTGCAGCTGCTGCGCCGGCAGCGAGCCGCCGGCGCCCGGCTTGTTCTCCACGATCACGGGCTGGCCCAGGATCTTGCCGGCGTTGTCGGCCAGCTGCCGCATGGTGATGTCCGTGGGGCCACCGGCCGGGAACGAGATCAGCAGGCGGATCGGCTTGGACGGAAAGGCCTGCGCATGGGCGCCCAGGCTGGCGGCCGCGAGCGTGGCGGCCGCAAGCTGGATGAGGTGGCGACGACGCATCGTGTCTCCTGTGGGTGGTTGGGTCGAAACCCCCATTGGAGCGTGCGCCGCGCCCGGCCGGCATCGGGTACGACCCGAGCGGCCGGTAACCTCGGTGACAGCGTCAGCAGCCGCCGGGGCGGTTCGGCAGCATGGGGATGCTGCCGGTCAGCGCGATGGAGTCGCCCGAGCCGTCCTCCTTGGTCAGCACCGCGCCCGCGAAGTCGATCTCGTCGGAGGCGCGGTCCACGCGCGCGCCGGTGGTGCCTTCGAGGCGGAATTCCACGCCGTCGATGGCGATCCAGCTGACGTACAGGTCGTCGGTGTCGGGGCGGTAGCGGATGTCGCCGCCCATGGTGCGGCCGGTCAGGGCGTTGGTGGGACCGGCGAACTTGAAGCGGCAGGTCTCCGGATCGCTGCCGATCGGGTTCACCTTGGTCACGTTGTTCACGAGGATGCCGTTGGTGGCGTAGATGCCGTTCAGCCCCAGGTCGGTGGCGCTGGCCACCGTCACCGTCGCACTGATGTCGGTCGGCTCGGGATCGTCCTCGTCGACGATCACGCCCTCGTCGGAACCGCCGCCGCAGGCGGCCAGGAGGACGGCGAGGGACACGGCCAGCAGCGGGTATTTCAGGTTTCTCATTGGCTCTTCTCGGTTGGATGGGGGAAGCGCCGAAGACTAGAGAAGCGGAAGAGCCTCCCTCGTCGGAGAACGCCGCATATCGCAGTCGCCCTTGGCCCACAACCGCACGCGGGCGCCGCCTATGCACCATCGCGGGGCCGCTGAATGCCTAACATGCGCCATGCTCACGCCGGACGATGCGAACACCCTCGGCGCACTGGCCGGGAGCCTGCCGCAGCTCGATCGCGCCTGCTATGCGCGTCATGGCCGCGACCCGCGCCAACCTCTGCTGGGGCTGGGCCCGCGCGACGCGCGCCTGTGCCTGGTGGGCCGCGATCCCGGCGAGAGCGAGATCGCGCAATGGAAACCTTTCGTGGGACCTTCGGGCCGGAAGATCCGGCAGGCGCTGGCCACGCACGGCGCGCCGGACGTGTTCTGGATCAACACGGTGCCTTACAAGCCCGTGGGCAACAAGGCCTGGCCGCTCGCGCTGCGGCGGCGCTGCCATGCGGTGCTGTGGCCGCTGTTGCTGCGGGCCTGGGACGGCCGGGACGTGCTGAGCTTCGGCACCGAAGCGTTCCACTGGTTCGGGCTGGGTCAGCCGGAAGCGGCGCGGCAGCGGCTCGAAAATTTCTGGGCGCGCGAGGACCGGTTCACGGCGAGCCTGGAGCTGGCGATCGACGGGCGCGGCTTCGTGCTGCATCCGCTGCCGCATCCGTCGCCGGCGAATGCGGTGTGGAAGAAGCGGTTTCCGGAGTTGCTGGAGGGGCGGTTGCGGCAGGTGGGATGAAGCGTCGGGGTTCGGCTTCGCGCTCACCCCGACCTACAGAGTCCGGTCCGTATTCCCCGTAGGTCGGGGTGAGCGGCGAAGCCCGAACCCCGACGCCTTCACCGCGCGAGCACCGGCGCCAGCACCTTCCCCGTATGCGTCCCCTTCGCCACCACGTCCTCCGGCGGCGCGGCCGCGACGACCTTCCCCCCCGCGGTCCCGCCATCCGGCCCGAGGTCGATGATCCAGTCCGCCTCGGCGATCACGTCGAGGTCGTGCTCGATCACCACCACGCTGTGGCCGCCGTCGACCAGGCGGTGCAGCACGCGGATCAGCTTCTCCACGTCGGCCATGTGCAGGCCCACGGTCGGCTCGTCGAGCACGTACAGCGTGTGGGGCGCCTTCTGGCCGCGGCGCGTGATGTCGTCGCGCACCTTGCTCAGCTCGGTGACGAGCTTGATGCGCTGCGCCTCGCCGCCGCTGAGCGTGGGTGACGGCTGGCCGAGCGTGAGGTAACC
>JAEZEB010000058.1 GCA_023438115.1 Pseudomonadota bacterium | reverse complement strand
TGCCCACCCTACGCACACCCATTTGTCATTGCGGGCTTGACCCGCAATCCACCGCCGCAGGCGGCCGGGATGACCTGGCAGGCATGGACCTGATCCTCACCATCGCCCTCGGCGCCGCCCTCGCCGGCTTCATCCAGGGCCTCTCCGGTTTCGGCTTCGGGCTCACCGCCATGGCGCTGTGGGCCTGGACGCTGGAGCCGCGCCTGGCCGCGGCGCTGGCCGTCACCGGCGGGCTCACGGGCCAGTTGCTCGCCGCCTTCACGGTACGCCGCGGCTGGGACTGGCGGGCGCTGCTTCCCTTCATCGTCGGCGGCCTCGCCGGCCTGCCCCTGGGCCTGTGGCTGCTGCCCCGCCTGGACGTGCCGCTCTTCAAGGCGACGCTCGGCATGCTGCTGGTGGTGATCTGCCCGCTGATGTTCTTCGCGGCGCGGCTGCCGCGCGTGCGCGGCGGCCCCGTGGGCGACGCGATCTCCGGCGCGGCCGGCGGCGTGATGGGCGGCCTGGGCGGCTTCACCGGCGTGGCGCCAACGCTGTGGTGCACCGTGCGCGGCTTCGACAAGGACCGCCAGCGCGCCATCATCCAGAACTTCAACCTCGCGATGCTGCTGGTGACTTTCGCGAGCTACCTGGCCACCGGCCTCGTCGAACGCAGCATGCTGCCGCTGCTCGCGATCGTGCCGCCGGCCGTGCTGCTGCCGGTGCTGCTCGGCACGCGCGTCTATGTCGGTATCAGCGAGGCCACCTTCCGCAAGGTGGTGCTGGGCCTGCTGTTCGCGAGCGGGATCGCGCTGCTCGTTTCCGCCGTGCCCGCGCTGGCGCAGCGCCTCGCGGGGTCTTGAAAGCCCGGATTCCCGTCCCTACCTCGGGATCGCCCCGAACGCAGGAAAGGAATCACCATGACTCCCATGTTCCGATCGTCCGCGGACCTCTTCGCGGAACTCAACCGCATGCAGGCGCTGTTCGACCAGGTGTTCCCCACGCCGGGCGGCAGCATCCGCTCGCAGGCGGGTGCCGGATTTCCCGTGCTCAACGTCGGCACCACGCCCGCATCGCTCGAAGTGCAGGCCCTGGCGCCCGGCCTCGATCCGCAGAAGCTGGAGATCACCGTCGACCGCGGCCTGCTGGTGATCGCCGGCGAGCGCGCGAGCGAACTGCCGCAGGGCGAGCGCGCCAGCGTCTACGCCAACGAGCGCTTCGCCGGCAGGTTCCGGCGCGTCGTGAGCCTGCCCGAAGACGCCGATCCGGCGCGCGTGCAGGCCAGCTACCGCGACGGCGTGCTGTGCATCAGCGTGGCCAAGCGCGAGTCCTCGCTGCCGCGCCGCATCGAAGTGAACTGAAGGAGAGATCGCCATGAGCAACGCTGTCCAGACTTCTTCTTCCGAAGGCCGCGCGCCGGCGCTGCAGCAACGGCAACAGCCGCAGCCCCACGTGGTGCCGCCGGTCGACGTGTTCGAGAACGAGCATTCCATCACCTTGCTGGCCGACCTGCCCGGCGTGGCGCGCGAGCAGTTGCAGGTGCGCGTCGATGGCGACAGCCTGGTGCTGGAGGCCACCGCGAGCACGAACGGCCCGCAGGACCTGCAGCTGGTGTACGGCGAGGCGCAATGCCCCAGCTACCGGCGCCAGTTCACCTTGAGCCGCGAACTGGACGCCACGCGCATCGAGGCGCAGCTGCGCGACGGCGTGCTGCGCCTGACCATCCCCAAGGCCGAAGAAGCCCGGCCCCGGCGCATCGAGGTGCAGGCGGGCTGAAGCGCAACACCCGCGAACACCGGCGTGCGCGTCCGGTGCCGGCGGGTGCACAATGGGTCGCCCGGCCGCGGCGTCGCGCCCGGCCCGCAGCAAGGAGACCCATTGCCCCTCAAGGCGTTCATCGTCGAGGACCAACCGCCCGTTCGCGACATCCTGCTGGAAGCGCTCGCGGAACTGGGCGGCATCGAAGCCGCCGGCTGGGCGGCCAGCGAGAAGTCCGCCACCGCGTGGCTGCGCGATCCCGCGCATCACTGGGACATCGCCATCGTCGACCTGGTGCTGGAGCCGGGCGGCGGCAGCGGCTTCGGCGTGCTGCAGGCGATGCGCGACCGGCCGGTCACGCGCAAGCTGGTGGTGCTCACGGGCAGCGCGAATCCGCAGGTGCGGCGCCATTGCGAGGAGATGGGCGCCGACGGCGTCTTCGACAAGGCGATGGAGACGGAGGCGATGCTGGATTACGTGGTGAAGCTCGCCCGGGCCGCCGGCGGGCATTGAGGCTACGCGCGTCGGGGTTCGGCCTTCGGCGCTCACCCCGACCTACGCAAACCCTCCCCGACCCACGAAGCCGTCATGCAGGGCGCCGGCGATCTGGCGCAGCGCCTGTTCGAAGACTTCCGGCGGCTGGCCGCCCTGGATCAGGTGGCGGTCGTTCACGATCACCGAGGGCACGGCATGGATGCCCAGCTGCTGGAAATGCCGCTCGCGCTCGCGCACTTCATCGGCATAGCGGTCGCCGGCCAGCACTTCTTCGGCCGCCGCTCGATCGAGGCCCACCGAAGCGGCCGCATCGGCCAGCACGGCGTGGTCGGCCGGGCTGCGGCCTTCGCCGTGGTAGGCCTGCAGCAAGGCCATCTTCAGGTCGCGCTGCTGCTTCGCACCCTGCTCGCCCGCCCAAGTTAGCAGGCGATGCGCATCGAAGGTGTTCCATATGCGCCCGCGTCCTTCCTTGCGGAAGCTGAAGCCCACGGCGGCGCCGCGCTGGGCGATGCCCGCGCGCGCCTGGGCCTGCTGTTCCGGCGTGGAACCGTACTTCTCCGTGAGGTGCTCGGTCATGTCCTGACCCTCGGGCCCCATCTGCGGATTGAGCTCGAAGGGCTGGAACGCGAGATCGACCGCGATCTCGCCCTGCAACTTCTCGAGGGCGCGCTCGAGCGAGGCGAGGCCGACGGCACACCAGGGGCAGGCGACGTCGGAGACGAAATCGATGTGGAGGGGTTGGGCCATGGGAGCATCCTACGACGCGTCAAAACCCTTGTCATTTCGGGCTTGACCCGCAATCCACGACGGCGCCTGAACCACCGCCGCGTGGATCCCGGGTCAAGCCCGGGATGACAACGCCGTGCCATGGATCCCGGGTCAAGCCCGGGATGACAAGGCCGTGGCCAAGGCCATGTCTCAACTCCCCACCGACCCCGTGATCGGCAGCACGATCCCCGTGATGTAGCTCGAGCACACCGGCGACGCCAGGAACACGTAGGCCGGCGACAGTTCCTCCGGCTGCGCGGGGCGCTTGAAGTCGGTCTGCTTGCCGAACTCCACGATCTCCTCGGAACTGCGGTCGGCCGGGTTCAGCGGCGTCCACACCGGGCCGGGCGCCACCGCGTTCACGCGGATGCCCTTGTCGATCAGGCTGGATGCCAGCGACATCGTGAAGGCGTGGATCGCCCCCTTGGTGGCCGAGTAGTCCAGCAGCTCGGCACTGCCCTTGAGCGCCACCACCGAGCCGGTGTTGATGATGCTCGCGCCCTTCTTCAGGTGCGGCAGCGCGGCGCGCGCCATGTGGAAGTAGCCGTAGATGTTGGTCTCGAAGGTCTCGCGCAGGCGCTCGTCGGTGATGTCCTCCAGCGAATGCGCGTGCTGCTGGAAGGCCGCGTTGTTCACCAGGATGTCGAGCCGGTCGAACTCGGCGACGGTCTTCTCCACCGCCTCCTTGCAGAACTTCGAATCCTTCACGTCACCGGGGATCAGCAGGCATTGCCGGCCCTCCTTCTCCACGTAGCGCCTGGTCTCCTCGGCATCCTCGTGCGAGGTGAGATAGACGATCGCGACGTCGGCGCCTTCGCGCGCATACAGCACCGCCACGGCGCGGCCGATGCCGGAGTCGCCGCCAGTGATCAGGGCCACCATGCCCTTGAGCTTGCCGCTGCCGCGGTAGTCGGGTGCGAAGAATTGCGGCTTGAGTTCCATCTCCGCCTCCAGCCCCGGCTTCTCCAGGTGCTGGGACGGCAATTCGTCCGGGTACTTGCGGGCGCTGGTCTGCGGCGGGCCCTTCTCGCCGCCGCCGGAGCCTTCGGCCGGCTCCTTGCGATCCTGTTCGCGCTGGATCTCGCGCTGCTTTTCGACAGTCTCTTCGTTCGCCTTGTCGCGGTTGCTGTCACGTGCGCTGGGTTTGTCTGCCATCGAGGCCTCCTGTGCAAACCTCGATGGTGCGGCGGCGCGCGGCAGCGGCCGGGCCGAAATCGGCGGACGTGCCTGTGGGACGGGCCCTACACGGAGCCAGCGATCACCCTGGTACCTCCGTAGGGTGGGCAAGCTCGCTTGCCCACCGGGGGCCCGG
>JAEZEB010000275.1 GCA_023438115.1 Pseudomonadota bacterium | reverse complement strand
TCGCCATCAAACGCCCACGCTTATCGGCTGTATGTTGTTAACGAACCTGCAAGATCTTCCAGCTTTGCGCCTTCTTCTCTTGCCGTCTTCGCTGCGATCAGCGAAGCCCTCGATTATGACAGATTTTTTGAAGCCCTGTCCAGCTGTTTTTTGCCGTCTTCGTTGCGAACCGCGCTTTGTGCTGCCGTTCGCTTCGTCACCAGCGAAGCCCTAGATTCTATACCGACTTTTGATCGTCCGTCGAAACCGAAGCTTCTGTTTTCCTGACTGCTGCCGTCGCTGCTTTTCGCGGCGCCGTCATCAGCGGAGCCCGCGACTATAGCACGGGGAAAACCCCTACGCCAGATCGGTGAACGGCAAGGACCGGAACCGCCTGCCCATCAGGGCCGCCAGCGCATTCCCGACAGCGGGAGCCACTGGCGGGACTCCCGGCTCACCGACTCCCGCAGGAACCCGCTCGCTCGTCACGATCCAGGTTTCCACCCGGGGCGCGGCAGCGAGTGGGAGCATCGGGTAGTCGGGGAAGTTCCGCTGCTGGACGACACCTTCGTGAATATCGATGCGGCCATGGAGGGCGGCGCTGAGCCCGTACACGACCGCACCCTCCATCTGCTGCGCCACGATCTGCGGGTTGACCACCGTGCCGCAATCGATGGCGCAGACCACGCGATGGACGCGCGGACGGCCTCCTTCCAGGGACACCTCCGCCACCTGCGCGACGATGGAGCCGAACGATTCGTGCAGCGCCACGCCGCGCGCCTGTCCTGGCGGCAGAGGCCGCAAGCCCCAGCCAGAGCGCTCGACCGCCGTTTCCAGCACCGCCAGGTGCCGCTTCGAACGCCGCAGCAGCCTGCGCCGCAGTTCCACCGGATCCAGCCGCAACTCCCCCGCGAGTTCGTCGATGAAGCTCTCCAGGAAGAAGGCGTTGTGCGAATGCCCCACCGAACGCCAGAAGCCCACCGGAACGCCGCTGCGCGTGAAGACGTGCCGCATCTCCTGCCGTGCGAAGCCATAGGGCTGGTCGAAGAGCCCCTCCGAGGCAGTCTTGTCCGGCAGGTCCATCGGCCCGGAAAGCGACGGCATCCCGCGCTCGAGCCAGCGCGGCGTGATCGCGTCGCCCGCCGAGCGGACGTGCAGGCCCAGCGGCTCGTCATTGCGGCCGATCATCGCCCGCAGCCGCGCCACCTGCATCGGCCTATAGAAGTCATGCCCCGTGTCCTCCTCCCGGGACCAGATCAGCTGCACGGGCACGCCGGGCAGATCCATCGCCACCCGCACCGCCTGCGCGACATAGTCCACTTCGAGCCGTCGGCCGAAGCCGCCGCCGAGCAGCGTGACGTGCAGGTCGACCTTGTCCACGGGTACGCCCGCCACGCGCGCCGCCACGCCACGGCACATCTGCGGCACCTGCGTGGGCGCCCAGACTTCCACCCTGCCGTCGCCGACCCGCACCGTCGCATTCATCGGCTCCAGCGTGGCGTGCGCCAGGTAGGGCGCGCTATACATGGCCTCGATCGTTCGCATGCCGGCAGGCTCGGCCGCTGCCTCGCCGCGCGCATGGAACACATGCCCCTCGCGCTCGCGCACGGCCTTTTCCAGATCCTTCGCAATGGAACGCGAGTCGACCGTCCCCCCGGGCCGCGGCCGCCACTCGACCTCCACCGCCTGCGCGGCACGCATGGCTTCCCAATAGCTGCGCGCGATCACGGCGAAGCCCGCCGACGATCCGGCATAGGCCGGCAGCATGACCACGCGCTCGACGCCCGGCATCGCCAAGGCCGCACGCGCATCCACGCGTCCCGGCGCCCCACCGATCTGCGGCGACAGCCGCAACGCTGCAAAGCGCATCCCGGGCAACCGCACGTCGATGCCGAAGCGAGCGGATCCATCCACCTTGGCCGGCACATCAAGCCGTGCCGCCGGCTTGCCGATCACCCGCCAGGCGCTGCGCTCCTTCAGCCGCACCGCCCCCGGAGGCGTGGCCGCGGCGATGCGCGCCAGTTCCCCATAGGTGGCCGATCGGCCCGAGGGATGCGACACCACCCCGTTGGCGACGCGAAGGTCTTCCGCTGGCAGCCGCCATTGCAGGGAAGCCGCCCCCACCAGCGAGGCCCGGGCGGTCGCCGCCCCCACGCGCACCACGTCCCACGCATCGGCCACGCTCGAAGAACCTCCCGTGGCATTGATCCCGAGTTCGCGCCCGAGCTTGGCCACCAGCCAACGGCTTGCCTTGACGCGCCCGAAGCCATCCTCCTGCTCCGCCTCGGAAGGATGGAAAGGCAGGCTGGCCACCAGCATCGCCACGTTGCCGTACACCGCGTCCCAGCCGGCCTGTTCGATGCGCACGACCGACAGCGGCACGTCCAGTTCCTCCGCCGCGAGTTGCGGGAGAGCCGTGTGCACGCCCTGCCCCATCTCGCTGCGGGGCATGGCGAGCACCACGCCGCCCTCCGGCAGGATCTTGATCCAGCCATTGAGCGCGACATCGGCTTCGCCCGGCTGCATCAGCGACGCCAGGCCGACGCGCGAGCGCTGCGGCAGCGCCGCCCAGCCCACCAGCAGCGCGCCGGCGCCCGCAGTGGTGCCGAGCAGCAGCGCGCGCCGCTTCATGCCTTCACTCCCGCCGCCCGCTTGATCGCCGCGCGCACGCGCTGGTAGGTGCCGCAGCGGCAGATGTTGGTCATTGCCTCGTCGATGTCGGCGTCCGTCGGCCTGGGTTTTTTCTCCAGGAGCGCCGCCGCGGCCATCAGCATGCCGCTCTGGCAGTAGCCGCATTGCGGCACCTGCTCGGCGATCCACGCCGTCTGCAGCGCATGCGGCTTCGCGGCCGTGCCCAGGCCCTCGATCGTCTGGATCGGCTCGCCCGCGACGCTGCCCACCGGCGTGACGCAAGAGCGCACCGCCTGGCCCGCCACGCGCACGGTGCACGCGCCGCAGGCGGCGATGCCGCAGCCGTACTTGGTGCCCGTCATCTGGAGCAGGTCGCGCAGCACCCACAGCAGGGGCATCGCCGGATCCGCATCCACCTGCACGCGCGCACCATTGACATTCAGGTCCACCGCCACCTCCTGCAACTCCTGTCTGCACTATAGCCAAGCACAGCCGTGCGACACGCCTGGCGAAGGCGCGCGTGGCGGCGGTGATACGCTCGCTGGCTTTCCCTGTCGTACCCATGGCCCTCATCACGCTCGCCGACGCCCAGCTGGCCTTCGGCCACGTCCCCTTGCTGGACCACGCGGACTTCGCGCTGGAGACCGGCGAGCGCGTGGGCCTGATCGGCCGCAACGGCGCCGGCAAGTCGTCGCTGCTACGCATCCTGGCGGGCTTCGAGCATCCCGACGACGGCGAGATCCAGCGCCAGCAGGGCCTGCACACCGCCTTCGTGGCGCAGGAACCCGCCCTCGACGAGGGACAGACCGTGTTCGAGGCCGTGCAGGCCGGCCTGGCCGAAGTGATCGCGCTGCTGGACGACTACACGCACGGCCGCGGGGACCTCGACCGCCTGCAAGGGCTGATCGAAGCACAGGATGGCTGGAACTGGCGGCAGCGCGTCGACGAGACGCTGCACCGCCTGCACCTGGAGCCGCAGGCGCACATCGGGGACCTCTCCGGCGGCAACCGCAAGCGCGTGGCCCTGGCCCAGGCCCTCGTACGCAAGCCGGACGTCCTGCTGCTCGACGAGCCGACCAACCACCTCGATCTCGACTCCATCGAGTGGCTCGAGAACCTGCTGCTGGATTTCCGCGGCAGCGTGGTGCTGATCACCCACGACCGCGCCTTCCTCGATCGCGTGGCCACGCGCATCGTTGAACTCGATCGCGGCCGGCTGCTGTCCTATCCGGGCAACTTCAGCCGCTACCAGGCGCTGAAGCAGGAGCAGCTGGCGCAAGAGGCCGTGGTCAACGCCAAGGCCGACAAGCTGCTCGCGCAGGAGGAAGTGTGGGTGCGCAAGGGCGTGGAGGCCCGCCGCACGCGCGCGCAGGGACGCATCGTGCGGCTGGAGAAGCTGCGCGCCCAGCGCGCCGCCCGCCGCGATGCCCTGGGACGCGTGAGCATGGACGTGGCCACGGGACAACCCAGCGGCAAGATCGTCGCCGAACTCACCCACGTGTCCAAGGCTTTCGGTGACCGCGTGGTCGTGCGCGACTTCAGCAACACGATCCTGCGCGGCGACAAGGTCGGCTTGCTCGGACCCAACGGCGCGGGCAAGACCACGCTGCTGAAGCTGATCCTCGGCGAGCTCGAACCCGATGCCGGCCGCGTGCGCCTGGGCAGCAACCTGCAGGTCGCCTATTTCGACCAGATGCGCGCCGCGCTGGACCTCGACGCGACGCTGGAGGATTTCATCAGCCCCGGCAGCGAGTGGATCGAGATCGGCAGGCAGCGCAAGCACGTCAAGAGCTACCTGGGCGACTTCCTGTTCTCGCCGGCCCGTTCGGGCTCGCCGGTGCGATCGCTCTCGGGCGGCGAGCGCAACCGCCTGCTGCTGGCGCGCCTGTTCGCGCGCCCCGCCAACGTGCTGGTGCTGGACGAACCCACCAACGACCTGGACATCGACACGCTGGAACTGCTGGAAGACCTGCTGCAGGACTACGAAGGCACCGTCTTCCTCGTGAGCCACGACCGCGCCTTCCTGGACAACGTCGTGACCAGCACGATCGCCTTCGAGGGCGACGGCCGCTGGCGCGAATACGAAGGCGGCGTGCAGGACTGGCTGGTGCAGTCGCGCCGCGCGCGCGAGCTGGCGGGAGCCGCCGCCGCTCCGGCGACGTCCGCGAAGGAGAAGGCCACGGCGCCGGTGCCCGCTCCCGCCGCGGCCGCGCGCCGCAAGCTCAGCTACAAGGAACAGCGCGAGCTCGAAGCGCTGCCCGCCCTCATCGACGCGCTGGAGCAGGAGCAGAAGGCGATCCAGGCGGAACTCGCCGACGGCAGCCTCTATGCCAGCGACCCCGGCCGCGCGCAGCAGCTCGCCGTGCGCAACGAAGCGATCGAGGAAGAACTGATGACGGCGCTGGAGCGCTGGGACGCGCTCGGACAACTGTAGGCTGCCACCGTCACCCACTGGCGGCCATTGCTGACCTTGCGGGAGCCCCGCTGCGGCGGGCCGGCGGCTACAGTCGCTGGACCATGAATCCCCTCCGCGCCGCAGCCCGCGCACTCCCGTCACCCTGGCGGCCCTTGCGCGTGTGGCGCTGGCTGCTCGCGGCCTGGATGCTGGGTTGTGCGACAGGCTGCGCCAGCCTGCCGGCCAACGACAAGCAGGTGCCGTCCACCGCTTTCGCGCAACCGGACCAGACGCCGCTCGGCCAGCTGGTGCACGCGCGCCGCGCGCAGGCGGGAGCGCGCAGCGACTCCGGCTTCTACCTGCTCGACACCGTGGAAAGCGCGTACACCAGCCGCCTGGCCCTCGTGGACGGCGCCACCCGCAGCCTCGACCTGCAGTACTACGCCATCCACGCGGACGCCACCACCGAAGTGATCCTGCAGCGCATCCGCGAGGCGGCGCAGCGCGGCGTGCGCGTTCGCATCCTGCTGGACGACTTCAACACCGTCGGCGCGCATGCCCAGGTGCTGCGCCTGGCCTTCGTGCCGAACATCGAAGTGCGCCTGTTCAATCCGCTCACGGGCCCCCGCAACAACATGCTGGGGCGCATCTTCTCCACCCTGCACGATTTCGACCGCCTGCAGAAGCGCATGCACAACAAGGTGTTCATCGCGGACAACGCGTGGGGCATCACGGGCGGGCGCAACCTGGGCGACCGCTACTTCGGCGGCGGCGAGAAGCAGAACTTCGTCGACCTCGACGTGCTCGCAGCCGGTCGGATCGTGCGCGACATGTCCAGGAGCTTCGACCGCTTCTGGAACGACAAGCTGGCCTATCCCGTGCAGACCCTGCTGGACGAGGACGACCTGGAGCGCCTGCGCCAGTGGCAGCCGCAGGGCTCCGCGTCCAAGGCTTCCGCCACCGTGCCGCCGCCGATGGTCCTGCCGGTCACCGTGTCGCCCACCGTGCTGCCTTCCGTCACCGACGCCGAGGCCACGCAAGCCGAGCGCCCGCCCATGGACCTGCGCACGGTGCCGCTGATCTGGGCGCCGTCCACGCTGATGGTCGACCAGCCGCAGAAGGTGGGTCCCGGCGACGACGAGGTGAACGCCGGCGAGACCGTGATCGACGGGCTGCTGCAGCTGATGCAGCAGGCGCAGCGCGACGTGCTGATCATCTCGCCCTACTTCGTGCCGGGACCGCGCATGATGGGCGTGTACGGCGATCTGCGCCGCCGCGGCGTGCGCGTGCGCGTGCTGACCAACTCGCTGGCCTCCAACGACGCGCCGGCCGCGCACGCGGGCTATGCGCGCTACCGCAAGGAATTGCTGGCGATGGGCGTGGAGCTCTACGAGATGCGCTCGGACCCGGAAACCGCCGCGGAGCTGCTCGGCTCGGGCAGCGGCCGCGGCGGATCCGGCGGCGGCTGGTTCGGCAGCGCGGGCGGCTCCAAGAGCGATGCCAAGTCGCGCGCCAGCCTGCACTCCAAGGCGGTGATCGTCGACGATCGCTGGTCGGTGATCGGCTCCATGAACCTCGACCTGCGCTCGCAGATCCAGAACAGCGAAGTCGCGCTCCTGATCCGCGGCGCGCAGCTGGCCCGCGTGGCCACCCGCCAGATCGAGGACACGCTGGCCACCGCGGCGTACCGCGTGGAACAGCAAGGCGACGCACTCTACTGGCGGGCGCCGCAGGGTGCGAGTTTCGGCGACGAGAAGGACGAACCCGGCGCGAGCACCAGGCTGAAGCTGTTCGTGCGCATCATCGGCCCCTTCGCGCCGGACGAGATGCTGTAGCTCACATCCGCTTCACCAGCTCCGCGTACTTCTTCCAGAACGCCGCGTCCTGCGTGGTCGCGAAGTTGATGCGCATCAGCGTGCTGGGCTTGCGCTCGGCGTGGAACAGCGCACCGGGCGCGAGGAGGTAGCCTTCGTCCAGCATCCGCTGCGCCAGCGCATCGGTGTCCACGCCCGTGTCCACCCAGCCGAACAGGCCGGCCGGTTCGGCGACGAAGCGGCAGCCCGCGTTCAACGCCAGCTTCACGCTGCGGCCACGCGCGACGTCCAGCCGGGTGCGAACCCGCTCGGCGTGGCGGCGCAACTGCCCCTGCTCGATGCAGAGGGCCAGCGCCTTTTCCAGCAGCGCCGGCGTGGTGAGCGTGCCCAGCAGCTTGGTGTCCAGCATCCGTTCCACCAGCGCCGTCGGCGCCGCGAGGAAGCCGATGCGCCAGTTGGGCGCCAGGATCTTGGCGAAGCCGCCGACGTAGATCGTGCGCTCCAGGCCATCCAAGGCCGACAGCCGCGTGGCGTGCGCCGGGGCGATGTGGTTGTAGGTGTCGTCCTCGACGATGTGGAAGTCGTGCTGGTTCGCCAGCTGCAGCACCCGGTGCGCGCTGCCGGGGGCCAGGCAATAGCTGGTGGGGTTGTGGAAGACGCTCACGCTCACGTACAGCTTGGGCTTGTGCACCTCGCAATACTTCGCCATCACCTCCAGGTCCGGCCCGTCGGCGCGGCGCGGCACGGGCAGCAGGCGCATGCCCATCGCGGTCAGGCGCGCGAACTCCACCGCCCAGCCGGGCTCTTCCACCATCACCGGATCGCCGGGGCGCAGCAGCGTGCGGCTGACGATGTCCAGCGCGTGCGTCGCCCCCACCGAGGTGATGATCTGGTCCGGCGCCGCCGGCACGTTGAGCCCAGCGAGCTTGGTCGACAGCGCGCGGCGCAGCGTCGCATCGCCCAGCGGCTCGCCGTACTGCAGGGAGAAGTCTTGCAGCGCCCGCGTGCCGGTCACCTTGCGCACGGCGGCGGGCATGAAGGTCGACTCCAGCCATTCGGGCGGGAACACGCCCATGCCCGGCTGCGGCTTGTTGCTGACGCGGTGGAACATGCCGCGGATCAGCGTCGTGGCATTCACGGGCCCGGGATTGCGGCGCGCCACGATCCAGTGCGCCGCGGCGAACGCGGTCGACACGGCCGGCGGCGTGTCGACCACCGCGCCTTCGGCCGGCGGCACCGAAGCCTCGCGCACGAAAAAGCCGCGGTTGCGCCGCGCCTCCACCAGCCCCTGCGCCAGCAACTGGTCATACGCCGCCACCACGGTGGACGGGCTGACGCCGTGCTGCTCGGCGCACTGGCGCACCGAGGGCAGGCGCGCCCCTGGCGCCAGCAGGCGCGTGCGGATGCGCTCGGCGAACCGCCCCGCCAGCTGCTCCGTGAGCGATTGCGATGACGCCTTCATCAACATGGCAGGACTCCGTGTATTGCCGTTTTGGGCAGTACAGATCGCGAAGTGATCTGGAAAACTGTACTGGCCGTGTATTGGTGCGCCAGATTACATTGGTTCGCATCCCGCCGCAACCGACGCCCGAATGAGCCCCGCCGAGATCACCGCCCTGCTGCTGTTCTGCACCGCCATGAGTTTCTCGCCGGGGCCGAACACCACGCTCTCCACGGCGCTCGCGGCCAACCGCGGCCTGCGCGGCACGCTGCACTTCTGCCTGGCCGTTCCCGCCGGCTGGCTGCTGCTCATGGCGCTCTCCGGCATCGGCCTGGGCGCGCTCGTGCTGGGCGTTCCGGCGCTGCGCTGGGGCGTGAAGGCCGCCGGCATCTCCTACATGCTGTGGCTTGCCTGGAAACTCGCCAACGCCGCGCGCATGGCCGAGGTCGACGCGGCCAGGCTGCAGGTCACCTTCTGGGAAGGCGTGGGCCTGCAGTTCCTCAACATCAAGGCCTGGATGCTCGCGCTCACGCTCACCGCGGGCTGGGTCGTCAATGCCGCCGGGCAGCCGGCCAGCAACCCGGGCGAGCGTCTCCTCCTCGTCTGCTTGGCCATGACCGTGTTCGCCTTCAGCAGCAACTTCCTGTATGCGCTGGTGGGCTCGCTGCTGCGCGACTGGCTGGCGCAGGGCCGTCGGCTGCTGTGGTTCAACCGCGCGCTGGCGCTGGTGCTGGTGGGCACGGCGGCCTGGATGGTGACGGTATGAATCCGGCCGAACGCAAGGGACTGTGGCTGGGCTTCGTCGGGGTGGCGATCTTCGCGCTCACCCTGCCGATGACGCGCCTGGCCGTCGGCACGCCCGATGCGCCGCTGATGTCCGGCATCTTCATCGCGCTGGGCCGCGCCGTGGTGGCCGCCGCCTTGTCCGCCGTATTTCTCGTGGCCACCCGCGCGCCGCGCCCCCGGCGCGAGGAATGGTGGCCGCTGGTGCTCACGTCCGCGGGCGTCGTGTTCGGCTTTCCGCTCTTCACCTCGGTGGCCATGCGCTACGTCGAGGCGGTGCACGCCAGCGTGATCGTGGGCGTGCTGCCGCTCGCGACCGCGCTCGTGGGCGCCCTGCTTCACCGGCAGCGGCCTTCGGCGGGCTTCTGGACCTGCGCCGCCCTGGGCACCGTGCTCGTCGTCGTCTTTGCCCTGCTGCGCTCCGGCGGCGGCATGCGCCTGCACGCCGCTGACGTCCTGCTGCTCGCCGGCATGGCCAGCGCGGCGGTGGGCTACGGCTACGGCGCGCGACTGTCCCAACGCATGCGCGCCGAACACGTGATCTGCTGGGCGCTGGTGATCGCGCTGCCGATCACGCTGCCGGCGGCGTGGTGGACGCGTCCCACGCAAGCCCTGCCCGCGTCCGCCTGGGCCGGCTTCGCCTACGTCGCCGTGTTCTCGATGTGGATCGGCTTCTTCGCCTGGTACCGCGGCCTGGCCCTCGGCGGCACGGTGCGCGTCAGCCAGGTGCAACTGGTGCAACCCTTCCTCAGCATGCTGTTCGCCGTGCCCCTGCTCGGCGAGCGCCTGGACCTGCTCACCCTGGGCTTCGCCCTCGCGGTGATCGCCACCGTCTTCGCCGGCCGGCGGATGCCCGTGCGCGCCGCGGGCCGGCCCGCTACCC
>JAEZEB010000266.1 GCA_023438115.1 Pseudomonadota bacterium | reverse complement strand
CGCGCCAGCGTCCGCGATAATTGACGCTTACGTCAACGTCAACCAGGAGCAGAGATGGACATCCAGGGCAAGGTCTTTATCGTCACCGGCGGCGCGTCGGGCCTCGGCGAAGGCACCGCGCGCATGCTGGCCGCCAACGGCGGCAAGGTGGTGATCGCCGACATGCAGGTCGAGAAGGGCGAGCAGGTCGCCAGGGAGATCGGCGGCGCCTTCCTCAAGTGCGACGTGAGCCAGGAAGCCGACGGCAAGGCCGTCGTGGACAAGGCGGGGTCGCTGGGCAAGCTGATGGGCCTGGTCAACTGCGCCGGCATCGCGCCCGCGGAAAAGACCGTGGGCAAGAACGGCCCGCACAGCCTGGACGTCTACACCAAGGTCATCATGGTGAACCTGGTGGGCAGCTTCAACATGATCCGCCTGGCCGCCGCCGCGATGAGCAGGAACGAGCCGGAGTCCACGGGCGAGCGCGGCTGCCTGATCTCCACCGCCTCGGTCGCGGCGTACGACGGCCAGATCGGGCAGGCCGTCGTCGCGAAGGCCGTGTCGCTGGGCAAGCTGATGGGCCTCGTGAACTGCGCGGGCATCGCGCCGGCGGAAAAGACAGTCGGCAAGAACGGCGCGCACAACCTCGCGACGTACACGAAGACCATCATGGTCAACCTCGTGGGCAGTTTCAACATGATCCGCCTCGCGGCGGAAGCGATGGCGAAGAACGAGCCCGAAGCAACCGGCGAGCGCGGCTGCATGATCTCCACCGCCTCCGTGGCGGCCTACGACGGCCAGATCGGCCAGGCCGCATACAGCGCCTCCAAGGGCGGCGTGGTGGGCATGACGCTGCCGATCGCCCGCGACCTCGCGCGCAACGGCATCCGCAACATGACCATCGCTCCCGGCATCTTCGGCACGCCCATGCTGTTCGGCATGCCCCAGGAAGTGCAGGACGCGCTGGCCGCCAGCGTGCCCTTCCCCTCGCGCCTGGGCACGCCCGAGGACTACGCCAAGCTCGCGAAGCACATCTTCGAGAACGACATGCTCAATGGCGAGGTGATCCGCCTGGACGGCGCCATCCGCCTGGCCCCGAAGTAAGCCCCGCGCGGGGCGGCGCCGCTCTATAGTGCCCGGGCAAGAACAACCCGGGTCCAGGGAGCACGAACCATGCGCCGCCCCATCCTCGCCTGGCTGGCTGCCGCCGGCCTGCTGGCCGCCTGCGCGAGCACGCCGCCGGCCTCCTTCACCTACAGCGTCCCCCAGCAGCCCGAGGCGGCTTCCGGCATCACGGAGAAACCGGGCTGGGCCACGCGCAGCTTCGCCGTGGCCGCGGCCAACCCGCTGGCCACCGACGCGGGCTACCAGGTGCTGCGCGCCGGCGGCACCGCCGTCGACGCGGCGATCGCCGTGCAGATGGTGCTGACGCTGGTGGAGCCGCAATCCAGCGGCATCGGCGGCGGCGCCTTCCTGCTGCACTCCGACGGCCGCCGCATCGAGGCCTTCGACGGCCGCGAAACCGCGCCGGCCGCGGCGGACGAGCGCCTGTTCCTCGGTCCCGACGGCAAGCCCCTGCCCTTCTACGAAGCCGTCGTCGGTGGCCGCGCCGTCGGCGTGCCGGGCACGGTGCGCATGCTGGAGATGGCGCATCGCCAGCACGGCAAGCTGCCCTGGGCCGCGCTGTTCCGGCCTGCGATCACGCTCGCCGAGAACGGCTTCCAGGTCTCGCCGCGCCTGAACACACTCCTCAAAAGCGAAGCGCACCTGAAGAAGGACGCTACCGCGGCCACGTACTTCTACCAGCCGAACGGCGAGCCCTGGCCCGTGGGCCACGTGCTGCGCAATCCCGAGCTCGCGGCCGTCCTGCGGCGCATCGCGGACAAAGGTTCGCGCGCGCTCCATGAAGGCGACATCGCGCAGGCCATCGTGCAGAAGGTACGCAGCCACCCGACCAACCCGGGCCGCCTCGCCTTGTCCGACCTCGCCGCCTACCAGCCCAGGAAGCGCGAGCCCCTGTGCCATCCGTATGCCGCGCAGGGCCGCAACTATCGCGTGTGCGGCTTCCCGCCGCCCTCGTCCGGCGCGATCGCCATCGGCCAGATCCTGGGCATCCTGAACCACACGCCGGCGGCCTCGATTCCGCTGCGGGACGGCCTGCCCCCGGCCGACTGGCTGCACCTCTACACCGAGGCCTCGCGCCTGGCCTTCGCGGACCGCGCGCAGTACCTGGCCGATCCCGACTTCGTGCAGCCGCCCGCGGGCAGCTGGATGAGCCTGCTCGCGCCCGACTACCTCGCGCAGCGCGCTCGCCTCATCCAGCCGGCGGGCCCCAGCATGAAGACCGCGCAACCCGGCACGCCGGGACGCGCCGGCGCCTTCGCGCCCATGCCGCCGCAACCGGAATACGGCACCTCGCACATCAGCATCGTCGACGGCCGCGGCAACGCGCTGGCGATGACCACCACCATCGAGGACCAGTTCGGCGCCCGCCAGATGGTGCGCGGCTTCCTGCTGAACAACGAGCTGACCGACTTCAGCTTCGCCCCGGCCGATGCGGAAGGCCGGCCGATCGCCAACCGCGTGCAGCCGGGCAAGCGCCCGCGCTCCTCGATGGCGCCCACGCTCGTGTTCGACCAGGACACCGGCCAGCTCGTGATGACCGGTGGCAGCCCTGGCGGCGCGCTGATCATCCACTTCACGGCCAAGACGCTCTACGGCGTGCTGAACTGGGGCCTCACGCCGCAGCAGGCCATCAACCTGCCGAACTTCGCCTCGCTCAACGGCCCGACGATCCTGGAGGAAAGGCGCTTTCCGGCCCCCATCGTGCAGGCCCTGCGCGCGCGCGGCGCCGAGGTGCGCGAGCAGGCCATGACCAGCGGCCTGCAGGCGATCACCGTGGGTAACGCGCACGGCACGCCGGTGTTCTTCGGCGGCGCGGACCCGCGGCGCGAAGGCATCGTGATGGGCGACTGACCCCCGCACGCCCCAAGCCCCTGTCATTGCGGGCTCGACCCCGCAATCCATGCGGCGCCGGGTCGAACGCCGCATGGATCCCGGCTCGAGGCCGGGATGACCACCCCTAGGCCGTCCGGTCGATCCGCTCGTACTCGGAGATCACCTGCGCGCCCAGCAGCAGCAACGTCGCCGCGATCTCCAGGCTGAGGAGCACCACGATCGCCGTGGTGAGCGAGCCGTAGACCACGCTCACGGTGGACAGCGTGCTGAAGTACCACACCAGCACGCGGCGCGTGATCTCCCACAGCAGCGTCGCGGTGACGCCGCCCACCAGCGCATGGCGCCACAGCAGGCGCCCCACGGGCATCACCATGTAGATCGAGGTGAGCAACAGGATCTCGCCCGCAAGCCCCAGCACGTACAGCAGCACGCCCGAGACGCCCTCCAGCGACCACTCCCAGCCGAGGAACTCGATGCTGTTGTCGCCCATCGCCTGGATGCCGCCTGACACCAGCGTGACCACCAGCAGCCCGAAACCCAGCGAGAGGATGTACAGGTAGGGCAGCAGCGCCGAGACGAGGAAGTGCCGGCGCCGCACCTGGAAGCGGTGCAGGAAGATCACGGCCATCGCCTTCTCGAGCACCGTGAACGCCAGCGAGCTGAAGAACAGCATGGTGACCAGCAGCAGCCAGCCGATCACGTCGCGGTGCTGCACGAAGTTCGCCAGCTCGGTGACGATCGCGCCCGACTGGCCCGGCAGCACCCATTCGAGATACCGGCCGAGCGTCGACAGCAATTCCGCCTGGTCGACCCAGTGCGACAGCGCGATCACCACCAGGATCAGCAGCGGCACCACCGACAGCAACGCGTAGTACGCGACGGCGCCGGCGAGCAGCAGGCCCTGGTTGGCCTGGAACCCCTTGAGCACGCGCCGCGCGAAGGTGCCCGGATGGGCCATCACGTAAGCGGCGGCCGGATTGAGCACGCGCATCGGCCGAGTATGCCGTCGCGGCCCGCCACGCGGGGGCGCGGACGCTCAGACGTCGATGGCCGCGGCGGAGCCCGCCTGCTTGCGCAGCTCGAACTTCTGGATCTTGCCGGTGGAGGTCTTGGGCAGCTCGCCGAACACCACCGCGCGCGGCACCTTGAAGCCGGCCAGGTGCTTGCGGCAATGCGCGACCACCTCCTCGGCACTGAGCTTCGCGCCCGGCTTCAGCTCGACGAAGGCGCAGGGCGTCTCGCCCCACTTCGCGTCGGGCTTGGCCACCACCGCGGCGGCCAGAACGTCGGGGTGGCGGTACAGCACGTCCTCCACCTCGATGGAAGAGATGTTCTCGCCGCCCGAGATGATGATGTCCTTGCTGCGGTCCTTGATCTTGATGTAGCCGTCCGGGTACTGCACCGCCAGGTCGCCCGTGTGGTACCAGCCGCCGGCGAAGGCCTCCTGCGTGGCCTTGGGGTTCTTCAGGTAGCCCTTCATCGTGATGTTGCCCCGGAACATGATCTCGCCCATGGTCTCGCCGTCCCAGGGCACCGGCTGCATCGTCTGCGGATCCAGCACGCGGGCGCTGCGCTGCAGGTGGTAGCGCACGCCCTGGCGGGCATTGAGGCGGGCGCGCTCGCCGATGTCCAGGGTCTCCCAGCCCGCCTGCGGCGGACAGGCCGTGGCGGGCCCGTAGACCTCGGTCAGCCCGTACACGTGCGTGAGCTCGAAGCCCAGCTTCTCCATGCCCTCGATCAGCGAGGCGGGCGGCGCCGCGCCGGCCACCATCGCCTTGACGCCGCGGGGCAGGCCTTGCTTCAGGTCCTCCGGCGCGTTCACCAGCATCCCGTGCACGATCGGCGCGCCGCAGTAGTGCGTGACCCCGTACTCGCGGATCGCATCGATCATCGCCTTGGCTTCCACCTTGCGCAGGCACACGTTCACGCCGGCGCGCGCGGCCAGGGTCCAGGGGAAGCACCAGCCATTGCAGTGGAACATCGGCAGGGTCCACAGGTAGACCGGGTGCCTGGGCATGTCCCACTCGAGGATGTTGGAGATGGCGTTGGTCGCCGCGCCGCGGTGGTGGTACACGACGCCCTTGGGATTGCCCGTGGTGCCGCTGGTGTAGTTCAGCGCGATCGCATCCCACTCGTCGGCCGGCAGTTCCCAGGCGAACTGCGGGTCGCCCTGGGCCAGGAAGTCCTCGTACGTGGTGCTGCCGATGCGCTGCGCCGGCCCGGTGTAGAGAGCATCCTCCGCATCGATCACCAGGAGCGGCCGGGCCTCCTTGCGCAGGGCGATCGCCCTGGCCATGGTCGGGGCGAACTCGGGATCCACGATCACCGCCTTGGCCTCGCCGTGGTCCAGCATGAAGGCGATGGTGGGCGGGTCCAGGCGGGTGTTCAGGGCGTTGAGCACGGCGCCGGCCATCGGGATGCCGAAGTGCGCCTCGACCATCGCCGGCGTGTTGGGCAGCATGACGGCCACCGTGTCGCCCTTGCCGATGCCGCGCCCGCGCAGGGCCGAGG
>JAEZEB010000263.1 GCA_023438115.1 Pseudomonadota bacterium | reverse complement strand
CCGGCGGCGTGCGCGACAATCGCCGCCCATGCCCCGCATCCTGCTGATTGACGAAGATGCCGCGCTCGGCGAGCCGCTCGCGGCGTACTTCGCGCGCTTCGGCTTCGAGCTGGTGCAGGCGTTGCGGCCCAGCGAAGGGCTGGCGCTGCTGCGCCAGGACGGTTTCGACGCCGCGATCCTCGACGTGATGCTGCCGGAGCAGGACGGCTTCTCGCTGTGCCGCGCGATCCGGCGCGAGAGCGACCTGCCCCTGCTGATGCTCACCGCGCGCGGCGAGGTGATGGACCGCGTCGTCGGCCTCGAGCTGGGCGCCGACGACTACCTGCCCAAGCCCTTCGAGCCGCGCGAGCTGGTGGCGCGCCTGCAGACCGTGCTGCGCCGCCGCGTGCCCGTCGCCGCCGACGGGCGCCTGCGCTTCGACGGCCTGGTCGTCGATCCGGTCACGCGCACCGTGCAGCGGCAAGGCGAGCCGGTGGAACTCACCAGCACCGAGTTCGACCTGCTGGTGCTGCTGGCGCGCGAGCCGGGCAAGGTGTTCAGCCGCGACGACATCCTCAACCAGCTGCGCGGGCACGAGGCGGAGCTCTATTCGCGCGCCGTCGACATCCTCGTGAGCCGCCTGCGCCGCAAGCTGGAACCGCTGGCGGCGATCAAGACACTGCGCAACGTCGGCTACGCGCTCGCGCTTCGGCCCGGAGGCAACGGGCTTGGCTAGGCATCGCGCGGGCTGGACGCATCGCGCGCGCGTGCGGCTGCGGCATTCGCTCAAGGCGCGCCTGACGGTGCTGTTCCTGCTGCTGGCGCTGGCGATCACCGGCGCCTTCATCGCGGGCATGCAGAACGCGCTGAGCCAGGGCTGGCGCGGCGCGGTGCGTCCGCTGATGACGGATTACGTGGACCGGCTGGTCGCCGAGATCGGTTCGCCGCCCAGCGTGGAGCGCGCGGAGGCGCTCACGCGCCGGCTGCCGATCACCGTGCAGATCGAAGGCCCCGCGATCGAATGGCGCAGCCACCCACCACCGGACACCTGGGAGCGCCGGCGCGCGCGCTGGGCCAAGGGCGAGGACGCGCTGCTGGCGCGCACCACGGCGGACGGCCATCGCATCACGCTGGGCCTGAACGTGCGCAGCTGGCACGAGCGGCCGCAGCGCGTCGGCTGGATCACGCTGGCCGTGGTGCTGCTGCTCACCGCCGTCGCCTGGAAGGCGGTGCGCAAGCTGCTGCAGCCGCTGGACGACATCCGCGACGGGGCGCAGCGCTTCGGCGCGGGCCGCTTCGCCGAAGCCATTCCGGTGCGCCGCCGCGACGAGCTGGGCGACCTGGCGCACGAGATCAACGCCATGGCGGGCAGCATCCACCAGATGCTGGAAGCCAAGCGCGCGCTGCTGCTGGCGATCAGCCACGAGCTGCGCAGTCCGCTCACGCGTGCGCGCCTGCACGTCGAACTGCTGCCGGAGACCGGCGAAGCGGGCGAGCGGCGCGAGGCGCTGCTGCAGGACCTGGAGGAGATGGCCAACCTCGTCAGCGACCTGCTGGAAAGCGAACGGCTGGGCCAGGGCCATGCGGCGCTGCATCGCGAAGCCGTGGACCTGCCGGAGCTGGTGCGCGAGTGCGCAGGTGAAGGCCAGGTGGACCTCGAGCTGCCCGGCGACCTGCCGCCGCTGTCGCTGGACCGTGCGCGCATGCGCCTGCTGCTGCGCAACCTCATCGGCAACGCGTTGCGCTACGGCGGCAGCGAGCGCCGTCCCGTGCTGCGGCTGCAGCGGCAAGGCAGTGAGCTCGTGCTGACCGTGCGCGACTTCGGCCCCGGCGTGGCCGAGGAAACGCTGGCGCACCTGGCCGAGCCTTTCTACCGCACCGATGCCGCCCGGCAGCGCAGCACCGGCGGCGTGGGCCTGGGCCTCTATCTCTGCAGCCTGGTGGCGCAGGCCCACGGCGGCCGGCTCGAGCTGCGCAATGCCCATCCGGGCCTGGAGGCGCAGGTCTTCCTGCCGGCCTGAACGCTCCCCGGCCGGACGCGCCGATGCTAATTTCGGCGGATGGCTACCGCCGCCACCGCCGCCCCTCCACCCCTCGAGCGCAGCGCCGTCCTCGTCGCCTTCAGCGGCCTGCTGCTCGCGCTGCTGCTGGCCGCGCTGGACGGCACCATCGTCAGCACGGCGCTGCCCATGATCGTGGGCGAGCTGGGCAGCCTGGAACGGCTGTCGTGGGTAGTCACCGCCTACCTGCTCACGCAGACGGTGGTCACGCCCATCTACGGCAAGCTGGGCGATCTCTACGGCCGGCGCAAGATGCTGCAGATCGCGGTGGTGCTCTTCCTCGCCGGCTCGGCGCTGTGCGGCGCCGCGCAGAGCATGACGCAGCTGATCGTGTTCCGCGCGCTGCAAGGCATAGGCGGCGGCGCGCTGATGGTCACCGCCATGGCGGCCGTGGGCGACATCATCCCGCCGCGCGACCGCGGCCGCTACCAGGGCCTCTTCGGCGCGGTGTTCGGCCTGGCCAGCGCCGCCGGGCCTTTGATCGGCGGCTACTTCGCGAGCCACTGGACCTGGCGCTGGATCTTCTTCATCAACCTGCCGCTGGGCGCGGTGGCGCTGGCGCTGATCGCCACCACCCTGCCCGATTCGCCGCGGCGCGCGCAACCGCGCATCGACTACGCGGGCGCCGCGCTGCTCACCATTGCTCTCACGGCCATCATCCTCGTGACCGACCTGGGCGGCAGCGCCTACGGCTGGAGCTCGCCCTTCATCCTCGCGACGGCGGCGGCAGGCCTGGTCGCGCTCATCGCCTTTCCCTTCGCGCAGCGCCGCGCGCCGGAAGCCATCCTGCCGTTGCACCTGTTCCGCGACCGCGCCTTCGTCGCTGCGTCCTTCATCGGGCTGGTGGTCGGCTTCGCGATGTTCGGATCCATCACCTACCTGCCCGTGTACCTGCAGGTGGCGAAGGGCTCCACGCCCACGGCCTCGGGCCTGCAGATGCTGCCGCTGATGGCGGGCATGCTGGTCTCCTCCATCACGTCGGGACAGATCATCAGCCGCACCGGCCGCTACAAGATCTTCCCCATCGTGGGCACCGCGCTGATGACGCTCGCGCTGTTCCTGCTGACGGGCCTGGAGGTGGGCGACAGCCTGGCGTCCATCCTCGTTCTCGCGCTGCTGCTGGGCCTGGGCATGGGCCTGGTGATGCAGGTGCTGGTGATCGCCGTGCAGAACGCCGTGGACTACCGCGACCTCGGCGTCGCCACCGCGGGCACGTCCCTCTTCCGCTCCATCGGCGGCGCGATCGGCACGGCGGTGCTGGGCGCGGTGCTGATGGCGATCGTCACGCACGGCGGCACCGAAGGCATGCCCAACCTGCAGGAGCTGGGCGACTTGCCGGCCGCCGCACGCGAGGCCTACGCGACCAGCTACACGGCCGGCATGGTTGCGGTGTTCCGCGTCGCCGCCGTGATGGCGCTGCTGGGCTTCGCGGCCAGCTGGCTGCTGCCCGAGCGGCCGCTGCGCCAGACCATCGCCGTCACCACGGGCGACATCGGCGAGGAGATCGGCGATGCGCTCGCCATGCCGCGCTCGCCCACCGCCGAAGAGGAACTGGTGCGCGGCCTCGCCGCCGTGATGGACCGCGACCTCAAGCGCAAGCACATCGGCCTGATCACCGCCCGCGCCGGCATGGACCTGCCGGAAGCGGCGGCCTGGCTGCTGTACCGCCTGGATGCGGACGCGGACGCCGACCTCGACACGCTGGCGCAGGATGCCGTCTTCAGCACCGAGGAGATCGCCGAAGCCGCGACCCTGCTGGCCGCGCGCGGCTATGTGGAACCGCTGCCCGTCGGCACCTGGGACGTGCGCCCCGCCGGCTGCGCCGCGCTGGAGCGCCTCGCGCAGGCGCGCCGCGCGCACCTGCGGGAGCTCTTCGCGCAGTGGTCGCCGCAGCAGCAGGCGGAGGTGGGAGAGTTGCTGCGGACGCTCAGTGCGCAGTTGGTGCCGTCGCCGCGCAATGCTGCGTGAGGGGGACGTCGGGGTTCGCCTTCGGGCTCACCCCGACCT
>JAEZEB010000297.1 GCA_023438115.1 Pseudomonadota bacterium | reverse complement strand
TCCCAGTACGACTGCAGCTTCAGGATGATTTGCTGGAATGTGAGCATAGGGGCGGACGGCCGCGGCCGGCCTTCAGGCGCGGGCGCAGGCCCGCGGAACCTTCCATTTTAGGGCTGCGCCCGCCTTGGGCCGCGCCACGCCGCGGCAAGTGCCGCCGCCGCGGCCAGCAGCCACAGGGGCAGCAGGCCGAAGCGCGACACCCATCGCGCGAAAGGCGTGAGGCCCGTGCCGCCCTGCACCTCGCCCACCAGCACGCCACGCGTGTGCCGCGGCATCAGGTGGGTGACCTGGCCGAAGCGGTCGATGATGGCCGTCGCGCCCGTGTTCGTGGCGCGGATCATGGGCCGACGGAACTCCAGCGCGCGCATGCGGCTGATGTGCAGGTGCTGGTCGATCGCGACCGTGTTGCCGAACCAGGCGATGTTGCTGAGGTTGACGAAGATGGTGGGCGCGGCGGCCGGGTCGCGGAAGCGCGCGCCCAGTTCCTCGCCGAACAGGTCCTCGTAGCAGATGTTGGGCGCCAGGCGCTGCCCTTGCCAGGCGAAGGAGGCCTGGCCGACGTCGCCGCGGTTGAAGTCACCCAGCGGGATGTTCATCATCCGCGTGAACCATTTGAACAGCGGCGGGATGAATTCGCCGAAGGGCACCAGGTGGTGCTTGTCGTAGCGGTAATCGCCCGCGCCCGGGGCGAGCGCGATCGCGGAATTGGTGTAGCCGCTCTCGAAGCTGCCAAGCGGCACGCCTACCAGCGCGGCGCGGTCGCCCTGCGCGAAGGCAGCGCGCAAACCCTCCATGTACCCCTCGGGGAGTTGGTGCGGCAGCAGGGGCAGCGCGGTTTCGGGCGCGACGACCAGTTGCGCATCGGTGTCGCGCAGCGCGCTCCCGTACCAGCCCAGCGCAATGGGAATGCCCGTGCCCCCCTCGAACTTCTCGTCCTGCGGGATGTTGCCCTGGAGCAAGGCGACGCGCAGCGGCGCGCCCGCGCCCGCGTCATCGGCCGGCGCCACGGTGCGCACGTTGCAGGCGGCAAGCAAGCCCGTGCTGGCCGCAACCGCCACCCAGGTGCGCCACGAGCCGCGACCGCGCGCCTGTACGAGCGCCGCGGCGAGGTATGCGAGCCAGGCCGCGACGGCGGAGATGCCGTACACGCCGATCCAGGGCGCCAGCGCCGCCAGCGGGCCGTCGACATGCGCGTAGCCGCCGGCGCCCCAGGGAAAGCCGGTGAACAAGGTGCCGCGCAGCAATTCGGCGCCCATCCACAGCGCCGCGAACAAGGCGCCGTCGCGCCAGGCCGCACCGGATGCCCCGCGCACCAGCAGGCCGGCCGCGATCGCGTAGTACAGCGCCAGGAAGCCCGCCAGCAGCAACACGGCCGCGCCCGCGAGGGGCGAGGCCAGGCCGCCGTAGACGTGCATGGAGATGAACAGCCACCAGAAGGTGCCGGCCAGCGCCACGGCCGCATGGGCCCAGCCGAGGGCGGCAGCACGACGCCACGACACCTGCCGCTGCAGCAGGCCCGCCAACAGGGCCACCGCCAAGAGCTGCAGCCACCACAGCGCCTGCCCGCTGCCGGGCCAGGCAAGCGCGAGGGCATGGAGGGCGCCGCTCGTGCCGGCGACGGCCCAGGGGGCGAGGCGGGAACGCAGCGCGTTCAAGCGGCGGGGCCGTTGGGCTCGGCGGGCGACACCTTGAACCAGCGGACCGCGCCGCCCTTGGTGTGCAGCACGACGAACGCCAGGCCCGCGAGCGTGGTGTGCTCGCCGCGCTTGGGCACGTGCCCCATCACGTGGGCCACGAGTCCGCCGATGGTGTCGAACTCGTCGGCGTCGGCGACCTGCGACAGGTCGACCTCGAAGGCTTCGCTGACCCGCTCGATGGAGGTGTCGCCGCTCACGCGGTAGGTGCGGTCGGCCAGCAGGAAGATGTCGCCCTCGTCCTCGGCGATGTCGAACTCGTCCTCGATCTCGCCGACGATCTGCTCCAGCACGTCCTCGATGGTGATCAGGCCGGCCACGCGGCCGAACTCGTCGATCACGATGGCGAGATGGTTGCGGTTGCCGCGGAACTCGCGCAGCAGGTCGTTGAGGCCCTTGCTCTCCGGCACGAACACGGCGGGGCGCAGCAGCGCGCGCAGCTTGAACTCCGGCGAACGCTGCAGCTTCAGCAGGTCCTTCGCCATCAGGATGCCGATGATGTTCTCGCGGTCGCCCTCGTACACGGGGAAACGCGAGTGCGCCGTGTGGATGACGAGGTTGAGGACCTCTTCATAAGGCGAATCGATGTTCACCAGGTCCATGCGCGGCGCCGCGACCATCACGTCGCCGGCCGTGAGCTCGGCCATGCGGATCACGCCCTCGAGCATCACGCGCGACTCCGGGCCGATGATGTCGTTGTCTTCGGCGTCGGCGAGGGTCTCGATCAGCTCCGCCTTGGAGTCCGGTCCGGGATGGATGAACTCGGCAACCTTTTGCAGGAACGTGCGCTTGTCCTGCTTTTCATGCGCGGTTCGCGCAGGGTGGGGGTCTGACACAGCCCGAGAGGCGGTAGTGGAGGGACTCATAGGATACCGGATTGGCCACGGCAGGGGCTCGGCGGCCAAACCGCTCAGCGCCCGCTCTTGCCGCGGGCGTCCGTGGCGCCGCGGCGGATCTCCTGCAGGCTGGCCAGGAAATCCAGGAAATTCTTGGCCTGCTTCTTGAGGCGGTAGTCCGCCTGCGCGACCTGCTCGTCGACCATTTCGCTGACGCGGCTGTCCAGCGTGGCGGGCGGCAGGCGCAGATAGGCCTCGGTCTCGCCGCCGTCGCGTTCCAGCGTGGCGCCAGCGTTGCGCGCGATACGGATCATCGCGGTGTTCTCGGACAGCGCGTGGATGAACATGAGCTCCACGCCCTCGTTGCGCGCGTGGACCACGGCGCGGTCGAACAGGCGCGCGCCGTAGCCGCGCCCGCGCGCCTTCTTCAGCACCGACACGCCGAATTCCGCGCCGGCGGGCGTGCCGGGGTCGTGCGGCAGGAAGGCCAGGTGCGCCATGGCCAGCAGTTCGAGGCCGCGGTTGAAGATCCCGAAAATGTCGTCGCGGACGAAATTCAGGCCGTCGACATAGCGCTGGATCTGCTCGTCCGTCGCCGAATAGCCGAAGCGCAGGTAACGATCGTGCACGTCGAGCGAGAGCAGGTGGGCGGCGATGCGGCGGCGATGGCCGGGGCCCAGGGAGCGGATCGGGACGATGCCGCCGCGGGCAGAGGCAGGTTCGGGCGTCACGTCCCCCAATATAGGGATTTGTCCGGATCGCGCAAGGTTCAGCGAGCCCGGCGAACTTCCCGGGAAGTGATACAAATTGCAATAGGGAGTTTCTCAAGTTCACGAACCATGTCGCTGTTCCAGCTGGCAGCCGGCTTCACCCGCACCTCCAAGGTGATCGCGGTGGCGGATGTGGTCGAGTCCGTCCGGCTGATGGAGCAGAACGAGCAGGCGTTCATCGCCCGCTGGCGGCGCTTCGTGAATTTCGTCCAGGAGCGCCTGCCGCTCGCCTCGGGCCGTCTGCATCGCAGCCTCGGTGACGGGCTGATGCTCGAGTTCTCCGATCCCCAGGGCTGCGTGCGCACCGCCCTCGAGATGCAGGCCTGGTTCCACGAAGGGAACAAGGGACTTCCGGCGGAGGAGCAGGTGCACCTGCGCATAGGCGCGCACGTCGCCGACTTCGTGGCCGACAAGTACGACATCTACGGTGCGGACGTGAACCTCGCCGCGCGCATCGCATCGCTGGCGGGGCCCGGCGAAATCGTGATATCGGCGGCCTTGCGCGAACGCCTGGGCCGCAAGCTCGCGTTGCAGGTGGAGGATCTCGGCCCCTGCCACCTCAAGCACCTCAAGAAGCCCGTGCACGCCTGGCGGATCGGCCACGCCGGGGGCGCGCCGGTGATCCACCTGCCGGCGGCGGAAGGCCGCACGCTGCGTGCAACGGTCGCCGTGCTGCCATTCGGCACCGAGGGCACTGGCGTGGACGGCGTCAGCGCCGAGACGCTCACTGACGAACTGGTGGCGGCGCTCGCCCGTAGCGACGCGTTGCAGGTCGTCTCGCGCATGAGCACCGCGGCGGTGGATGCGCGGCTGGACACGCTGGATGCGGTGCGCACGCAGGCCGGCGCGCGCTACGTGCTCACGGGCCGTGGACGGGTCCACGGCGGCGAGCGCTCGCTGTTCGCGGAACTCGCGGACGCGACCAGCGGCCACGTCGTCTGGGCCGACAGCTTCCGGGGCGCGGCGCGGACCGGCACGGTGGACAGGCGACTGCTCGCGCAGGTCGTTCTGGCGGTGCACGCGGCGGTGTTCCGGCAGGAGGTGGAACGCGCGCAGGCGCTGCCCCTGCCCTCGCTGGAGGGATCGACGCTGCTGGCGGCCTCGATCGGGCTGATGCACCGGCTCTCCCCCGTGGACATGGACCGCGCCCGCCTGATGCTGGACCACCTGTGCGAGCGCTGGCGCCGGCAGGCGCCGGCCCACGCATGGCTCGCGCACCTGCACTTGCTGCGCGCGCAGCAGGCTTGCGCGGGCGTGAGCGGACCCGACCAGGCGATGGCCCGCGCGCATGCTGCGGCGGCGGTGCAGTACGACCCGGGATCGCCACTCGTGCTGGCGGTGGACGCGCACGCCTGCGTGCACGGCGCGCGCAATCTCGAAAGCGCCGAAGATCGCTTGGCCCAGGCACTGAGCCTGCGCGCGGACCATTCCCTGGCGCTGCTGTTCCGGGCGGAACTGCAGGCGATGCGCGGCGAGGCCAAGGCGGCTCGCGCAACGGCGCACCGCGCCGCGCAGACCGCGTCGCTGGAGCCGCTGCGCTTCCTCTACGACTCCGTTTCGGCCCTGGCAGCGTGGGCCGATGGTGATCCGGAAGCCTCCATCGCCTTCGCGCGGCGCGCGCTGCAGCACAACCCGCGCTACATGCCGGCTTGGCACACGCTGGTGGCGGCCCAGGTGGAAGGCGAAAGACTCGGAGAGGCGCGGGCGACGCAGCAGCGCGTGCTGCGTCGCCAGCCGGCCTTCAGCGCCGCGAGCTTCCTGGCCGCGACGCCGATCTGCGACGAACTTGCGGGGCGTTTCGCGGACGCGCTGCTGCAAGCCGGCGCGCCGGCGGGTTGAAGCAGCCGCGGCGCTTCACCAGCGCGCGGGGAGCTTCTTCTTGAGCGTGATCCGCTTGATGCCCAGTTCGACATAGCCGCCTTTTTCCAGGTCCTTCAACAGGCGGCTGACCATTTCGCGCGACGCCCCCACGCGGCTGGCGATCTGCTGGTGCGTGATCTGCGTGAGTTGCACCGGTGACTGGCTGCTGGCCGGGCCCTGCTCCCCTTCCAGCGTGTGGATGACACGGCCATAGACGTCGAGGAGCGCCATCTGCCGCGCGGTTTCCGTGGCGGCGCGTGCGCGGCGGATCACCTGTGACACGAGCGAAATCGCGAAATCCGGCTCCTCGGCCAGGTGCTGCTGCACCGCCGCGCGCGACACGAGGGCGCACAGGCAGGCATCGAGCGTCATCACGGAGGCGGATCGCGGACCGCCGTCGAGCGACATCTCGCCGAAGTAGTCGCCGGCCTGGATGGTGCCGTAGGTGATCTCGCGCCCGTTCTCGTCGGTGGCGTAGACCTTCACCTGGCCTTGCAGCAGCACGAACAGGGAATCGCCGGCCTCCCCTTCGTTGATCACGATGGCGTTCTTGCGGTAGCTGCGCACGATGCCACGGGCGGCGAGGCGTGCGATGCCCGGCTCGAGCCTGGCGATCAGCCGCTCCTGCTCCATCGAATTGCGGGACACGTTCATGGCGCCCTCCCCTGGTTGAGAACTCTACGGCATGAGATCGTCTGCGGCTAGTGCAGCGGATCGTGCATCTGACAGGCACCGATCGGCGGCAGCACGGCGACCTGGCCGACCAGCGCGCGCACGCCGTTGGTGTGCGTCTTGGCGCACATGCTGCGCACGTGGCTGCGGACGGTGGACACCGCCACGCGCAGTTGCCGCGCGATCTCCGGTGCCGAGAGGCCTTGGCAGAGGATGCCGAGTACCTGCTCCTCGGCTGGCGTGAGGCCGTGCGTGCGGGCGAAGAAGCAGAGCATGACCGGATCGCAGACGGCGGCGCGCGACAGCAGCAGGGCCACGTAGCGCGGCTCGTGGGCACGCGCGGGGCGCAGGGGCACCACGGCAACACTGAGGCGCTGCCGGCCGCTTCGCAGCGGCACCAGGCTGCGGCGACCACCTTCGGTGCGGGAAAGCGCATCGGCGAAAAGGCGCGCCTGGGCCGGATCGACGGGCTGCACGATGCCCTCGCGCACGGTGAGCCAGGTGTGCCGTGCCAGCTCGCGCTGCGCGGCATGGTTGGCGTGGAGCAGCCACCCGCGAGGATTGACCACCAGCACGCCGCAGGCGAGTTCGTCGATCAGCAAGGACAGGCTGCCCGCCGCCCCCTCCGGCAAGCGGGGCGCCCTCGGGCGCACGGCCTTGTCCATCTCCAGCACTGCATCCATGGCAACCCCTCCGCGATCAGGCGCTGAGCTTAGGAAGGCGGGGCAGCAGCGAGTTAGCCAATTTCGACGGAGCTCTTGGTGACGAAGTCACCTTGACGCCGGGCTGCCGCGTCCACAAGCGCCAGGGTTCCGTCCATGACCTCCGGGTGGAAGGCCAGGTCGACGTGCGCGCGGCCGGGCACGAAGCGGTTGTCGGCGGCAGCCAGCGTGGCGGTGACGGGCGGGAACACGACGTTGTCGCAGTTCGAATACCAGGCGGTCGTGGGCGGCAGCGGATGCCAGCGTTCGTGGGACTCCAGCGCGCGCAACCAATCGCTGTCCAACCGCATCTGCAGGCCGTTGGGCCGCCGGCTGAAGCGCGCCAGCCAGGTGCCGTGGTGCGGCGTGCCTATCGTGACCAGGTGCGCCACCTCGCGAGCGGCGGTGGGGCGACTGCGCAACCAGGCCCGCGCCGCCAGTCCGCCCATGCTGTGGCACACGAGGATCGGTGGCCGTCCGGTGGCGGCACGAACGCGCGCCACGGCGGCCTCGAGGAGGGCCGCGTAGTCGTCAATGCCGGTGAACACCGGCTCCAGGTTGACGGCTTCGCAGGCGTGGCCGGCCGCGTGCAGGCGGCGCAGCCAGGGGGTCCAGAAGCCGCGGTTGCACATGAAGCCGTGGACGAGGACCACGCCTTGCCGGCCGCGGCAGTCGGCAAGCATGTCGCCTTCGGCGCGCCAGCGGAACGGCTGCCGCCAGCAGAAGGTGCGGTACCAGTGCCCGCTTTCCGAGATCCAGGCTTGCAGCAACTGCCAAGCGCGGGGCCATGGTGTATCCCGATCGGTGCGTGCGATCCGCGCGACGATCAGCAGCTCGACGCCCAGGATCAGGGGTGCGATCCCGAGGACCAGGATCGCGCCGGCGAGGGCCCACGCCGGCGACGCCGCCCACCAGAGCGCGAGCCAGGCGCCGGCCACCCCGAGTTGGAGGCCGCAGGTGAACTGCAGCAGTCGTGCGAGACGCGACCGGTGCGGCATCGAGCGAGTATCCCACGCGATCTCACTGCCGCGCCTGGGCGTCTGCCGCTAGACTCATGCAGCCATGAGGACCGCGGAAACCATCCGGCGGTCGGTCGCCGAGGTGCAGCGCCTGCGCGAGGAATGCGCTGCGTTGCCGGAAGTCGGCGCCGCCGTGACGTACCTGAAGCGCTTCCAGGCGCGCCGCTTCGCGGGCACGTATGCCGACCTGCTGGCGTCCGCCACCTACGGGCCCGCCGCACGCTTCTTCCTGGAAGAGTTGTACGGCGACCGCGACTTCCGCGAGCGCGACGCGCAGTTCGCCCGCATCGCCGGCCCGGTGGAGAAACTGTTCCCGCGGGACGTGGCGGAGACCGCGGCCTCGCTCGCGCGTCTGCACGCATTGACCGAGTCGCTGGACCACGCGATGGCACGCGCGCAGCCGCTGGCCTCCATCGACGACGCGGCGGGCTACGTGCAGGCCTGGAAGCTGGCCGCTCACCGGGAGAACAGGCGCCTGCAGCTGGATGCGGTGGTCGGGCTGGGCGCGGAAATGGCGCGGATCACGCGCGTGCCGGGGCTGCGCACGATGCTGCGGATGATGCGCGGGCCCGCCGCGGCGGCGGGGCTGCAGTCGCTCCAGCGCTTCCTGGAAGCCGGCTTCGACACCTTCGCCTCCGTGGCGCGGCACCGCGGCGGTATCGAGCATTTCCTCGCCACCATCCAGACGCGCGAGCAGGCGTTGATGGACCTCCTGTTCGACGCCGAGGCTGTCGCTTGCGAGACGGAGCTGCTCCGCACCCTAGGACAAGCCCGCTAGGCACGGCGCCGCGCGCCTTTGCACAATCCCGCCGAAGGAGCGCCACGCATGGAGACCAAACCCTGGCTCACGAGCTACCCGCAAGGGGTGCCGCACGAGATCGATCCCGCCCAGTACACGTCGCTGACGCAGCTGCTGGAGGAGTCCTTCGGCAGGCACGCGGACCGGCCTTTCTCGGTGTGCATGGAACGCTGGATGACGTACCGGCAGTTGGACGAACTGTCGAAGTCACTCGGCGCGTGGCTGCAAGGCAAGGGACTGGAGCCTGGCGCGCGCGTGGCGGTCATGCTGCCGAACATCCCGCAGTTCGCGGTGACGATGGCGGCCGTGTTGCGCGCGGGCTATGCCTGCGTGAACGTGAACCCGCTGTACACCGCGCGAGAGCTGGAACACCAGCTGAAGGATTCCGGTGCGACGGCGATCGTGATCCTGGAGAACTTCTGCCACACGCTGGAGCAGGCGATCGAGCAGACCCAGGTGCGGCACGTGGTCGTCACGGGGATGGGCGACCTGCTGGGAACGGTCTACGGCCAGTGGATCACGTTCGCCGTCCGGCACCTGGCCAAGATGGTGCCGGCGTACAAGCTCCCGCTGGCGGAAGGTCGCACCGTGACGCCCTTGCCGGCGGCCTTGATGGAAGGGTCCCGCCAGGAGCTTCGTCGCGTACCGCAGAACCTGGATTCGATCGCGTTCCTGCAGTACACCGGCGGCACGACGGGATTGTCGAAAGGCGCGATCCTCACGCACGGAAACATCGTGGCGGCCATCCTGCAGGCGGAAGCCTGGTTCACGCCGGCGCTGGCCAAGGTCGGCGACGTCAGCCGCACCAACGGCATCGCGGCGCTGCCGCTGTACCACATCTTCGCGCTCACGCTCTGCCTGCTGGCCGTGCGTTCCGGGGCGCACCTCACCTTGATCCCGAACCCGCGCGACATCGGCAAGTTCATCGAAGTGTTGAAGAAGCGGCCTTTCCACATGCTGCCGGCGGTGAACACGCTGTTCAACGCGTTGCTGCAGCATCCGCAGTTCCGCTCGATCGACTTCTCGGAGCTCTACGTCTCGCAGGCCGGCGGCATGGCGGCCTCGGAGGGGACGGCGAGGCAGTGGCGGCAGGCGACCGGCTGCGTCATGGTGGAAGGCTGGGGCATGAGCGAGACCTGCGCGATCGGCACCAACAACCCGCTCGATGCGAAGGAGTTCTCGGGGACCATCGGCCTGCCGCTGCCCAGTATCGACATCGCGATCAAGGACGACGACGGGCACACCCTGCCCGCCGGCCAGCCGGGCGAGATCTGCATCCGCGGGCCGAACGTGACGCCCGGCTACTACGAGAAGCCCGAGGAGAACGCCAAGGCCTTCACCGCCGACGGTTTCATGCGAACGGGCGACGTGGGGATCATGGACGAGCGAGGCTTCACGCGGATCATCGACCGCAAGAAGGACATGATTTTGGTGAGTGGCTTCAACGTCTATCCGAACGAACTGGAGAACGTCATTTCGCTGTGCCCCGGCGTCGTGGAATGCGCCGCGATCGGGATTCCGGACGAGAAGCAGGGCGAGGCCATCAAGGTCTTCGTGGTCAAGAGCGATTCGAGCCTCACGGAGGAGCGCGTCGCCAGCCACTGCCGGCAGAACCTGACCGGGTACAAGATGCCCAAGTACATCGAGTTCCGTGACGAATTGCCCAAATCGAACGTGGGCAAGATCCTCCGGCGCGAACTGCGCGCGGCGAAATAGGCGGGAGGGGCATGGGAAGTCCTGGGCACCCGTCGCTGCCGCCCGGCGTGGTCGTGCTGGAACGGGGCTGGCTGTCTTCCAACAATGTGGTGCTACGGGGGAGCGACGACGCTGCCGTCGTCGACACCGGGTATTGGACGCATTCCGGGCAGACCCTTGCGCTGGTCGAAGGGGCAGCCCTCGGCTTGCCGGTGCATACGCTGGTGAACACACACCTGCACAGCGACCACTGCGGAGGCAATGCTGCGCTGCAGGCGCGCTTTCCGGACATGGAGACGTGGATCCCTCCGGGGCAGGCCGAGGCGGTGCGCCGCTGGGATCCGGTCGCGCTGACCTACGAGCCCACGGGCCAGCACTGCCCTCCGTTCACCATCGACGGCGTACTTGTCCCCGGGACAGCGCTGCGCCTCGGAGAGCGCGAGTGGGAAGTCCATGCGGCGCCGGGTCACGATCCCCACTCGGTGATCCTGTTCGAGCCTGTGTCGCGCACGCTGATTTCGGCCGATGCGCTGTGGCAGAACGGTTTTGGGGTTGTCTTTCCGGAGCTCGAGGGCGTCCACGCCTTCGATGAGGTCGCAGCGACTTTGGACGTGATTGAGCGCCTGGAGCCGAAACTCGTCATTCCGGGGCATGGCCCCGTGTTCACCGACGTTGGCCTCGCACTCGAACGGGCAAGATCCCGTTTAGCGGCTTATGTGGCCGATCCGGCCCGCCATGCCGCCCATGCGGGCAAGGTGCTGCTGAAGTTCAAGTTGCTGGAATTGCAGCGGGTGGAGTTTCAGCAGATGCTCGGCTGGGCCCAGGAGACTCGCTACCTCAAGACCGTCCATCGCAAGTGGTTTGCGCAGACAGCGACCAGGCAGTGGATAGCTTTGCTTGTGGAAGATCTGGTCCGCTCTGGCGCCGCGACGCGGGATGGAGATCTCGTACTGAATGCGTGACGCAACGAACCGCGCCGCGCAAAACAAAAGGCCCGGCATTTCTGCCGGGCCTTCGTCGCTATTACAGCCTGACGATGTCCTACTTTCACACGGGAATCCGCACTATCATCGGCGCAGAGGCGTTTCACTGTCCTGTTCGGGATGGGAAGGAGTGGGACCACCTCGCTATGGTCATCAGGCATAACTTGTTGCCGGCTTGCCTGGT
>JAEZEB010000248.1 GCA_023438115.1 Pseudomonadota bacterium | reverse complement strand
CGCCTGGGGCGGGGATTGTCGGGGGGGGGTGGGGGCGATGCCGCACCCCGCCGGCGGGGGTGCGCGTCGGGGTTCGGCTTCGCGCTCACCCCGACCTACGAGGCACGGCCGGCGACGTAGACGCCCTCCACCACCCGGTCATCCCCCAGCACGATCAGCGAGAACAGCAGCTCGTCGAGGTTGCGGGCATGCGCCGTCTTGCGCGCCAGCAGCGGCGTGGCTTGCGGGTTCAGCACCAGGAAGTCGGCCTCGCAGCCGGGCGCGAGGTTGCCCACCACGCCATCCAGCCCCAGCGCCTGCGCCGCGCCGGCGGTGTGCTGCCACCACAGGTGCTGCGGCGACAGGCTCAGGCCCGGCTTGGTCTGGCCTTCGCGGCCGACGTAGTAGGCGGCCAGCATGGTGTGGAAGGGCGAGAAGCTGGTGCCGCCGCCGACGTCGCTTGCCAGGCCGAAGCGGAAGCCCACGCGCATCGCGCCTTCGTAGTCGAAGAAGCCGCTGCCCAGGAACAGGTTGCTGGTGGGACTGACGGCGGCCGCCGCGCCGGTGTCGCGCATCAGCGCGCGGTCCTCGTCGTCGAAGTGGATGCAGTGCGCGTAGATGGCGCGTTCGCGCAGCAGGCCGAAGTCCTGGTAGACCGACAGGTAGCTGCGCGAGGCCGGGAACAGCTCGCGCACCCAGCGGATCTCGTCCTTGTTCTCGGCCACGTGCGACTGGATCCAGACGTCGCCGTACTGCGTCGCCAGCTCGCCCGCGCCACGCAGCTGCGCCTCGCTGCTGCTGGGCGCGAAGCGCGGCGTGATCGCGTAGCCCAGGCGCCCGCGTCCGTGCCAGCGGCGGATCAGGGCCTCGGTGTCGATCAGCGACTGCTCCGTCTCGTCGCGCACGCCGTCGGGCGAGTGGCGGTCCTGCAGCACCTTGCCCGCGATCATGCGCAGGCCGCGCTGCTCCGAGGCTTCCATCAGCGCATCCACCGAATTCGGATGCGAGGTGCAGAAGGTCAGCGCCGTGGTGACGCCGTGGCGGCGCAACTCGTCGAGGAAGACTTCGGCGACACCCACGCCGTAGTCGCGATCGGCGAAGCGCGCCTCGTGCGGGAAGGTGTAGTTGTCCAGCCAGGGCAGCAGGCCCTCGGCCGGCGAGCCGATCACGTCCGTCTGCGGGAAATGCACGTGCAGGTCGATGAAGCCCGGCGCGAGGATGCGGCCCGGCAGGTGCGTGACCGCGACGCCCTCGAAACGCTGCGCCAACGCGGACCAGGCGCCGGCCGCGCGCACCACCTGCCGCCCCGCCGCATCGGGCCCGACGACCAGCACGCCGTCCTCCTCGTAGCGGGCGGTGCCGTCGTCGGCGAAGGAAAGCAGTGCGGCGCGATAGGCTTGCATCGGCCTATTGTCCCGCCTTCCCCTGCACGCCGGCCACCAGGTAGTCCATCTCCAGGATCTGGCGATCGCTCAATGCCTGGCCTTCGGCCAGCACGGTCCGTCCGCGGTTGTCGACGATGGGCCCGGCGAAGGGCCGCAGCCGCCCGGCGGCGACGTCCTTCTGGCGCGCGAGCACCTCGTCCTGCACCTTCTTCGGCACCTTGCTGCCGAACCAGCCCACGCGGATCATCCCTTCGTGCACGCCGCCCCACACATTGCCGCTCTTCCAGGTTCCGTCCAGGACGGCCTGCGTGCGCCGCTTGTAGTAGTCCGCCCACTGGTGCGTGACGGCGAGCAGCTGCGCATCGGGCGCCACCTTGCGCATATCGGAGTGGTAGGCGACGGCCAGCTTGCCGCGTTCCTGCGCCGCCGCCATCACCGCGGTGCTGGCCGCGTGGAAGGCCAGCACGTCCGCGCCCTGGTCCATCAGGGCCATCGCCGCGTCGCGCTCCTTGCCCGGATCGAACCAGGTGTTGAGCCACAGCACGCGCACCTGCGCCTTCGGGTTCACCGAACGCATGCCGAGCGTGAAGGCATTGATTCCCTGCAGCACCTCGGGGATCGGCAGACCCGCCACGTAACCCGCGAGGTTGCTCTTCGTCATGCGGCCGGCGGCGATGCCGGCGAGATAGCGGCCTTCGTAGTAGCGCGCGTTGGCGGCAGCCACGTTGGCCGCGGTCTTGTAGCCGGTGATGGACTCGAACATCACGTCCGGGAATTCGCGCGCCACCTTCAGCGTCGGCTCCATGTAGCCGAAGCTGGGCGTGAAGATGAGCTTGTGGCCCGTGGCCGCGAGGTCGCGGATCACGCGCTCGGCATCGGGGCCTTCCGCGACGTTCTCGACGGCGCGCGCCTGCACGCGATCGCCGAAAGCGGACTGCACGGCCACGCGGGCCTGCTCGTGCTGGTGCACCCAGCCGGCATCGGAAATCGGCGCGACGTGCACGACGCCGACCTTCAGCGGCTCGGCCTTCTGTGCCTGGACAGGGAATAGAAACGAAGCGGCCGCGAACGCGGCAGCGAGGTTTTTATACATGGTGTTCCTCTACATGGCCCCGGGGATGACAACAAAAAAAGGCCGCCGGGGCGCGACCTCAGGCCTGCATTGTATGCGCGGCCGTTGTTACCGCCGGCTTGCATCCCCCCACGGAACCGACGCCATTGCGTATAAAGAATGGCGAAGCACGCGCGCGTGGGCTTCGAAAGAATTCATCAAGACAGGAAGAACAATGCGCAAGTACAACGGCAGCAGCACCGTCCTGGTCACGGGCGGCGCGGGATTCCTGGGAAGCCACCTGTGCGAGCGGCTGGTCGGGCAAGGCCACCACGTCATCTGCGCGGACAACTTCTTCACCGGCACCAAGGACAACATCGAGCACCTGCTGGACCATCCGCGCTTCGAGCTGATGCGCCACGACGTGACCACGCCGCTGACGGTGGAAGTGGACGAGATCTACAACCTCGCGTGCCCGGCCTCGCCGGTGCACTACCAGCACGATCCGGTGCAGACCACGAAGACCAGCGTGCTGGGCGCCATGAACATGCTCGGCCTGGCGCGGCGCACCCGGGCCCGCATCTTCCAGGCCTCCACCAGCGAGGTCTACGGCGACCCGAGCTACCACCCGCAGCCCGAAGGCTACTGGGGCAACGTCAACCCCGTCGGTCCGCGCAGCTGCTACGACGAGGGCAAGCGCTGCGCCGAGACGCTGTTCTTCGACTACCACCGGCAGTACGGCGTGGACATCCGCGTCGGGCGCATCTTCAACACCTACGGGCCGCGCATGCACCCCAACGACGGCCGGGTGGTCTCCAACTTCATCGTGCAGGCGCTCAAGGGCGAGCCGATCACCGTCTACGGCCAGGGCGCGCAAACGCGCAGCTTCTGCTACGTGGACGACCTCATCGAGGGCTTCGTGCGCTTCATGGCGCTCGATGGGCCCTGTCCCGGCCCCATCAACCTCGGCAATCCCGGCGAATTCACCATCCTCGCGCTCGCCGAGCAGGTGATCGCGCTCACGGGCTCCAAGTCGCGGATCGTGTTCTCCCAGCTGCCGGTGGACGACCCCGTGCGGCGGCGCCCCGACATCACGCTGGCCAAGGAGAAGCTGAACTGGGAGCCGACCGTGCAGCTCACCGAGGGCCTGAAGAAGACCATCACCTACTTCGACAAGCTGCTCACCCAGGCCGCGGCCACGCACGACTCGCCCAACGTC
>JAEZEB010000247.1 GCA_023438115.1 Pseudomonadota bacterium | reverse complement strand
CGCCCACTCGGACGCGGCGCCGTGGCCGTGCAGCGCGAACTCGATGGTGAGCTCCCGGCGCTCGCGGTCGAAGGCGCGCGGCGTGTAGTCGCGGCGCACCTCGCCGGCGGCGTCGGGGATGAACTTGACGTGGTCGTCGAAGGAGCCGGAGACGAAATCGGCCAGCGCCTCGCCGGCGAAGGTCACGGCCACGAAGCCGGGGCCCAGCGGTTCGACGCGGGCGACGACCAGCTCTCGGCGGCGCAGTTCGTGCCGCACGCGCCGCACGCGGGTGGCGTTGGGGGTTTCCATGGGCATCCCTGATGGTTGATAATGTCATCAATCATGCGCAAACCGGTTGACCTTGTCAACGAAAGGGATGCCGCGTCCGGCGACGTGCTGGAGGCGGTCCATGCCCTCATGCACCTCTACCGCGGGCTGCAGTTCCGTGCCGGGCGCGACGCGCCGCTCGCGCTGACGCACATGGAGAGCAAGGTGCTGGGCTTCTTCGCCCGCCATCCCGGCGCGACGCAGAGCGAACTGGCGGCGCACGCCGGGCGCGACAAGGGCCAGCTCGCGCGGCTGGTGGCGGGGCTGCGCGAGCGCGGCCTGCTGGAGGCGCATGCCGACGCGGCGGATCGCCGTAGCGTGCGCCTGCAGCTCACGGCGGAGGGGCAGGCCGCCGACCAGGCGCGGCGGCGGCGCGGCAAGCGCCTCTCGGCCGCCGCGGTGCAGGGACTGAGCGAGGCGGAGCAGCGCCAGCTGCTCGCCCTGCTGGCGCGCGTGCGGGCGAACCTCGAAGCCGCGGACTTCTAGAACCAGTCGACCAGGCCGGACTGCTCCGCGTTCTGCGGATTCGAGCCGGCTTCGCGCACGCGCAGCAGGGCCTCGCTGGTGCCGAGGTCGAGGGCCTTGAGTACGCAGGCGGCCGCGCTGCCGGTGCGGCCCATGCCCGCCGCGCAGTGCAGGAGCACGGCGTCGCCGGCACGCAGCGCGTCGGCGATCGCATGGATGTCGCGGCGGAAGGCCCCGCCGTCCTCGGGCACGCCGAAGTTGCGGATCGCCAGCTGCATCCAGCGGAAGGGCAGGCGGCCGCGCAGCACCGCCGCGTGGTACTCGGGCGCCAGTTCGGCGAGTTCCGTGCGCGGCGTGAGGCTCACCACGAGCGACAGGCGCGCGCGCTCCGCATGGCCCAGGAAGGCGTTCCAGGGCTCGAACCTTCCGGGCATCGCCCCCAGCCACAGACGGCCGGGCACCTCCTCGGGCAATCGCACGCTTCGCAAGGACATGGAGCGATTGTGGGCCTTACTCGCGCACGCTGGTGCGTTGCTGGGTCACGGCGAGCTCGCTCACCGGCGCTGCCTTGTTGCCCCAGGAGGCGCGGATGTAGGTCACGACGTCCGCCACTTCGGCGTCCGACAGGAAGGTCGCGAAGGGCGGCATGCCGAAGGGGCGCGGATTGCCGCGCGTGGCCGGCGGGAAACCCCCGTACAGGACCACCTGCACCAGGTTGGCGGTGGTGGGCATGGTGACGGCGCGGTTGCCCGCGAGCGCCGGATAGGCCTTGGGCACGCCCTGGCCCTGGTCGCCGTGGCAGCCGGCGCAGTGCTGCTCGTACAGCCGGCCGCCGCGCTCGAGGACCGCGCTGCTCGCCTGCGGCAGCTCGCGCGGATCGGTGTCGGCGGGCGAGGGCGGCAGGCCCTGCAGGTAGACGGCCATGGCGCGCACGTCGGCCGGTTCCAGGTACTGCGTGCTGTGCAGCACCACTTCCGCCATCGGGCCCAGCGTGCTGCCGCGCGGGGACGTGCCCGTGGTCAGCAGCTGCGTGATCTGCTCGATCGACCAGTCCGCCACGCCGGCTTCGTCGCTCGCCGCGAGCGAGGGGGCGTACCAGTTGCGCATCGGGATCACGCCGCCGGACAGGTCCATGCCCCGCGTGCCGCCCAGCGCATCGCGCGCGGTGTGGCAGGCGCCGCAGTGGCCCAGGCCCTGCACCAGGTAGGCGCCGCGGTTCCATTCGGGCGTGCGGGCGGGATCCTCGACGAAGGTCTCGGGACGGAAGTACAGCAGGCGCCACACCGCGAGGGCCGCCTGCGTGTCGTAGGGCCAGCGCAGCCGGTGCTGGCGATTCGGCTTGCTCACCGGCGGCAGGCTGCGCAGGTAATCGAACAGGGCGTCGGCGTCGGCGCTGGTGACGCGCGTGGTGTGGGTGTAGGGGAAGACGGGATAGAGCAGGCGCCCGTCGCGCGAACGCCCTTCGTGCAGCGCGCGCCGGAATTCCGCGGCCGACCAGGCGCCCAGTCCCGTCTGCGCATCCGGCGTGAGGTTGCTCGTGTAGACGGTGCCGAAGGGCGTGTCCATCGCGCGGCCGCCCGCGTACGCCGGCCCGCCGCGCTCGGTATGGCACAGCATGCAGTTGCCGGCGCGTGCGAGGTAGGCGCCGCGCGCCACCTGCTCCTGCGTGGGCGGCGCCGAGGGCGGGGCTTCGGTCAGGCGCCGGGTGGCGCCGAAGTTGAACAGCCACAC
>JAEZEB010000164.1 GCA_023438115.1 Pseudomonadota bacterium | reverse complement strand
CCTCGTCAGCGACGAGGTCGTGGCCCATGCATCGCCGGACGCGCGCATCGTCTACGTCGGCAAGCGCGGCGGTTGCCGCAGCACGCCGCAGGCCTTCATCGAGAAGCTCATGGTGATGGCTGCCCGCGAGGGCGAGGAAGTCGTCCGCTTGAAGGGCGGCGATCCCTTCGTGTTCGGTCGCGGCGGCGAGGAGGTGGAGCACCTGCGCGCCGCGGGCATCGAGGTGGAGGTGGTCAACGGCATCACCTCCGGCCTGGCGGCCGCCACCTCGCTGGGCGTGCCGCTCACGCACCGCGAGCATGCGCAGGGCGTGGTGTTCCTCACCGGCCATCCGCAGCAGGGCGCGGAACCGCCGGACTGGAAGCTGCTGGCCGCCGCCGCGCGCGACGCGCGGCTGACGCTCGTGATCTACATGGGCGTGCGCAATGCCGCGCGCCTGCAGCAGGAACTGCTGCACGGCCTGCCGGGCGACACGCCGGTCGCGATCGTGCAGCGCGCCTCGCTGCCGCAGCAGCGCCATGCCGTGACGACGCTCGCGCGCCTGGCCGACACCATCACCAGCGAAGGCCTCGCCTCGCCCTCGGTGATCGTGGTGGGCGACGTGGTGCGCGGCGTGGCCGCGGTGCGCGAAGCCCCGCCCGAGGCGTTCCGCGCGGCCTGACAGCGGAGCGCGCCCCGGCGGGTGGCGATAATCCGCCCCCATGCCGGTTTCCCCCTCTTCCTTCGACGCCATCGTCATCGGCGCCGGCGCGGCCGGCCTCTTCTGCGCGGGTGTCGCGGGCCAGCTGGGCGTGAAGGTCCTGCTGGTCGACCATGCGGACAAGGTGGCCGAGAAGATCCGCATCTCCGGCGGCGGCCGCTGCAACTTCACCAACCGCGACCTCGACCCGCGCCAGCCGCACAAGCACTTCCTGGGCGACAACCCGAACTTCTGCCGCTCGGCGCTGGCGCGCTACACGCCGCAGGACTTCATCGGCCTGGTGCAGCGGCACGGCATTCCCTTCCACGAGAAGCACAAGGGCCAGCTGTTCGGCGACCGCTCCGCCGAGGACTTCATCCGGATGCTGCTGGCCGAATGCGCGGCGGGCGGCGTCACGCACTGGCAGCCTTGCGGCGTGTCGGCCGTGCGCCACGGCAACGAGGGCTACGAACTGGACACCGACCGCGGCACGGTGCGTGCGCAGGCCGTGGTGATCGCCACCGGTGGGCTCTCGATCCCCAAGATCGGCGCGACGGATTTCGGGCACCGCATCGCGCGGCAATTCGGCCTGCCACTCGTGGCGCCCCGCCCGGCCCTGGTGCCGCTCACCTTCGACGGCGCGGCGTGGGCACCGTTCGCGCAACTCGCGGGCCTCGCCCTGCCCGTGCGCATCGAAACCGGCCAGAAGAAGGAGCGCATGGCCTTCGACGAGGACCTGCTGTTCACGCACCGCGGCCTCAGCGGGCCGGCGGTGCTGCAGATTTCCAGCTACTGGCGCGAAGGCACGCCGCTGCGCGTGGACCTTGCGCCGGGCACGGACCTGGCGGAGACGCTGCGCCAGGCCAAGGCACGCTCGCGCAAGCTGCTGGCCAACGAGCTCGCGCAGTGGGTGCCCTCTCGCCTGGCCGACGCCTGGGCGGCGCAGGAACCCGCCTGGCAGCGGCCGGTGAACGAGGTGCCCGACAAGGCGTTGCAGCAGCTCGCGCAGCAGCTATCGGCCTGGGAGCTGGTGCCCACCGGCACCGAGGGCTACCGCAAGGCGGAGGTGACGGCCGGCGGCGTGGACACGCGCGCGCTCTCCTCACAGACGCTGGAATCGCGCCAGCCGGGGCTGTACTTCATCGGAGAAGTGGTCGACGTGACCGGCTGGCTCGGCGGCTACAACTTCCAGTGGGCGTGGGCGAGCGGCTATGCCGCGGCGCAGGCGCTCGCGGCACGGACGAGCTAGCTTGGCATCCCGGCGGCTTGCCGGGTCTTCGCACACGGCTATAATCACGGGCTTTGCTGGCAAACCCCTACCGGCCTGATCGAACCTACAGGTGGGGAACCCCCGGCGAACGTCCTCGATCTTCGTTCGCCACCTGAATATTCTGGAAGTCATGACGACCATTCGTGTCAAGGAAAACGAGCCGTTTGACGTGGCCCTGCGCCGCTTCAAGCGCACCATCGAAAAGCTGGGCCTGCTGACCGAGCTGCGCGCCCGCGAGTTCTACGAGAAGCCCACGGCCGAGCGCAAGCGCAAGAAGGCCGCCGCGGTGAAGCGCCACTTCAAGCGCGTCCGCAGCATGCAGCTGCCGAAGAAGCTCTACTGAGCCCCGGCAGACCCGCACAAGCCCGCCCGGGGACGCCCGCGCGGGCTTTTTTCATCCCCATTCGAGAAGGAACCCCCATGGCCACGCTCAAGGAACGCATCACCGAGGACATGAAGGCCGCCATGCGCGCCAAGGAGGCGGAGCGCCTGGGCGCGATCCGCATGCTCACCGCCGCCATCAAGCAGAAGGAAGTGGACGAGCGCGTGGAGCTCGACGATGCCGGCGTGGTCGCCATCGTCGACAAGCTGCTCAAGCAGCGCAAGGACAGCATCGAGGCCTTCGAAAAGGCCGGCCGCCAGGACCTGGCGGACAAGGAGAAATCCGAGGTGGCCGTGCTGCAGGTCTACCTGCCCGCACGCCTGTCGGCCGAGGAAGTGGCCGCCGAAGTGAAGGCCATCGTCGCCGAAGTGGGCGCCAAGGGCCCGGGCGACATGGGCAAGGTCATGGGCGCGGCCAAGCAGCGCCTGGCGGGCAAGGCCGACATGGGGCAGGTGAGCGCGGCGGTGAAGGCGGCGCTGGCGGGATGAGCTCCTGCTCCTTCCCCCTCTGGGGGAAGGCTGGGATGGGGGCGTTCGTGAGCGCGGTGCCCCCACCCCGACCCTCCCCCAGAGGGGGAGGGAGGAAGAAGGGTCAGCTACCGGCCACCTTCATCCGATTGACGAGGATCGACCCCACCGTCTTCGCGCCGTAGTTGTACACGTCCGCGCCGACGGCCTCGATGCCCATCAGCATGTCGCGCAGGTTGCCGGCGATGGTGATCTCCTGGACCGGGAAGGCGATCTCGCCGTTTTCCACCCAGAAGCCGCTCGCGCCGCGCGAGTAGTCGCCCGTGACGTAGTTGACGCCCTGCCCCATCAGCTCGATCACGAACAGGCCCGTGCCCAGCTTCTTCAGCATGTGCACCAGGTCGTCGCCCGGCTCGGTGCGGCGCGAGGTGAGCGTGAGGTTGTGCGAGCCGCCGGCGTTGCCGGTGGTCTTCATTCCCAGCTTGCGGGCCGAGTAGCTGCTGAGGAAGTAGCCTTCCACCCGGCCGGCGTCCACCACCTTGCGCGCGCGCGTGCGCACGCCTTCCTCGTCGAAGGCGGCGCTGCCCTTGCCGCGGCGCACGAACGGGTCCTCGAGGACGTCCACGTGGTCCGGGAAGACCTGCTTGCCCAGCGAGTCCAGCAGGAAGGTGCTCTTGCGGTACAGCGAACCGCCGCTGGTGGCCTGCACGTAGCCCCCGAGCAGGCCCGCGGCCAGCCGCGACTCGAACACCACCGGGCATTCGAGCGTCG
>JAEZEB010000253.1 GCA_023438115.1 Pseudomonadota bacterium | reverse complement strand
GAGGTGCCCCGCGGAGGTGGCGGCCAGCGCCGCGGCGCCACCCTGCCCGCGCGCCTGCGCCAGCGCCTGCGTGAAGTCGAAGTCACGCGCCTGGTAGCCGGGCGTGTCGGCGTTGGCGATGTTGCCGGACAGCACCTTCTGGCGCTGCGCGAGCAGTTCCAGGGCCTTGCCGTGGGCATCGATTCGGGCGGTCATCGGATTCATGCGGTCCTCCGGGTTGCGGGGCAGTATCGGAGCCGGCCCGGAAAACTGAAGCGGCGATAAGGCGGGGGTTTGGCCGCCTATTGCCCCGGCTCGCGGCCGCCGCGCGCACCTAAAGTGCAGGCCATGCCGAAGCTTCCCTTTCTTGCAGCGCTCGCGTTCGCCACGGGCGGCGCGCTCGCGCAGGCCGCCCATCCCATCGACGCCGACGCGCTGCGCGCCTTCGTCTCCGGACAGGTGGCGGGCAGCGGGGCGCAGGTGACCCGCTTCGAAGTGCAGCTGGGCACGGTGCAGGTCGCGCACCTGGCGCCGTGCCGACGCACCGAGCCCTTCGCGGGCGCCAACGCGCGCCTGTGGGGCCGCGGGTCCGTGGGTGTGCGCTGCGTGGACGGCGCCAACTGGAACGTCCTCGTGCCGGTGACGGTCCGCGCCTGGGGTCCGGCCTTCGTCGCCTCCGCCGCGCTGGCGGCGGGCAGCACCGTCGGCACGGGCGAAGCCACCGAGCAGGAAGTGGAACTGACGCGCGAGCGCCCCGGGCTGCTGCGCGAACTCGCGGAGGTGGAAGGCAAGACGCTCACCCGCGCCGTCGTGCCCGGCCAGGCCCTGCGCGCCGACATGTTCCGCGCGCCCCTGGTGGTGAAAGCGGGCGACCCCGTGCGGCTGCAGGTCGGCGGCGCCGGCTTCCAGATCTCGGCCGGCGGCCAGGCGCTGGGACAGGCCGCGGAAGGCCAGTCGGTGCGGGTGCGGACCGAGCTGGGGCGCATCGTGACCGGGGTGGCGCGGGCCGGGCGGGTGGTCGAAGTCGCCCTGTGAACGGCCGGCTACGCGAAAAAGACGGCCCACCGGCCGCTTTTTGCCCTTTAGTTCCGCGCGGCGCGGCCGAATAATGGCTGGCAGGGCCCCTTGGGCCCGGAGAATCCCATGAAGATCGGCGCCTCCCCCATCGACCCCAAGACGGTGAACGACCCCGCGCTCCAGCGCGCGGCCCGGCCCACCGGCTCCGCTCCTGCCGCCCCCGCGGGCGGCGAGAAGGTGGCCGTGTCGGCGGCCGGCGCGCAGATGAGCGGCGCCGGCGGCGTCGAATTCGACAGCGCCAAGGTGGACGCGATCCGCCAGGCCATCCAGGAAGGCCGCTTCACCGTCAACGCCGGCGCCATCGCCGACCGGCTGATCGCCGACGCGGCCGCCCTGCTGGCGCCGCGCCAGGGCGTGTGACCCCCGCCGATCCGCGCCTGGCGACGTTCCGGCAATGGCTGGAGAAGCACGGCGACGCCGTGCGTGACGGCGACACCGACGCCGTCACGGCCTGCGCGGCCGAAGTGCAGCGGCAAGCCGCCGCGCTGGGGCGCCGGCCGCCCGCGGGCGCCGACCTCCCCTTGCTGAAGTCCCTACTGCAGGAATGCATGCGCAACCAGGCCCTGCTGGCCCGCCGGCAGCAGGACGTGGAGCGTTCACTGGACGCGCTGCGCGCCAGCGCGCCCGATGCGGCCTTGCCGCAGCCGGTCTACGGCGCGCACGGCACTTTCGCCGGCCGCGGTTTCGGGCGCGGCTGAAGGGAGCCCGCGTCCGCGGGCACCTATGACGGCCATGACCGGCATCGCCACAGGTGTGCACGGCCCTGCACCACACACCAGGAACAGCCGGCTCAGCCCGGCACGTACGGCGTTTCCGGCACCGGCATGTGGAAGCTCGCATTGAGCATGTTCCACGCGCGGATGGCGCCGACGGCATAGGTCAGCTCCGCGATCTCGGCGTCGCTGAAGTGGCGCCGCACTTCCTCGAAGTCGGCGTCGCTGGGGCTGCGATGCGGGATGGCGTTGACGGCTTCGGCCCAGTTCAGCGCCGCGCGGTCCTTGTCGCTGAAGAAGCGGTGCGCCTCGCGCCAGCCGGCAACGGCGTTGACGTGGCGCGGATCCATGTCCAGTCTGACCAGCTCGGCCCAGTGCATGTCGATGCAGAAGGCGCAGCCGTTGATCTGGCTGATGCGCAACTCGACGAGGGCCTTGAGCCTGTGGCCCAGGGTGGCGACGGTGGAAAAGGACAGCTGGTTCAGCGCGCGGGTGGCCTTGGGCGCGAGGGCGTGGTAGTCGAGGCGGGGTCCGGACATGGAATGGCTCCTGGAGGTTGGGTGAAAGGAAAGCGGGTGCCTTCATCCTCCTAGACGGCCGGGACGGACGGGCTGTGACAGCCCGCCCCGATTTTTTTCACCGCTCAGTCCGCCACGGCCACCACCACCTTGCCCAGGTGGCGGCCCTCCAGCATGTCGACGAAGGCGGACGGTGCGTTCTCCAGCCCGTGGACCACGGCCTCGTCGATGCGCACGGCGCCCTCGCGCACGAGCTGGCCCATGTGCGACCGGAAGGCCTCGAAGCGTTCGCCGTAGTGGTCGAGGATGATGAAGCCCTGCATGCGGACGCGCTTCTGCAGCACGGCCGCCAGCAGCGTCGGCAGGTGGTCCTCGCCGGCCGCGCCGTGCTCCTCGTTGTAGTGCGCGATGAATCCGCACACCGGCACGCGCGCGCCGAGGTTGAGTAGCGGCAGCACGGCCTGCAGCACCGCGCCACCGACGTTCTCGAAGTACACGTCGATGCCGCGCGGGCAGGCCGCTGCGAGTAGCGCCGCGAACTGCGGATCGCGGCGGTCGATGCAGGCATCGAAGCCCAGCTTCTCCACCGCATGCGCGCACTTGTCCGCGCCACCCGCGATGCCGACGACGCGCGCGCCGGCATTGCGGGCGAGCTGGCCGACCATCGCGCCGACGGCACCCGTCGCCGCGGCCACCACGACGGTTTCCCCTGCACGCGGCCGGCCGATGTCCAGCAGTCCCACGTGCGCCGTGAAGCCCGGCATGCCCAGGCCGGACAGCGCGTGCGAAGGGTGTTCCATGTCGCCCAGCGGCGCGAGGTCCTTGCCGTCGGAGATCGCGTAGTCCTGCCAACCCGCGTTGGCCAGCACGAGCTCGCCTTCGCGGAAGGAAGCGTTGCGCGACTTCACGACGCGGCTGACCGTCGCTCCGACCATCGTCGAATCCAGTTCCACGCGCGGCGCGTAGCCGGGGCCGACCTCGTCCATCAGGTTGCGCATGTACGGGTCCAGGGAGAGGTACAACGTGCGCAGCAGCACCTCGCCATCGGCGGGCTCCGCCACGGGTTCGGTGACGAGCCTGAAATGCTCCGGCCCCGGCAGGCCGCGCGGACGCGCCGCCAGCAGGATGCGCCGGTTCACGCGCTCACCCATGACGACCTCCTTCGACGGCCGCGGCCGCGCGTCGCGGACCGCTGCGCCACGTCAGCCAGGTGCCGAGGGCCATCGCCGCCGCCATGAAGGCTGGCGCGCCGAGCGGCCCGACGCGATCGACCAGCACGCCGCCGCCGATCGCGCCACTGGCGATGGCCACCTGGAAGGCGGCGACCAGCAGGCCGCTGGCGCCTTCGGCATGGTCGGGCGCGGCACGCACGATCCAGGTCTGGAAGCCGACTGGGAAGGCGCCGAAGGCAAAGCCCCACAGCGTCACGGCGACGGCGGTGAGGCCCGCCGAACCGGCGCCCGTGAGCAGCGCGAGCGCCAGCACCGCGATGAGCGATGCGCCCGCGACGATGCTCCAGCGCTCGCTGCGCTCGGTGATCCAGCCGCCGGCGAAGTTGCCGAAGAAGCCGCCGATTCCGTAGCCGAGCAACACGGCGGACACCGTCTGCACGTCGGCGTTCGTCACCTTCTCCATCAGCGGCCGGATGTAGGTGAAGCCGGCGAAGTGGCCGGAGATCACCAGCAGCACGGCGATCAGGGCCACGCGCACGCCGCGGCGGCCCAGGAGTTCGAGCAGCACGCGCAGGTCGGGCCGGTCGCGCGGCGGCAGCGGCGGCAAGGCGGCGAACTGCGCCGCAAGCGTGAACGCGCTCAGCACTGCCGCGGCGGTGAAGGCGCTGCGCCAGCCCCACAGCTCGCCCATCCACGCGCCCAGGGGCGCGGCGCACACCGTGGCGACGGAGACACCGGTCAGCACCAGGGCCATCGCGCGTGCGAAGAGATTCGCGGGAACGAGCCGCAGAGCCAATGCCGCGGCCATCGCCCAGAAGCCGCCGAGGCCGACGCCCAGCAGCACGCGGGCCAGCAGGAGCGCCGGCAGCGAAGTCGCCAGCACGGCCAGCACGTTGGAAGCGAGGAGCAGGCTGGTGAGCGCCAGCAGCACGTGCTTGCGGTCCAGCCGGCGCGTCGCCAGCGGGATGACGGGCGCGGCGACGGCGGCGACGAGCGCCGTGGCCGTCACGGCCTGGCCCGCGGCGCCGTCGGTGACACCGAGGTCGGCGGCCATGGGAGTCAACAGGCTCACGGGCAGGAATTCGGCCGTCACCAGCGCGAACACGCCCAGGCTCAGCGATGCGACACCGGCCCAGCGTGCGGCGGGCTCCGACGGCGCGGGAGGAGAGGCCTGCCCCAGGCAGGCACTGCAGGGAGATGACATGGGGGCGGAAACCTTGTGGTGTGTGAGGCCACCCAGCTTAGGAATAGCATCCGCCGCGATGAATGGCACAAAAGCCAAATCGCTTGACAGTTCCGCCAGCGGCCCCGATGCGCTGACGGAGATCCTGCTGAACCTGCGCCTGGACGGCGTGGAGTACGGCCGCTGCGAATTGCATGCGCCGTGGGGCGTCGCCTTCCCGGCGCAAGCGACGGCGCGCTTCCACTTCGTCGCGCAAGGGGACTGCTGGCTGCAGGTGGACCAGGGCGAATGGACGCAGCTGCGCCAGGGCGATGCCGTCCTGCTGCCGCGCGGCGCGGCGCACGTGATTGCCAGCGCAAAGGACGTGCCGGCGGTGGACGTCGCGACGCTCGCACAGCTGCCCTCGCCGGGCTTCGTCCATCGCGTGGACGGCGAGCAGGCGGATGGCGGCGCGGCCACGCACACGCTGTTCGACGCCTGCCTGCGCTTCAACCTCGATGCGCGGCATCCGCTGCTGGCCATGATGCCGGACGTGATCCGCGCCGGCGAACTCGCGCGGCGCGATGCCACCGTGCCGGCATTGCTGGAGGCGATGGAACGCGAACTGGCGCACCGGCGCGTGGGCGCCTGCGGCATCCTGGCGCGCATGGCGGATGTCGTCGCGGCCACCACGATCCGCGCGTGGGTGGAATGCGTGTGCAGCAAGACCACGGGCTGGATCGCGGCGCTGCGCTGTCCGGTCGTGGGCAAGGCGCTGGCGGCCATCCACGCCGATCCCGCGCGCGAGTGGAGCGTGCCGGACCTCGCCCGGCTGGCCGGAACTTCGCGCTCCGCTTTCGCGGCGTCCTTCAAGGGCGCCGTGGGCGAGACGCCGGCGCGCTACATCGCGCGGCTGCAGATGGCGCAAGCCAGCGAATGGATCGCCGCCAAGGGCATGCGCGTGAGCGTGGCGGCCGACCGCCTGGGCTACGAGTCGGAAGCCTCGTTCAGCCGCGCGTACAAGCGCATCATGGGCATGCCGCCCAGCGCCGCGCGATCGCAGCGCGCGCTGCGCACCTAGGCCGGGACGCGCTCGTACGAGAACTGGCGGCGATAGGCCAGCGGCGACGTCCGCAGCGCCTGCGCGAAATGCTGGCGCAAGGAAGCGCTGGAACCGAAGCCGGCCTGCGCCGCAACCTCCTCGACCGACAGCGCTGTGCCTTCCAGAAGGCGTTGCGCCAGCGCGAGCCGCTGCGCCTTCAGCCAGCCCACCACGGTGGTGCCGGTGGCATCGCGGAAATGGCGCGTGAAGGTGCGCCGGCTCATGTACGCGCGGCGCGCAAGGTCGTCCAGCGCATGCGGCTGGTCGAGATGCCGCGTCATCCACTCCAGCACCGGGCGCAAGCGGTCGCGCTCCGCGCGCTCGGGCACCGGCTGCGCGATGTACTGCGCCTGGCCGCCCTGGCGATGCGGCGCCACCACCATGCGGCGCGCGGCGCGGTTCGCGGCTTCCGCGCCATGGCGCTTGCGCAGCACGTGCAGGCAGCAGTCGAGCCCCGCGGCCGTGCCGGCGGACGTGATCACGTCGCCGTCGTCGACGTACAGCACCTCGGGCTGCAGTTGCACCGACGGATACAGATCCCGGAAGCGCGGCACCAGGTACCAGTGCGTGGTGGCGGGACGGCCGTCGAGCAGACCCGCCTCGGCCAGCACGAAAGCGCCCAGGCACAAGCCGACGACCAGCGCGCCGCGCTTGTGCGCCGCGCGCAGCTCGCGCAGCAGCGCGGCGGGTGCCGGGCGCCCGTCGTCGTGCCAGGAAGGGATCACCACGATGTCGGCAGTGCGCAGGCTGCCGAGCCCGCCGTGCGTCACGACGTCGAAGCCCGCGTTGGTGCGCAGCATTCCGGGCTGCGAAGCGCACACGCGCAGGCGGAAGCGAAGGCTGCCGTCGGGCCGCCGGTCCTCGCCGAAGACGAGGCAGGGCACCGAGAGATGGAAAGGGCTGATGCCGTCGAACGCGAAGACGGCGACGTTCTCGGGCGTGGCTTGCGGCATGGCCCGATTCTAGCGATCCATGGCTTCCGGGCCACTTTTCCGGGAGACCGCGAAGGCGAACAATGCAGCCCATCCCCGACGAAAGGAGTCCCGCCATGACCTCTCCCGCGCCCCGCCGAGCCCTTGTCGTGATCGACGTGCAGAACGAGTACTTCGAAGGCGGCGGCCTGCCGATCGAGCATCCGCCGGTTGCGCAGACCCTGCCCAACATCACCGCCGCCATGGACGCTGCGACGAAGGCGGGCGTGCCGGTGGTGGTGGTGCGCCACCACTCGCCGGCCGGCGCGCCCGTCTTCCAGGCCGGCACGCCGACGGGCGAGCTGCACGAGGAAGTGGCGCGCCGCCCGCGCGACCACCTGGTCACCAAGTCCTTCCCGAGCGTGTTCACGAAGACGGACTTCGCCGACTGGCTGCAGGCGCGCGGCATCGATACGGTGGCCGTCACGGGCTACATGACGCACAACTGCGTCGCCTCCACGATCTTCGAGGGCCTGCACCGCGGCCTGGCGATGGAATACCTGCACGACGCGAGCGGCGCCCTGCCCTACGCCAACGCCGCCGGCCGCGCCAGCGCCGAGGAGATCCACCGCGTCTTCAGCGTCGTGTTCCACAGCAACTTCGCGGCCGTCGTCTCCACGGAGAATTGGGTCGCCGCGGTGCAGGCGCAACAGCCGCTGCGGCGCGACAACCCGGTGTTCTCCAACCGGCGCGGACGCGGCTTGCAGGTGGATTGAGAAGAGGCGCGCCGGCCCGCGAAGCGCCTTCAACCGTGGATCTTCTCGCCCCGGGCGAGCATCTCCACCAGCGCTTCGATGCGCCTCGCGCGTGTCTCCGGCCGTTTGGCAGTTTGGATGCGCCACAGCACGGCATAGCGGTTGGTGCCATCCAGCTGCGCGAAGAAGCCGCGCGCCCGCGGCCGTGCATCGAGGGCGGCCTGCAGGTCCGGCGGGACGGTCGCCGTGCGCGGACCGTCATACGCCGCGTCCCATCGCCCGTCCTCCTGCGCCCCGACGATTTCCGCCATGCCGGCCGGCTGCATGCGCCCGGCCGCGATCAGGGCCTGCGCCTTCTCGCGATTCACCTTCGACCACAGGCTGCGTGCGCGCCTTGGCGTGAAGCGCTGCAGCCAGTACTGATCGTCCAGGCCTTTCTTCTGCCCATCGATCCAGCCGTGGCAAAGCGCGATCTCCACCGCCTGCGGATACGTGACGGTCGGCTCCGCCGCGCCGGCCTTGGCGATCAGCAGCCAGATGCCATCCGGGGAGGCGTGGTTTCTGCGCAGCCAGGCCTCGAACGCGCGAGCGGTCGCGAAGCGACGGGGTTCGGGCTGGAGAGGCGGCTGGCTTGCCATGGCACCACGGAGTCTAGCGGTGCGCCGTTTCGCGCATCTATGCGAGCCGCACGCTCAAGCCCTCGCGCTCGAGGCGTGGCAGATCCTGCAGCTGCATGAACGCTTCACCGCCGACGGACGCGAGCAACCTCGTCGCCTCTGCATGCCTGGCCGGCGGCAGCGCCAGCCAGGCATCGCGTGCGCGCTGGAGCATCCACAGGCTGTAGGGCCGCACGATGCGGCGGCCCTGCACGCCTTCCAGGCTGAAGTCATGCAGACCCAGGCTGCGCGGCACGGATCGTTGGCCGGGATGTTCGGCCATCCATGCTTGCAGCCGCACGATGCTGTCACGCAGGATGGGAAGCTGCTCGCGCATCATGCGCGCGAGGATGGGCAGCAAGGTGGCTGGCACGGCGTCTCCGGACGGCCAGGCGCCGTCGCGGGACAAGGTGCCGTCACGCAGCCGCTCCACCCACGCCACGACGTTCGGCGCCAGCCGCCGCATCAAGGCACCGCTCGCCGGATCCAGGTACTGGTGCGCGTACAGCGGCCCGTACAGGGCGAAGTCGGCGACGCACGGCCGCTCGCCGAGCAGGCAAGGCGATGCGGCGAAGTGCGCGTCGAGCTCGCGCAGGAGGGCCTCGTACGAAGCCTCGATCGCGCCGTGCATGGGAGGCTCGGCCCCAAGCAACACGGCCGCCTGCGCGAAGGGCGCGGCGAGCTTGCCGCCGATCGCAAGCTGCTGTTCGGTGGACGCGTCGGGCGCGCTGAGCGCCCCGAAGGCACCCATCGCCCACTCGCGGTTGTGGTGCCAGCGGTAGTGCATCGCGGGCAGCAGCAGCCACTCGTCCGCGTACAGTTCGAGGAGCCGCGCCACCAGTTGCAGCACGGGGCTTGCGGGCATGCAACCTGGTTCGGGATGCTCGGCCTCCAGCGCCTCGATGATCTCCGTCGAATCTTGGAGCAGTCGTCCATCCGGCGTGCGAACCACGGGGATGACGGGAAAGCCGACACCGGGAACGATCACCTCGCGATAGACCCGCGCATCGGCGGCCACCTCCTCGAAGGGAATGCCTTTCCAGCGCAGGTAGGCGCGGACCTTGCCGGTGAAGTAGCTGATCTCGGCGCCGTAGAGGACGTAGGGGCCATGCATGCGGACCGAGTCTTAGACAAGGGCGGCACCGCGCCTGTCGCGCCTGGGACGCGGACGCGGCTTGCCCGCATAGCGGGGCGGACGCCGCAAGCTCAGCGCTCGCGCCGCCCCGCCACGCAAGCACCGAAGTTGCGCAGGATGCGCGCCGGCGCGGGCGCATCAGCGACGGTGATCGTCGCTGCCGCCTTGCCGATGTCCCCGCGTTCCTGCCGCGCGCGGACATAGGCCTTCATCACGGCGGCGTCGAATTCCGGGTGGAACTGCACGCCCCAGGCCTGGGTGCCGAAGCGGAAGGCCTGCGTCGGTTCGTGCGCGTTGGCGGCCAGGCGCACCGCGCCCTTCGGCAAGGCCGTGACGGTCTGGCTGTGGATCACGTGCGCCTGGAAGCGGGGCGGCATCGCGGCGAAGAGCGGATCGCCGGCGGCTTCGGGCGCGAGGTCGACCGGCACGGTGCCGATCTCGATGCCCCGCGGGTGGTAGCCCACGCTGCCGCCCAGCGCATGCGCGAGCAGCTGGTGCCCGTAGCAGATGCCCAGCACGGGCAGTTGCGCATCGACCGCATCGCGCAGCCACGCGGCGAGTTTCTCGCTCCAGTCGGGGCGGTCGGTGACCATCGCGTGCGAACCGGTGACGACCACGCCGGCGACTTCGCCGACGGCGGGTAGCGCTTCGGTGCGCGCATCGACGATGCGCACGTTCACGCCGGCGTGGGCCACGCCGCGCGCGATCCAGCTCTCGAAGTCGCCGGCCTGCGCGGCGACGGCGGCCAGCGTGTCGCCGACCTTGAAGATGACGAGGTCGCGGGACACGCGCTCAGCCCGCGCGGTTGCGCGCCACGAGGCGCATGCCCGGCATGAGTTCGGCGGCGAGCTCGGGGCGCTCCAGCGCGTAGTCCAGGTTCATGCGCGCGATCTCGACGTGCTCCTCGCCCAGCGCCTGCGCGCGCGAACCCTGCCCCTTCTCGATCGCCGCCACCATCGCGTGGTGCGTGCGGTGGGCCTGCTGCATCCATTGCTGGCCCTCCTGCATCGAGGACTGCATGGGCAGCATGGCGCTGGGCGCGGCGAAGGGCTGGCCCATGAGGACGTCCATCACGCGTCGCACGGCCGTGTTGCCGCAGCCTTCGAGGATGAGGCGGTGGAAGCGGTCGTTCATCTCGACGTACGCCGTGTAGTCGTCGAGGTCCATGGTGGGCTTGTTGACGGCGCGGTCGCCGTCGTCCAGGCATTGATGCAGGTCGCGCAGCAGTTGCCGCGATGCGCCCTCCTCCGCCAGCAACCGCGCCGCGAAGCCCTCGACCACGCCACGCAGGCGGATCGAATCGGCGATCTCCTGCGAGGTGAAGCGGCGCATCTGGTAGCCGCCCGACGGCGAAGGCTCGATCAGGCCTTCGTGCTCCAGGCTGGCGAGCGCCAGGCGCACGGGCGTGCGCGACGCCCCCAGCCGTTCGGCCAGCGGGATCTCGGCCAGGCGCTCGCCGGGGCGGAATTCGCCCTTGAGGATCATGTCGCGCAGCTGGACCAGGACGCGGGATTGTTGGGAGTCCATAAGCAGGCGCGATTGTAGGTGCGGCCCTCGATTGCACACAGGAAAGTTTCAATGGCACGGATGCTGCATACATCCCTGGCAACGCCGCACCACACGCTCTGATTTCGCGCGCCAACGCACCATGTTGATGCGCAAAAGCGCGGGTTAACCCGAATTCTTCATGCAGTACAGTCGACCTGCCGCAGAAATTTTCTTGACCTCCGTCAAAGACATCGCAGACACTGCATGCAATTGCATGCAACGCCAATCCTGATGGAGAACCCATGATCAGCCAAGAACAGAACGATTTCATGACCCGCGTCGGCCCCGGCACGCCCGCCGGCAAGCTGCTGCGGCGCTACTGGCAGCCGGTCGCCCTGGCCGACGAGCTGGCCGGTCCGCGGCCCGTGAAGGCCGTGCAGCTGATGGGGCAGCACTTCGTGCTGTTCCGCGACGAAAAGGGCGAGCTGGGCCTGCTGGACCGCGACTGCCCGCACCGCGGCGCGGACCTCTCCTTCGGCCGCGTGGAAAACGGCGGCCTGCGCTGCCCCTTCCACGGCTGGCTGTTCGACGTGAAGGGCACCTGCCTGGAAACGCCGGCCGAGCCCGAGGGCAGCAAGCTGTGCACGCGCATCAAGCAGTCCGCCTATCCCGTGGTGGAGAAGGCCGGTGTGATCTTCGCGTTCGTGGGCGAGGGCGAGCCGCCGGCCTTCCCCGAGTTCGACTGCTTCGTCGCCCCGGACAGCCACGTCTTCGCCTTCAAGGGCCTGTTCGAGTGCAACTGGCTGCAGGCCCTGGAAGTGGGCATCGACCCCGCCCACGCCTCCTACCTGCACCGCTTCTTCCAGGACGAGGACACCTCCGAGAGCTACGGCAAGCAGTTCCGCGGCGCCTCGGCCGACTCCGACATGCCCATCACCAAGGTGCTGCGCGAGTACGACCGTCCCGAGATCAGCGTGGAGCCCACCGACTACGGCCTGCGCCTGACGGCGCTGCGCGAACTGTCGGAGGCCAACACGCACGTGCGCGTGACCAACGTGGTGTTCCCGCAGGCCTTCGTGATCCCCATGAGCGCGGAGATGACCATCTCGCAGTGGCACGTGCCGGTCGACGACACGCACTGCTACTGGTACGCGATCTTCACCAGCTTCACCGGCCCGGTGGACAAGAAGCAGATGCGCGAGCAGCGCCTGGAGCTGTACGAGCTGCCCGACTACACCTCGCGCAAGAACAAGCGCAACAACTACGGCTACAACGTGCAGGAGCAGCTGACCGAGACGTACACCGGCATGGGCATGGACATCAACGTGCATGACCAGTGGGCGGTGGAGTCGCAGGGCCCGATCCAGGACCGCACCCGCGAGCACCTGGGCACGACCGACAAGGGGATCATCGCCTACCGCCGCCTGCTGGTGAAGGCGATCGAGGCCACGCTCGCCGGCGAGAAAGCGCCGATGCTGATCGACGCCGAACAGGCCCGCGCGCTTTCCGGCCCGCCCTCCATCGACGGCATCAGCGCCCAGAAGGACGCGGTGACCTACTGGAAGGACGCCGACCTCGAGCGCCGCAGGAAGTCCGACTGGGCCTCCGCCCGCCTGGCCGCGAACGCATGAGCGCCTTCGTCGACCGATTCGGCCTCTGGTCTCCCGACCAGGAGCGCCAGGCGGAGGAGCTCGCCAGGCGGCTCGATGCCGGCGACGTGGACGTGGTCCGCTTCGCCTGGCCCGACCAGCATGGCCTGCTGCGCGGCAAGACGCTGGTGGCGGCCGAGGCGAAGGACGCGCTGCGCGCCGGCGTGAACCTCACCTCCACGCTGCTGGCCAAGGACACCTCGCACAAGACGGTGTTCCCGGTGTTCTCCAGCGGCGGCGGCTTCGCCGTCGAAGGCCTGCAGGGCGGCGCCGACTTCACCATCGTCGCGGATCCCTCCACCTTCCGCATGCTGCCCTGGGCGCCGCGCACCGGCTGGGTGCTGTGCGACGCCTACATGCCGGACGGCAGCCCGTGCCCCTTCGCCACGCGCAGCATCCTGCAGCGCGCGGTGCGCCAGCTCGATGGCCTGGGCCTGGACTTCGTCGCCGGCCTGGAAGTGGAGTTCCACGTCTTCAAGCTCGACGACGCGCGCATGGCGCTGGCCGATTCCGGCCAGCCGGGCCAGCCGCCTTCCGTGTCGCTGCTGTCGCACGGCCACCAGTACCTCACCGAGCTGCGCTACGACCGCGTGGACTTCGTGATGGAACTGCTGCGCTCGCAGCTGGTCGCCCTGGGCCTGCCGCTGCGCTCGCTGGAGATCGAATTCGGCCCGAGCCAGTTCGAGCTGACCTTCGGCCCCACGGTGGGCGTGCTGCCGGCGGACATCATGGTGCTGCTGCGCAGCGCCATCAAGCAGATCTGCCAGCGCAACGGCCTGCATGCCACCTTCATGTGCCGGCCGAAGATCCCGAACGTGATGTCCAGCGGCTGGCATTTGCACCAGTCGCTGCGCCGCAAGGACGATGGCGTCAACGCGTTCATGCCGACGGAAGCCGGCGCGGACCTCAGCCCGCTGGGCCTGAACTACCTGGCCGGCCTGAAGGAACATGCCTGCGGCGCCGCGCTTCTTGCCAGCCCGACGATCAACGGCTACCGCCGCTATCGTCCGTTCTCGCTCGCGCCCGACCGCGCGATCTGGGCGCGCGACAACCGCGGCGCGATGCTGCGCGTCCTCGGCGGCGCGGGCCAGAGCGCCACGCGCATCGAGAACCGCGTGGGCGAGCCGGCGGCCAATCCCTACCTCTATCTCGCGTCGCAGCTCTTCTCGGGCCTGGACGGCATCGAGCGCCGCCTCGACCCGGGTCCGTCCGCGGACGCGCCCTACGAGACGCCGGCCGCGCAGCTGCCGCGCTCGCTGGGCGACGCGCTGCACTGCCTGCGCGAGGACGAGGCGCTCACCGCGGCGCTGGGCAAGTCCTTCGTCGACTACTACACCTTCATCAAGGAAGCGGAGATCGCCCGCTTCAACCTGGAAGTCTCGGAGTGGGAGCACCGCGAGTACTTCGACATGTACTAGCGGGGAACACGATGCCAACCATCCACTACATCCTCAAGGACGGCAGCACGCGCAGCCTGGAAGCCAAGGCCGGCGCCAGCGTGATGGAGACCGCCATCCACGGCAACATCCGCGGCATCGACGCGGAATGCGGCGGCTGCTGCTCCTGCGCGACCTGCCACGTCTACGTCGCCGACGAATTCGTCGATCGCCTGCCGGCGCCCGACGCCATGGAGAACGAACTCCTGGACGGCGTGGCCGCCGAGCGCCTGCCCGGCAGCCGCCTGAGCTGCCAGCTGATCGTCAGCGCGGAACTCGACGGCCTCACCGTGCGCGTGCCGGAGACCCAGAGCTGATGGCCGCGCCGCAGCCGCTCGTCATCATCGGTGCCTCCTACGCGGGCGCGCAGCTCGCGGCGAGCGCGCGCGAACTGGGATTCGACGCGCCGATCGTCATGGTCGGCGACGAGCTCCATGCGCCCTACCAGCGGCCGCCGCTGTCCAAGGGCCTGCTCACGGGCAAGACCACGGCCGACAAGCTGGCGCTGCGCGGCGCGGACTTCTACGTGGAGAACGGCATCGAGATGCGCCTGGGGCGACGCGCCACCGCGCTCGACGCCGGTGCACGCACGGTGACGCTGGAAGACGGCAGCACCCTGCCCTACGGCTGGCTCGCGCTCGCCACCGGCGCGCGCTGCCGCCCGCTGCCCGTTCCCGGCGGCGAGCTGCAAGGCGTGCTGAGCCTGCGCACGCTGGACGACGCGCTGCGCATCGCCGCCGCGGCCGACCAGGCGCGGCGCGTGGTGGTGATCGGCGGCGGCTTCATCGGCCTGGAGGTCGCTTCGGCGCTGCGCCAGCGCGAAGCCGAGGTCACCGTGATCGAAGGCCAGCCGCGCCTGCTCGCGCGCAGCTTCCTGCCGGAGATGTCCACGTACATCGAAGACGCGCACCGCGCGCGCGGCGTCACCGTACTCTGCGGCCGCGGCGTGCGCGCGCTGCACGGCGACGACAAAGGCCACGTGGACCGCGTGGAACTGGACGACGGCAGCAGCGTGCCCTGCGACCTGGTGGTGCTCGGCATCGGCGTGGTCCCCAACAGCGAACTGGCGCAGGCCGCCGGCATCGCCTGCGACAACGGCATCCTGGTCGACGCACTGGGCCGCACTTCCGCGCCGAACGTGCTGGCTATCGGCGACGTCGCCAACGTGGCCCTGCCCACGATGCCCGGCGGCCCGGCGCGCGCACGGCTGGAGTCCATCCAGGCCGCGAACGACGGCGCACGCGCGGCAGCCACCGTGCTGGTGGGACGCGAGCCGCCGGCCGCGCCGGTGCCCTGGTTCTGGAGCGACCAGTACGAGCTCAAGTTCCAGATGGCGGGCCTGCCCCAGCCCGGCGACCACGCGGTGCTGCGTGGCGACATGGCCTCGGGGCGCTTCAGCGTCTTCTTCCTGCGCGGCGAGCGGCTGGTGGCCGCGCACAGCGTCAACCGCCCCGCCGAACACATGCTCGCCCGCAAGCTGATCGCCGCCGCCGTGCAGCCGCAGCCCGCGCAGCTGGCCGACGAATCGTTCGACCTCAAGAGCGTCCTGTCTCCCGCATCCCCCTAAGAACCGGCTCGCCGGACCACAACGCAACGGAGTCTCCCTGATGATGAACAAGCGAACCCTCCTGGCCACCTTCGTGCTGGCCGCCTTCGGCAGCGTCGCCACGGTGCAGGCCGCCGAGCCCCTGCGCATCGGCATGATCGCCACCTACTCGGGCCCGTACGCCGACTACGGCCGCCAGTTCGACGCCGGCATCGCGCTGTACCTCAAGGAACACGGCGGCAAGATCGCCGGCCGCCCGGTGGAGATCGTCCGCAAGGACACCGGCGGCCCCGCGCCCGACGCGGCCAAGCGCATGGCGCAGGAGCTGATCGTGCGCGACAAGGTCAGCTTCATCAGCGGCCTGGACTTCAGCCCCAACGCCTACGCCGTCGGCGCCATCGCCACGCAGGCCAAGGTGCCCGCCATCGTGATGAACGCGGCCTCCTCCGCCATCACCACCAGCTCGCCCTACGTGGCGCGCCTGTCGTTCACCGTGCAGCAGGTCACCGACCCGATGGCGCGCTGGATGGTCAGGGAAGGCGTGAAGGAGGCCTACACCGTGGTGGCCGACTACGCCTCGGGCGTCGACGCCGAGACCGCGTTCAAGAAGGCCTTCACCGCCGCCGGCGGCAAGGTGACCGGCGAAGTCCGCACGCCGATGAACAACCCGGACTTCTCCGCCTACGTGCAGCGCATCAAGGACGCCAAGCCGCAGGCCGTGTTCTTCTTCTTCCCCTCCGGCGTCATGCCGCCGGCCTTCCTGAAGGTGTGGAAGGAGCGCGGCATGGACCAGGCCGGCATCAAGCTGTACGCCACCGGCGAAGCCACGGACGACAGCTACCTGGACGCCACCGGTGACGTGGCCCTGGGCCTGGTGACCAGCCACCACTACTCCTACGCCCACAAGTCGCCCAAGAACGAGAAGTTCGTCAAGGACTTCACCGCGCAGTTCGGCACCTCCATGCGCCCGAGCTACTTCGCCGTGACCGCCTACGACGCGCTGGCCGCGATCGAACTGGCGCTCGCCAAGACGAAGGGCGACACCAGTGGCGAGAAGGTGATGGAAGCGCTCAAGGGCCTGAAGTTCGAGAGTCCGCGCGGCCCGGTGGAGATCGACCCGGTCACGCGCGACATCGTGCAGACCGTCTACATCCGCAAGACCGAGCGCGTGAACGGCCAGCTGGTGAACGTCGAGTTCGACCAGTTCGAGCGCGTCAAGGACCCGGCCAAGGAAGGCAAGTAAGCCCGCGCGGGGGCAGCCAGCGAACGGAATCTCATGGGAATCGTGATCTTCGACGGAGTGGCCTACGGCATGCTCCTCTTCCTCATCGGCGTGGGCCTGTCCATCACGATGGGCCTGATGAACTTCGTCAACCTCGCGCACGGCACGTTCGCGATGGTGGGCGGCTACGCCGCGAGCGTTCTCATGGGGCGCCTGGGGCTGGGCTTCTTCCCCGCGCTGGCCGCGGCCTTCGTGGCCGCGGCCCTGGTGGGCGCCGTGCTGGAGTTCGTCTTCTACCGGCGCCTGTACAAGGCCCACCCGCTGGACCAGGTGCTGCTGTCCATCGGCGTGGTGTTCGTCTCCATCGCCGCCTTCACCTGGGGCTTCGGTCCCACGATGCAGCCGTTCTCCCTGCCGCCCTGGCTGGAAGGACAGCTGTCGCTGGGCGGCTTCGAGGTGGGGCGCTACCGCCTGTTCCTCATCGCCGCCGGCATCCTGGTGCTGGCCGCGCTGCTGCTGGGCCTGGGCAAGACACGCTACGGCGCGATGGTGCGCGCGGCGGTGGACAACCAGCGCGTGGCCGCCGGCACGGGCATCCACGTGCAGCGCCTGTTCTTCCTGACCTTCTCGCTGGGCTGCGGCCTGGCCGGCCTGGGCGGCGCGCTCAGCCTGGGCATGCTGGGGCTGGAGCCGTCCTTCCCCTTGAAGTACCTCGTGTACTTCCTGATCGTGGTGTGCGTCGGCGGCGCCGGCACCATCACCGGCCCCTTCGTCGCCGCGCTGCTGGTCGGCATCGTCGACGTCGCCGGCAAGTACTACCTGCCGCAAGCCGGCGCCTTCCTGGTCTACGTGTTCATGATCGTCATGCTGCTGCTGCGGCCCAACGGCATCGTTCCGCGCAAGGGGCTCGCATGAAAACCACCTTCACGCTGTCGCCGCTGCAGCTGCGCGCCGCCGAGGCGGCCTTCTGGGTCGCGCTGGCCAGCTGCTTCTTCCTGCTGCCGGACAAGCTCACCCTGATGAGCCAGATCCTGATCTTCGGCCTGTTCGCGGTGTCGCTGGACATGGCCCTGGGCTACGCCGGCATCCTGACCGTGGGCCATGCCGCCTTCTTCGGCGCCGGCGCCTATGCGGCCGGCCTGCTCACCACGCATGGCTGGAGCGAGCCGATCAGCGGCCTGTTCGTCGCCATGGGCGTCTGCGCGGGCCTGGGCTACGCATTGAGCTATCTCGTCGTGCGCGGCGCGGACCTCACGCGGCTGATGATCACCATCGGCGTGTGCGTGCTGCTGGCCGAACTCGCCAACCGCCTCTCCGGCATCACGGGCGGCACCGACGGCCTGCAAGGCATGGTGGTGAATCCGCTGCTGGGCATGTTCGAGTGGGACCTGTACGGCAAGACGGCCTTCGTGTACGCCTTCGTGGTGGTGCTGGCGATGTTCCTGCTGGCGCGGCTGGTGCTGCGCTCGCCCTTCGGCCTGGCCCTGCGCGGCATCCACGACAGCCGCAAGCGCATGCTGGCCATCGGTTCGCCGGTCGAAGCGCGCCTGCGCATGGCGTATGCGATCTCCGCGGCGCTGGCCGGCGTGGCCGGTGCGCTGATGGCGCAGACCACGCAGTTCGTGGGCATCGAGTCCATCGGCTTCACGCGCTCCGCCGAGGTGCTGATCATCCTGGTGCTGGGCGGCACCGGACGCCTGTACGGCGGCCTGGTCGGCGCGATCGTCTACATGCTGGTGCACGACTGGTTCGCCGACATGAACCCGCAGTACTGGATGTTCTGGCTGGGCATCTTCCTCATCGCCGCCGTCATGCTGGGCCGCGGCGGCATCATGGGCGCGCTGGCGCGCCGCATCCGCACGCAGGAGCACGTCCGGTGAACGGCAAGCACGCACTCCAGACGCAGGGCCTCGGCATCAGCTTCGGCGCCTTCCACGCCGTCGCCGACGTCAACCTCTCGCTCGAGCCCGGCGCGCGCCAGGCGCTGATCGGGCCCAACGGCGCGGGCAAGACCACGCTGATCAACCTGCTCACGGGCGTGTACCGCCCCACGGCCGGACGCATCCACATGGGCGGCCAGGACATCACCGCGCTGTCGGCCGACAAGCGCGCGCGCATGGGCCTGGCGCGCACCTTCCAGATCAACACGCTCTTCCCCAGCCTCACGCCGCTGCTCTCGGTGGTGCTCGCCATCAGCGAGCGCGAAGGCCTGGGCGCCGCCTGGTGGCGGCCGCTCAAGCGCTGCACCTGGGCCTTCGACGAGGCGCACGCGCTGCTCGCGCGGCTGCGCCTGGACGACCTCGCCAACGTGCCGGTGGCCGAACTCGCCTACGGCAAGCAGCGCCTGCTGGAGATCGCCCTCGCACTCGCGGCCAAGCCCCGCATCCTGCTGCTGGACGAACCGGCCGCGGGCGTGCCCGAGGACGAGAGCGGCGAACTCTTCGAGGTGATCGCCGAACTGCCTTCCGACATCAGCGTGCTGTTCATCGAACACGACATGAACCTCGTCTTCCGCTTCTCGCGCCGCATCTCCGTCCTGGTGGCCGGCCGCATCCTCACCGAAGGCACGCCGGCCGAGATCGGCAGCGACCCGCGCGTGCGCGAGGTCTACCTGGGCAGCAAGCACGCGGCCCACGCGGGAGCCGTGCATGCCTGAACTCCTCGCCTTCGACCAGGTCACCGCCGGCTACGGCAACGCGGTGGTGCTGGACAAGCTCGCGTTCTCGCTGGAACAGGGCCGCAGCCTCGCGATCCTGGGACGTAACGGCGTGGGCAAGACCACGCTGCTGGAAACGCTGATGGGCAACACGCGCGTGATGGGCGGCGCGATCCGCTGGCGCGGCCAGGACATCACGCGCTCGCCCGCGCACCAGCGCGTGCGCGCCGGCCTGGGCTGGGTGCCGCAGGAGCGCGAGGTCTTCCCTTCGCTCACGGTGGAGGAGAACCTCACCGTCGTCGCCCGCCGCGGCGCATGGAACCTGCAGCGCGTGTACGAGCTGTTCCCGCGCCTGCAGGAGCGCCGCGCCAACTACGGCAACCAGCTCTCGGGCGGCGAGCAGCAGATGCTGGCCATCGGCCGCGCGCTCATGACCAATCCGTCGCTGCTGCTCCTGGACGAACCGATGGAAGGCCTGGCCCCCATCATCGTCGAGGAACTCGCGCGCTCCATCCGGCGCCTGTGCGAACAGGACGGCCTGGCCTCCATCGTCGTCGAACAGCATCCCGTTCTGGCGCTGGAGATGACGCACCAGGCCATCGTGCTGGAGCGCGGCACCGTGGTGCACGCCGGCGAGAGCGCCGCGCTCGCCGACGACCCCGCGCTGCTCGATCGCCTGCTGGGCGTGGGCGTCGCCGACGTCCCCGCCTGATCTCCGCCCTTCCCTGCAACCGAATCCCAACGGAACCTGCATGACCCGTCGTCGTCCCTCCGCCACCCGCCGCGCCCTGCTGGCCGCCGGCGGCCTCGCCCTCGCCACGCCCTTCGCCTTCGCGCAGGACGTGGTGCGCATCGGCCTGGTCGCCGAGATGTCCGGCCCCTTCGCCGAATTCGGCAAGCAGATGCAGGCCGGCATCCAGGTCTACCAGAAGCAGTTCGGCGACACCGTCGCCGGCCGCAAGGTGGAAGTGATCATCAAGGACGTCGGCGGCCCCAACCCCGAGGTGGCCAAGCGCCTGGCGCAGGAGCTGGTGGTGCGCGACAAGGTCCACGTGCTGGCCGGCTTCGGCTTCACGCCCAACGCGCTGTCCGTCGCGCCGATCGCGACGAAGGCCAAGGTGCCCATGATCGTGATGAACGCGGCCGCCGCGAACCTCACGACCAAGTCGCCCTACATGGTGCGCACCTCCTTCAGCTACCCGGACGTCGTGCCGCCCATCGCGCAGTGGGCCACGCAGAAGGGATCGAAGAAGGCGTATGTGATCGTCGCCGACTACGCGCCGGGCCACGACGCCGAGGCGGCCTTCATCGCGGCCTACAAGAAGGCCGGCGGCGAGATCGTGGGCGCGGTGCGCACGCCCATGATGACGGTGGACTTCTCGCCCTACATGCAGCGCGTGAAGGATGCCAAGCCCGACCTGCTGTTCGCCTTCGTGAACGGCGGCGACGTCGCCCCGGCCTTCATCCGCGAGTACCGCGAGAAGGGCCTGCCCGAGGCCGGCGTGCAGCTGGTGGGCACGGGCGACATCGTGGACGAGGCGGTCATCGAGGCGATCGGCGACCGCGGCCTGGACCTGGTGACCGTCTACCCGTACTCGATGCATCACAAGTCCGCGCTGAACGAACGCTTCGTGCGCGACTTCCAGGCACTGCGCGGCGCCAAGGCGCGCCCAACCATCATGGCCGTGGGCGCCTACGACGGCATGGCCGCCGTGTACGCCGCCCTGCGCAAGACCGGCGGCAAGTCGGACGGCCCCGCGCTGCTGCAGGCGCTCAAGGGCCAGCGCTTCGAAAGCCCGCGCGGCGAGATCGGCATCGACGCCGACACCGGCGAGATCGTGCAGGACGAGTACATCCGCCGCGTCGGCAAGATCGACGGCGTCCTCGCCAACATCGAGTTCGAGACCTTCAAGGCCGCGCGCTGATGGCGGGCGACGCCCTGCAGCTGGACATCGCAGGCCTGGGCGGCGCGTACGCGCGGGGCGAGCACGATCCCGCCGCCGTGCTGGACGCGCTGCTGGCGCGCATTGCAGTCGACACGCGCGGCATCAATGCCTTCTGCCATCTCGATGCGGAAGGCGCGCGCGCGCAGGCGCAGGCCGCCGCGGCGCGCTGGCGCGCCGGCCGCGCGCTCGGTCCGCTGGATGGCGTGCCGGTGTCCATCAAGGACCTGCTGCCGGTGACCGGCTGGCCGACGCGGCGCGGTTCGCTCAGTTCCGCCAACGATCCCGTCGCGCAGGACGACGCGCCGCTGGTCGCGCACCTGCGCGCCGCCGGTGCCGTGCTGTTCGGCAAGACCACGACCACCGAATTCGGCTGGACGATCGCGGCCGACAACCCGCACGCGGGCACCACGCGCAATCCGCACGACCCCGCGCGCTCGCCCGGCGGCTCCAGCAGCGGCGCGGCGGCGCAGGTCGCCGCGGGCTGGGGGCCGTTGGCCATCGGCAGCGACGCCGGCGGCTCGATACGCATTCCCGCTTCGTACTGCGGCGTGGTCGGCTTCAAGCCCACCTACGGGGCGATCCCGGTGGCACCGCAGAGCGCCTTCGCGGAGTTCGCGCACATGGGGCCGCTCGCGCGCAGCGTGGCGGATTGCGAGATCGCGATGGCGGTGCTGGGGCAGGCCGATGCGCGCGATCCGGCTTCACTCTATCCGCGCGCGGCACCCGCGAACCCCGAAAAGCTGCGCGTCGGCTGGACGCTCTCGCTTGGCCCGACGACTTCCGTGCAGCCGGCGATCGAAAAGGCAATGCGCGAGCAGGTCGCCGCGCTGGCTGCGCAAGGCCACGCCCTGCGCGAGATTTCGCTGCCGGAGCCGCAGCTGGGCGAGGCGATGTGGATCGTGTGGCAGTCGCGCGTGCTGGAGTCCTTCGCCGACTGGAGCTTCGCGCAGCGCGCCACCCTGTCCCCGCCGCTGCGCGCGCTGTGGACGGCCGGCAGCGTGCAGGACGCGACCGTGCTGGCGCGCGCCCGCGCGCTGCTGCGCACCTTCGCGGGCCGGCTCGCGGAGCAATTCGCAGGCATCGACCTGCTGATCACGCCCGCCACGCCGACCGTCGCGCCCGTACTGCCCGCGCAGCCGGAGACGGAGCCGCGCAACTGGTTCGCCGGCCAGGGCTTCGCCTTCCCGTTCAACCTCACGCAGCAACCGGCGCTGAGCCTGCCGCTGGGACGTGATGCGCAAGGCCTGCCCTTCAACCTGCAGGTGGTGGGACGCAAGTACGACGACGCGCGGGTGCTGGCCTTCGGCCGCATGCTGGAGGGGCAGCAGGGCGCCTGACAAGCTGCGATTCGCAACCGCCGGTCGCGAGTGGCTCCGCGCCGACCGCCTGCCGGGAATGGGGGGCGTTCCTGACGTGACTGCGTCGGCTTGTCGACTGCAGACCATGGCCTGCGGCCGCAAAGATGAGCATGGCGGCGCCTACAGCCGGGCAGGAATCCACGCACGCGGCCTTGGCCTGCGCACCGCTGCACGCGGGGCGCTTGCGCGGATGCAATGGGTGCATTGCGGAGTCTTCCGCGCAGGAGCAGCTCATGAAGAAGTCCATCCTCTCCGCCCTCGCGGCGGGCGCGCTCGCCCTCGGCGGCGGCGCCCACGCCGCCCTGATCGACGGCATCGGCAGCACCATCTCGCAGATCTTCGGCGTGCCCTACGACCCGCGCCCCGCCGCGGAGGTGCCCATCACCAACATCTACACCGACAGCTACGGCCGCCGCTACCAGGTGGACGCCGCGGGGCGCCGCATGCCGCTGGACCAGTTCGGCAGCTACCGCGACGCCTGGGGCCGCACCGTTTACCTGAGCGCGAACCGCCAGCCGATCTTCCTGGAGGAGAACGGCCGCCTGATCCCGTACGGGAACGCCGGCGGCAGCTACGCGATGGCGCCGTCGTACGACCAGGACGGCGACGGCGTCGCCAACGCGTACGACCGCTATCCGAACGATTCGCGCTATCGCTGAAGCCGCGTGACCGAGTGAGGCAAGGCCTGATCCGGCCGGGCCTCATTCCGGCGCCAGGCTGTCCTTGCGCGCGGCGGACAGGCGATCGAGCGCTTCGCGCAGCTCGCGCGTGCGTTCCTGCACGCGCTGCTCGAGCCCGCTGTTCATCTCCGCGAGCACGGCTTGCGAGGCCTTCTGGTCCTCGATGTCCATCATCGTGGCCACCCAGCGCTCGTCGTCCGAGCCCACCGCGCAGACCGCGCGCGCGAGGTGCCAGCGCCAGGCGCCGTCGTGGCGGCGGAAGCGGAACTCCGCGCTGAAGTCCGCCCGCGCGGCGACGGCGGACCGCCAGCGCGCGACCACTTCCGACAGGTCGTCCGGGTGGATGGGCGTGATCCAGCCTTCGTCCAGCAGCTTGCCCGCGCGCTGGCCCGTGTATTCCAGCATGCGCTGGTTCACCCAGTCCACGCCGCCGTCGGGACGCGCCGTCCACACCGGCGTGGGCAGCGCCTGCGCCAGCGCACGGAAGCGCGCCTCGCTGCGGCGCATGGTCAGTTCGGCCGCGCGGCGCCGCTCGATGTCGAGCACCACGCCGGGAAAGCGCGTGGGCTCGCCGGCCTCGTCGTGCTCCACGTGCCCGTTCGCTTCGATCCAGCGCCAGCCGCCGTCGCTGCGCGCCACCCGGTACTCGGCGCAATAGCGCCCGCCCTTGCGCATGGCTTCCGCCACCAGGCTGTTGACGCGCGCGATGTCCTCGGGATGGATGGACTGCTTCACGTCCTGCAGGCGCATGCCCTTCTGCAAGTCCGCCGGGTCGATCGCGAAGGTGCGGGCGAAACGTTCGTCGGCCGTGAAGCTGTCGGCCCGCACGTCCCACACCCAGGTGCCCAGCACGGTGCCTGTGTTCAGTGCCAGCGCGATGCGCTCGGAGGCTTCGCGCAGCCGCGCCTCGCTCTCGTGGAGTTTGCGGGCGGCCAGCACGCGCTGCGTCGTCTCGCTGACGATGCACAGGATGCCCAGCGTGCGGCCCTGCTCGTCGTGCACCGGCGAGTAGGAGAGGTCGAAGTACGCCGTCTCCATGTAGCCGTGGCGGTCGAGCTGGAACGAGCGGTCCGTGGCCGCGAGCGTGCGGCCCGTGTCGAGCACGCCCTGCAGCAGGGGATGCAGGTCTTCCCAGAGCTCGGGCCAGATCTGGGCGGCGGTGCTGCCCAGCGCATGCGGGTGCTTGTCCCCCAGGGCCTCGGCATACGCATCGTTGTAGAGCGCGATCAGCTCGGAGCCCCAGAACAGCACGATCTGCGTGCGGGCGGGCAGCAGCATGTCGACGGCCGCGCGCAGCCGCGGATGCCAGCCCTCGACGGGGCCCAGCGGCGTGGCGTGCCAGGGATGGTTGCGGATGCGCTGCGCCATCTCGCCCTCGGTCCAGGGCCAGCCGGCAGCGGAAGCAATGCGGGATGGATTGTTGTTGTTCACGCGAAGCCACCTTGTTCCCGGTTCCACGCGCCCGGGGGCGTCGATCGCCGGCGCCGCCGGCGGCCGGACCACGGCCCGGCAGGGTACAGCTTACCTGGATGGCCCGGGGGCGGGCCTCCGTCCAAGGCCCGCGCTACAGCAGCGGCGCGCCCTGCTCCTTCTCGCCCGCGATCAGGAAGGACTGCATGCCCTGGACGATGCCGCCCATGCAATGGCCCGCCGCACCGGGAAAGCGGCCATCGCCGGCCAGCGTCTGCAGGCTCTCGGCGATGGTGAGGATGTGCCTGCGGTCCGTGCCGGCGGTGTTCAGCGCCCCGGCCATCGCGAAGCCGACAGCCTGGCCGCAGCCATCCATCGCTTCCTGGAGCATGCCGGCGGTGAGGGGAGTGTCGTGGCTGGTCTCGCTCATGGTGGGTGTCTCGCAAAAGGGCGAGGTTATCCCGTGGAGCGGGATCGCGGGCAACCGGTCTCGGTGCCGCCAGCGCCAGGCGCTCGGCGCTGCGCTCGAGTTGCCTGGTGCAACTGCAGCACGTTCCCGCAGGTATTCGAGAACACCGCCGTCCACACCGGCCCGGCCTGGGCCGGCTCGCTGGTGACGACCCGGCAGATCAGAGTCGACCGGCCGGCGGCAGGCACCACGCTCAGGCGTGGCGGGTGCACTCCGCCTGGATTTCCTGGATCAGCTGGCGGCTTGCAGCCGAAAGCTCGGACTGCTTGCGATAGATCAGGCCCATGGTGTGCTTGCCCAGCGCTTCAGGGCTGAAGTCGAGCCGGACCTCCCGCAACAGCTCGGAGCGTATGTCCGCGCGGCTCACGTCGTACCGCGTCAAGCCGATGCCGTCGCTGGCCAGCACGGCGGACTTGAGCAGCTGCGAGGAATCCGAATGGACGATGCTCCTGGCCGGCAGCAGCCCACGCGCGCGGCCCTGCGCGCGCAGTGCGGCTTCCAGCGGGACGCTTTCCGTCATCACGAACCACGGATAAGCCAGCAGGTCGACGATGTCGGCCGGCTGTCGCTGCAGCAGGACGTGCCCGCCGCGCACCACGACGCAGTTGCGGTCCTCGAAGAGGGGAACCTGGACCAGGTCCGCGGTGCTGTCGTCTTCCACGATCACGCCGATCACGAAATCCAGCCCGCCCTCGCGCAGCGCCGGCAGCAGCTGTTCGCGCGTTCCCATGGAATAGTGCACGGACAGCTTGCGATCGCCGCCGATCAGGCGCAGCGTGACGGCCGGCAGGATGCTGGTGTGGAAGCCCGGTCCGGGCGGCGCGCCGACGTTGACGCTGCCCGATGTCAGCTCCTGCAAGGCTTCGATGTCTTCACCGATCTTGCGCATCTCGGCATCGATCAGGCGGGCGCGCAGCAGGACGGCCTTGCCGTAGGTCGTCAGCGAGACGCCGCGCGCCTCGCGCACGAACAGTTCCACGCCCACGCGCTCCTCGAGGGTCTGGATGCTCTTGGTCAGCGCAGGTTGGGAGATGTGCAGAAGTTCGGCGGCCTTGTTGAGGCTGCCCGCCTGCACCACGGCGAGGAATCGATCGAGTCCGGGAAGGTGCATGTCCGGCAGTACGTATAGGCGCGGCCGATAACCCCATCCGATTATTCCATTGGACGGGGCAATGGCGGGCTGATCATACTCCGCCGACCGGATCGCGCCCCCTGCGAAAGGGCGAGAGGAGACAGCATTGAACACCAGCCTGGCCGCGCAGCGGCGGCAGCGACTTTGGCAGGCCTGCGAGGCCGCCGGCATCCGTACCCTGGTGGTGTACGGCAACGCCTGGACGTGCGACTACCTGCGGTACGCGTGCGACTTCGCCTCCCTCGAAGGACACGCGCTCGCCATCCTGGACGCGAACGGCACCCGCCTGCTGCTGGAAGTGCGCTCCGAGGCAGCGCGGGCCCGCGCCGAGATGAAGGGCCTGCAGGTGCAGTGGGCGCGCGATTTCCACGCCGAGGCGCAGGCCGCGATCGCCGCCGCCGGCGCGGGGCTGGGCCATGCGCCCGCCGCCTACGTGCCGGCGGGGATCGCCCCCGCGCTGGCGGGCTCCACCGACTTCACGGCCGCCTTCCAACAACTGCTCATGGTGAAGCTGGAAGGCGAGATCGCTGCGGTACGCCGCGCGGCCATGCTGGCCGACGAAGGCTACGAGGTGTTCCGGCACGCCGCGCGCGAGGGGCGGGCCGAGTACGAAATCATCGGCGAACTGGAGGCTTTCTTCAGGAGCCGCGGTTGCCCCGACAACTTCATGATCATGGCGTCGGGTGGGCAGGAGGTACGGGCGATGCATCCGCCCAGCGCGCGACGCCTGCGCCGGGGCGACCTCGTCACCACCGAACTCACGCCTTGCGTGGACGGCTACTACGCGCAGATCTGCCGGACCCTGGTGGTAGGGCCCGCTTCGCCGGAACAACAGCAGGCGTTCGACGTGCACCTGGAGGCACTGGAGGCCGGCATGGACTTCGTGCGGCCAGGGGTCACGGCGGGCCAGCTGGCCAAGGTGCAGAACGATGTCTTCCGCGCGCACGGACTCGCCAGGTACATCACCAGCGAGTACACGCGGGTGCGTGGCCACGGGCTGGGGCTGTACGTGGACAGCGGGCCCGCCGTGCTGGAAGACGACTCCACCACGCTGGAAGCGGACATGACCGTGATCGTTCACCCCAACGGTTACCACCCGGCTTCCGGCTACCTGGTGCTGGGCGACGCGGTCGTGCTGCGCGAGGGGGGCAACGAAGTGCTGACGCAGACGCCGCGGCGCCTGTTCACCGTCTAAGGGAGCCGAGCGATGCGAAGAGGATGGATGGAGTGGCTGCCGCAGGAAGTGCCCGAGGAGTTCCTGCGCGGCCGCGTGGCGCAAGTGGCGGCCGCCTGCAGGGCGAACGGCGCCGAGGCCCTGCTGCTGTACGCGAGCTTCACGCGGCCGGCGCAGGTCTGCGCACTGACGCATTTCGTGCCGTTCTGGAGCCAGGCCATGTTGGCGGTCACCGCCGGGGGCCGGACGATGCTCACCATGGCAACCACCGGCCGCACCGTGCAGTGGATCCGCAGCGCGTCCTGCGTCGACGAGGTGGTGGTGGGCCCGGACGTCGGCGGGACGGCCGGCGGTTGGCTGTCTAGCCAGGGGCTGGGCGGTGCGGTCGCGGTAGCCGGGCTGCCTGACCTCCCGCAGTCTGCCCTGGCGGGGCTTCGACGCGCGCTGCCTCAGGCGGACGTGCGGGAAGCGAACGCCTGGTATGCGCCGCTGGAGGCGGGCTTCGGTCCTGCGCCGGCGGTGGCGCAGCGCGCGCAGCAACTGGCCCGCGATGGCTTGGCCCTGGTCACCACCCGCCCGTTCCGCGGCGCCCACGATATCGTGGCCGCCATCGATGGCCACTGCCGCGCCATGGGCGCCGAGGAAGTCGCCGTCTGGCTGGCGCCCGATCTTGCCCGCAGCAGCACGCTGCAGCGGCTCGAAGGCGACACCATCCTGGGCGAACGCTTCGCCGTGCAGGTCAGCCTGGCCTACAAGGGCTGCTGGCTGCGCATCGCAGGCAGCTATGGCCGATCCGGATCGACCAGCATCGAACTGCCCGAATGCGCATCCGCACGTTCGGAGGTGCAACAAGGTCGCCAGGGTGCTTCGGCAGTCGACTTGGCCAAGGGCGCTGCCCGCGCGGCGACGGCCGTGCTGGACGACTGGTCGCTGGAATCGCGACGCGGCGGGCTGCCGCTGGCCGTCATGGCCGCGGCCGGCGACAAGTACCCGGTTGCGCTGCCTGCCTGCTCCACGCTCTCCCTCCAACTCAGCGCGGCCGGGGCCAGCTTCGTGCTGGCGGAGCCGGTGGCTTTTTCCTGAATTCGCAACGAGGTATTCCCCATGCGCCAACCTATCCAAGGTCCCTTCAACTGGAAGGCCGCCGACGTCACCGCGGACGACTGCTGGATCCATCGCTTCACGCCCGGCGAACAAGCCGAGATCGATGCGGGCCTGCGGCATGCGCTGGCCAAGGGCGCGACCCTGCCCACGCTGGTCGCCGATGATTTTCCGCTGCCGACGGTTTCGCAGCTGTTCGCGCGGGGTCGTGAACAGCTGGAAAACGGCATCGGCATGCAGCTTTACCGCGGCATCGACGTCACCCGCTACAGCAAGGACGAACTGCGCCTGATGTACTGGGCGTTCGGGCTGCACCTGGGGACGCCCGTCTCCCAGAGCATGAACGGCGACGTGCTGGGCGACGTGCGAAACCTGAACACGGACCTCGATGGCCCGAAGGGACGCGGCTACACGACGAACCGCAAGCTGAACTGCCATACCGACTCCTGCGACGTGGTCGGCCTGTTCGTGCTGCGCACGGCCAAGAGCGGCGGTGCCAGCCGCCTGGCCAGCTCGGTGGCGGTGCACAACGAGATGCTGCGCCTCAGGCCGGATCTCCTGGAAGTCATGTACCAGCCGTTCGCCTGGAGCTGGCAGGGACAGGAACCTTCGGGCGCGGATCCCTGGTACCCGCAGCCGATCTTCACTTGCTGGCGCGGCAAGTTCTCCTGTCGCTATGTCAGCACGCACATCAAGTCGGCGCAGCGTTACGAGGACGCCCCGCGCATCACGCAGCAACAGCAGGAGGCGCTGGAGCTGTTCGACACCCTGTCGAACAGCCCGGAACTGAGCTACTCCATGATGTTCGAACCGGGCGACATGCAACTGCTGAACAACCATGTGACGCTGCACGCGCGCACCGACTTCGAGGACTACGACGAGCCGGATCGCAAGCGCCACCTGTTGCGCATGTGGCTGTCGGTTCCCAACAGCCGTCCGCTGAACCCGCAGCTGGGCTACATCTACCGCAACCTGCAGGGCGGCAGCGTGCGGGGCGGCTTCCCTTCGCGCACGGGCAAGGTCGTCCACGAAACGCGCCTGGGCCAGGCCATGCTGGACTGAAGTGGCTTACCAATCGCAAACCCGCAGCGCCCGGCTGGTGTTCGCCGGCGACGTCATGCCGTCGCGCGCGCTCAAGCCGTACGTCGAACCGGAATACCTGGAATTGCTGCAACTGCTGCGCGGCAGCGACGCGGCGATCGCCAACCTCGAGACCGTGGTGCGGCATCCGGAGGAGGGGCATCCCAACTTCACCATGGGAACGCCCATGACCACGCCGCCCGCGCTGCTCGAGGACCTGAAGTGGATGGGTTTCCAGCTGATGTCCATCGCCAACAACCATGCCACCGACTACGGCGTGACCGGCGTGGAAGCCATGGTGGCGCACCTGCGGCGCGCGGGCCTGGCAGCGGCTGGTGCGGGCAGCAACCTGGCACAAGCCCGCGCGCCGGCCTACCTGGACACGTCGTGCGGGCGCATCGGACTGGTGGCGGCGACGTCCTTCTACCGCCCCTGGAACGCCGCATCGGATCAGCGCCCCGATGCCATCGGCCGGCCGGGCATCAACCCCCTGGGTTTCTCCACCACGTACGAGCTGGAGTCCGCGGAGTTCGACGCCCTCGTGCGCGTGAGCCAGCAGCTGGGCCTGGCCCAGGAGAAGGTGCGGCACGCGCGCCAGTTCTACAGCGCGAGCGAGCTCGGGGCCATGTCGGCCGACCGGCTGTCCGTGTTCGGACAGCAGTTCCAGCGCGGCGACCGGGCCGCCGTCCACACGAAGGTGAACAGGTTCGATGCCGACGGCAACCTCAAGGCGATTGCCGAGGCGCGGCGCCAGTGCGACTGGCTGGTGTTTTCGTTCCACAACCACGAGTTCGGCGATGCGGGCCGGTGGACGGCGAATAGCGACGTGGGCCTGTCGGAGCCCGGAAGGTTCATGGTGGAGTTCGCCCGCGCCGCCATCGACGCCGGCGCCGACGTGGTCTGCGGCCATGGGCCGCACCTGACCCTGGGCACGGAGATCCATCGCGACCGGCCGATCTTCTACAGCCTGGGCAACTTCGTCTTCCAGAACGACACGGTGGCGCAGTTCCCGTCCGAGGCCTACCGCCGCTTCGGGCTGGGGCACGACGCAACGCCGGCGGACTTCCTCGATGCGCGCACCGACAAGGACACGCGCGGCTTCCCGGCCGAAGCCGAGTTCTGGGAAGGTTGCGTGGCACGGGTCGCGTTCGAGGGCGGCAAGCTCGCGCGCGTGGAACTGCATCCCATCGACCTCGGATTCGGTGGACGCCGCGCCGAACGGGGTCGGCCACTGCTGGCACACGGCAGCAAGGCCGATCGCATCCTCGAGCGGCTACAGCGCCTGTCACGGCACCACGAAACCGCAGCAACGCGCGAAGGCGACGCCCTCGTGCTGAGCCTGCACTGAGCCATCACAACTTCAGGTCGGAGACAAACCCATGCACAAGATCAAGCCATTCGCCCTCGCGTCCATCGCATTCACCCTGGCGCTGTCCGCAGCGCACGCCCAGGACTATCCCAGCAAGCCGATCAAGATGATCGTCGGCTTCTCCGCGGGCAGCATCAGCGACAACACGGCGCGGGTCGTGGCGGAGCAGGCGGAGAAGGCGCTGGGCCAGAGCATCGTCATCGAGAACATTCCTGGGGCCGGCGGCACGCTGGCTGCCGCCCGGGCCGCCAAGGCGCCCGCGGACGGCTACACGATCCTGCTCGTCGCCATGGGGCACGCGGTCGCGCCGGCGCTGTACAAGAACCTGCCTTACGACACGGTCAACGACTTCACCGGTGTGGCGACCGTGGCCGATGCCCGCGTGATGCTCGTGACGCAGCCCAAGTACAACTGGAAGTCGGTCAACGACTTCGTCGTGGATGCGAGGAGGCAGCCGGGCAAGTACACCTTCGGATCCTCCGGCAACGGCACCTTCCTGCACCTGATCGGCGAGTCGCTGGCGCAGGGCACCGGCACGAAGCTGCTGCACGTGCCCTACCGCTCCGGCGCCGAAGTCGTGACCGGGGTGATGACCGGCACCATCGACCTGGCCTTCTGCACCGTCAGCACGTGCATCAAGCACGTGGAGAGCGGCAAGGTCAGGGCCCTGGGCTACATCGCCAAGGCCAGGCATCCCCACGCTCCCGGCATCCCGACCTTCGCCGAGCAGGGCGTGTCGTTCGACGCGGGCTCCTACAACTACCTGCTGGCACCTGCCGGTACGCCGGCGCCTGTGCTGAAGAAGCTGCACGCGGCCTTCAACGGCGCGGTGACCTCGCCCGCATTGAAGGAACGCTTCCTGGTCATGGGGCTCGATCCGGTACCGAGCGAAAGTCCCGAGGCCGTCACCGCGTTCCTGAAATCCGAGGTGGACCGCTGGGCGCCGGTGGTCAAGAGCATCGGCTTGAAGGTGGATTGAGCGGCTGCGTGGTCCTTGCCGCGGATGTAGCTGGCTCCGTCACCGGTCGCCTGCGCAACGGACCCGCACGCAGTTCGGGCGCTTCTTCGGCAATCGCCAGGCCGGCCCGGTCGCGCAACAAGACCGACGCGGCCGGCGCCACGCCCTCAGCAGCCATTCGCCCCGGCGCGCGCCTGCAAGCTGGCTGCCGCTGCGATCTGACACCACGATTGCTTCTCTCGCTTGCCTGGGATTGATTGCCCCTCATGGCCAACGGCGACGAACCCCAGGGAAGCGCTGACGCCGATAACAAGTCCGGCTCGTCACAGGCCGATCGACCGTTTGGCGCTGCTTCCTACCACGCGGAACCCATGACGGCACGGGCTCACGCAGCCCACCAACGATGCCGGATATACGACCGCAGGCGTTTCTCTACAGGCCGACCAGCAATCAGAACCTTGCCGTTTGAGAGGAGTCCATATACGACCTGTTAGCCACGACGCGCCCCTAATAGTAGGTGTGCAGCCGCTGCCAAGGAAACTCGCAGCGCCACAGACACATAGAACATGTTCATCAGAGCCGAAAATCCGTGAGCACCGTGCTTTTGGAGGGCAGGCACCAAATTGACCAGCGTATAGATCGCTGCAGCCATCCAGAGCAGCGCCACACCCATACGCCGCTCACGAAACACAAGCCAGCCTCCAGCGACGACGACTAAGCCCAAGCTCGCGCCTCCGAGTCGGATGAGGAGATCCAAGTCTTCGAAAAGGAAGGCCCCCACGACCGACGCGAGGCCGAACATGCCAGCGAGTATTCCGACGGTGGAGAGCCCAAGGCGGTGCTTCGTCATGGCTAACGTAGAAGTGACCGGCGGACAGTAGGCTGGCGAACGCCAGCCGATAGGACGTCCGCGTCGACTGCCATGTTATCCCTCATGCCTGCGCGACCTCCAATATCCCGGCTTGCGGCGGAACGGAGCG
>JAEZEB010000115.1 GCA_023438115.1 Pseudomonadota bacterium | reverse complement strand
GCGCCGGATCAACGCCGCGCTGGCCCGCGCGGTGGCCGAAGCGCCCGCGCCGCGCACGCAGGAGGACCGGGTGGAACTCGAGATCCCGATCGAATCCGTGGAACACGCCTCGGGCCAGTTGCTGCGGCTCGCCCCGGAGGTCGAGGCGCTCGGCCCGCCTGCGTTGCGGGAAGCCTTGCGCGAGCGGGCGAAGCGCGCGGCGCGCCTCTACGCGCGCTGATCGGAGGCCACGCAGTCCTCGCCTTCGAGTTCGATGTCCACCGTGACGTGCTCGAAGGCCCGGCGGTCCAGCAGTTCGCGCACCCGCTGCTTGGCCGCGACCACGTCGGCGCGCGTGGACGCCGCGCGCATCACCAGGTGGGTGGTCATCACGTGCTTCTCGCCGTCGATCGACCAGCTGTGCACGTGGTGCAGGCCGGTGACCTGCGGGATGCGCAGCACCTCGCGCTCGAAGGCGTCGACGTCGAACGAAGGCGGCGTGCGCTGCAGGAAGACGTCGAAGAACTGGCGCAGGTTGCGCACCACGTTCCAGAGGATGAAGAGCGAGATCCCGATGGACAGCAGCGGATCGATGATCGGCAGGTCCCACACGGCCATCACCGCCGCGCCCACCAGCACGGCCACCCAGCCCAGCAGGTCCTCCAGCAGGTGCCAGCTCACCACGCGCTCGGTCAGCGAGGACCCCTTGCGCACGCGCAGCACCGCGGCGCCGTTGAACAGCACGCCCAGCACGGCCAGCCCGATCATGCCGGTCGCGTTCACCGGCTCGGGCGCGAACAAGCGCTCCACCGCGTGCCAGAGGATGAAAGCGAGCCCCAGCACCAGCACCATCGCCGTGATCAGGCCGCCCAGCAGCGAATAGCGCCGGTAGCCGTAGGTGTTGCGCGGCGTCGCGCCCTTGTGCGACATGCGCTCGAAGTACCACGCGATGCCCAGCGACAGCGAGTCGCCCAGGTCGTGCACGGCGTCGCTCAGGATCGCGATGCTGTTGGTCCACAGCCCGCCCAGGATCTCGATGATCGTGAAGCCCAGGTTCAGGAAGAAGGCGACCTTGAGGTTGCCGCCGGCTTGGTGATGGTGGTGGCCCGGCCCGTGGGCATGGCCATGGTCGTGGCCGTGGTGGCCGTGCCCGTGCCCGCCGTGATGCGCGTGGTCGTGGTCGTGCGACATGGCCGGATTCTCCCCAATCCGGCATGCACCGGCCGCGGCAAGGCTTCTACCGGTGGTGGACGCGCGCGTGCCGGGCATGCGGCGCCGGCCTGGCCTCGGCCTGGGCACTGCGTGCATGCCGCGCGAACAGGTGCGCGTAGTAGCCGCCCTGGGCCAGCAGCTCCGCATGCGTGCCCACCGCCTCCACCTGGCCGCCGCGCAGCACCACGATGCGGTCGGCGTCCACCACGGTGGAGAGCCGGTGCGCCACCACCAGGGTCGTGCGCCCTTGCGCCAGGCGCTTCAGCGCCGCCTGCACCAGGGCCTCGCTTTCGTTGTCGAGGGCACTGGTCGCTTCGTCCAGCACGAGGATGGGCGCGTCCTTCAGCAGCGCGCGGGCGATCGCGATGCGTTGCTTCTGGCCGCCCGAAAGGCCCGCGCCGCGCTCGCCCACCATGGTGTCGTAGCCGGCCGGCAGCTGCGCGATGAACTCGTGCGCGTTGGCCGCGCGCGCCGCCGCCTCGGCCTGCTCGCGCGTGGCGCCGGGAGTGCCGTAGGTGATGTTGGCGAGGATCGTGTCGTTGAACAGGTGCACGTCCTGCATCACCGTGCCGACCTGGCCGCGCAGCGAAGCCTGCGTGCAATCGCGCACGTCGGTGCCGTCCACCAGGATCCGGCCGCCGGTCGGCGCATGCAGGCGCTCCAGCAGCGACACCAGCGTGGTCTTGCCGCAGCCGCTGGGGCCCACCAGCGCCACGGTCTCGCCGGGCGCGATCGCCAGCGAGATGTTGCGCAGCACCGGCTGCCCGCCGGCATAGTGGAAGCTCACGTCCTCGAAGGTGACCGCGCCGCGTGTCACCACGAGCTCGCGCGCCTGCGGCGCATCGGCCAGCGGGTCCGGCGCGTCCAGGATGCCGCTGACGCTTTCCATCGAAACGCGTGCGCGCCGCACGGTCGCATAGACATTGGTCAGGCCCTGGATCGGCCCGAAGAGCCCGCCCACGTATTGCAGGGCGGCCACCAGCGTGCCGACGGTGCCGTGGCCCCGCACGACCAGCCACGCGCCGATGCCGGCGACCGACAGGCGCGCCGCGGCGGCCGACAGGCCCTGCCAGGAAGCCGTGCGCGCGTCGCGCCGGGCGCCCAGGGTCTGCCGCGCGTTGCCCTCGGCGACGGCATCCAGGAAGCGCCGCTCCTCCGCGCGTTCCATCGCGAAGCCCTTCACCGTGCGGATGCCGGCGAGCACCTCGGTCCAGCGGCCGAAGGTGGACGTCCAGTGGGCGAGCAGCCCGCGATCGCGCTGCGTCTGCTCGCGCGCCGCCCCCATGCCGATCAGCGCCGGCAGCGGCGCGAACACGCAGACGGCCAGCGCCAGGCGCCAGTCCAGCTGCACCAGCGCGGTCAGCGCCAGTGCAAGATAGAAGGCGGCCGGAAGCGCCTTGAAGCCCAGCTCCGTGACGGCGGTGACGAAGCCATGCACGGAAGTATTCACCCGGCTCACCATGCCGCCCACGGTGTGCTGCTGGTGCCAGGACAGCGGCAACTGGTGCAAGCGCGCGGTGACGCGGCTGCGCAGCGCGAAGTCGAGATCCAGCCGCACGCGCCAGCTGCGGGCTTCCAGCAGGCGCGACAACCAGACCTGCACGAGCTCGGCGCAGGCCACGAGGCCCAGCGCGATGAGGATGGCGCGGCCCGCGCCCGGCGGCACGCGGCCGGAAGCGACATGTCCCAGCGCGTCCACCAGGTGCATCACGGCCAGCGGCGCGGCCGCCGACGCGGCGGACAACACCAGCGCCAGCAGGAGGACCTTGGCCATCGGGCGGCCGAAGCCTTCCAGCCAGGGCAGCGCGTGGTGGAAGCGAGGGCTCGGCGCGGCGCTCCGCGCGGCAAGGGACGGCGACAAGAGAAGACTCCCAAACCCGGCGGCGCTTGGGCACCGCCGGCTCATGTGTGTGGGACTCTAACGCTCCACGGATGAGCTGGATGACAGGCGATGCGTGATTCCGTCACGAACCGGTCCCCTTCCGTCGGCGCTTGCGGTGCCCGCGCAACGCCGGGCGCGAAGCCGGACTGGAAGCCCTCCTGCCGTCCTGCCGGAAGCTGCCTGACATGGGCCCGCCCGCGGCACAACCAGACTGGAGCCAACCACGAGGAGAAACTCCCCATGCCCGATATCCCGACCTTCGTCATTCCCCTCATCTTCGCCGTCATCGCCGCCGTCGCCGCCCGCGTGCTGGTGGGCAAGGTGGGCGACGACCCGGGTTCCTTCCCGGGCTGGATCCTCTACGCCGTGGCGATCGGCTGCGTGATCATCAGCATCGCGCTGTACTTCCTGGGTCAGGCCAGGCCCTGAGCGGGCAGGCCCAGCGTTCCCGCCACGCCGGCGCAGAAGGTGCGCTCCTCGCGCAGGATGAAGCGCTCCCGCTGCGCCAGCGCGAAGTTGGCGCGGCCTTCTTCGTCGGTGCGCAGCCGCGCGCGATAGGCTTCGTAGGCCGCCAGGCTGTCGAAGCCGATCAGTCCCCAGGCCACGTCGTTCGTCCCTTCGTGCGGCAGGAAGTAGCCGATCAGGTGGCCGCCGCAGCGGGGAATGATCCGGCCCCACGCCTGGGCGTAGGCCGCGAAGGCTTCGCGCTGGAAGGGATCGATCTGGTAGCGGATGAAGCAGGTCACTTGCATGGTGTCGTCTTTCGGAAGATGTCGAAGGCCGCATCGTGCGGCCACGGCGGCCCCTGACGTTTCGCCCGCGGACGAAACGTTTCCCGCGCCGCCGGTGCACACTGGCGCCATGAACACCAACCAGGTCGCCCGCATCGCCGCGCTGGTGGGCGAGCCCGCCCGCGCGAACATGCTGCTGGCGCTGATGGACGGGCGCGCCCTCACGGCCAACGAACTCGCCGCCGCCGCCCACGTCGGCGCCGCGACGGCGAGCCGCCACCTGGCGCAGCTGGTCGACGGCGGGCTGCTGCGCGTGAACGCGCAGGGCCGGCATCGCTACCACCGCCTTGCCTCCGCCGAAGTGGCGCGCCTGCTGGAAGGCATGATGCAGCTCGCGGTCGCAACCGCGCCGCCGCGCCCGGTCGCCACCGGTCCTCGCGACGCCACCATGCGCTTCGCCCGCACCTGCTACGACCATCTCGCCGGCCGGCTGGCCGTGGCCATCGCCGACCGCCTGGTGGAAGAGCGCGCGGTCCTCATCGAGGAGGAAACCGCGACCGTGACCGACCGCGCCGCCGCGGCGCTGCAAGGCCTCGGCGTGACGGCGGAGATGCTCGCTGCACCTGCGGGCCGGCAGCGTCCCGCCTGCCGCCCCTGCCTCGACTGGGGCGAGCGGCGCATGCACCTCGCGGGGCGGCTGGGCACGCTGCTGTGCACGCACAGCCTGGAATCGGGCTGGCTGCTGCGCCGGCCGCGGTCGCGCGCGCTGGAGCTCACGCCCGCCGGCGCGGTGGCCTTCCGCGACTGGCTGGGCG
>JAEZEB010000106.1 GCA_023438115.1 Pseudomonadota bacterium | reverse complement strand
GTGCAGGCGCGAGCCGCGCAGGCCGGGACGCATGCGGCGCATCTCGACCTGCGGCACCGGCAGCGCGATGTCGCGCGCGAGCCGCTCGACCAGGTGGAACTCGCTGGCCGACAGCGCGTAGAAGTCGGCGTGCTTCAGCCGCTCCAGCGTGCTGGCGGTCATGGCCGCATCGAACTCCACCTCGCTGTCGGGTGGGCGCGCCGCGCCGCCGAAGCGCCTCTGCGGCGCGAGCGCCTCGCTCACGCGCGGGCGGCGCTTCGCCGGCTCGGCGCGGCCCTGGGCGGTAGGCAGCATCTGCGCGAGCAGCTTGTGCGCGATGTCGGGATCGCGGAACCAGGCATCGAACAGCTCGCGGAAGACTTCGCGCTCCTGCTCGCGGCTCACGAGCACGGATTCGAGCGCGGCGCCGAGGTCCACCCGCTCTTGCACGCCCACGAGCTGCGCCGCCTCCTGGGCCAGCGCGATCCTTGCGCTGTCCACCCGCAGTCCGGCGCGCCGCAGCGCGCGGCCGAAGCCGGCGATGTTGTCGGCGAACTTCCCGCTGCGCGCATCGCCCAGGACCGTCATGCGCTCAGGCGGCTTCCGCTTCCGGCTTGAGCAGCTCCGCGGCGAACTCGCGCGTGAGCGCGTTGACGTCGTCGCGCTGCTTGAACAGGATGCCGGCGGTGTCGGTCACCACTTCCGGATCCAGCGCCAGGGTGTCCAGCGCCACGAGCGCCTTGGCCCATTCCACGCTCTCGGCGATGCCCGGCGCGCGCTGGAAGGCATTGGCGAAAGGCTGGCTGCGCAACCGGCCGACGAAGGCCGCGACCTGGCGCGAGAGCTCCTCGCTCGCCTCGGGCACGCGGGCGCGCACGATCGCGAGTTCGCGCTCGCGCTCCGGGTAGTCGAGCCAGTGGTAGAGGCAGCGGCGCTTGACGGCGTCGTTCAGCTCGCGCGTGCGGTTGCTGGTGAGGATGGTCACCGGCGTCGCCTGCGCGCGGATCGTGCCGATCTCGGGGATGCTCACCTGGTATTCGCCCAGGTATTCCAGCAGGAAGGCCTCGAAAGGCTCGTCGGCGCGGTCCACCTCGTCGATCAGCAGCACGGCGCCGGGCTCGGGCGCCTGCAGCGCCTGCAGCAGCGGCCGCCGCACGAGGTAGCGGTCCTGGTAGACCTCGCGCTCGACCTGGTCGGCGCTTTCCTTGCCTTCCACCGCGCGCATGTGCAGCAGCTGCGCGGCGTAGTTCCATTCGTAGAGCGCCTCGCGCAGCTCCAGGCCGTCATAGCACTGCAGGCGCAGCAGCACGCGCTGCAGGGCGACGGCGAGCGCCTTCGCGAGCTCGGTCTTGCCCACGCCCGGCTCGCCCTCGAGCAGCAGCGGCCGCTGCAGCTTCAGCGCCAGGTACACCGCCGTGGCGAGGCGGCGCTCGGCGAAGTAGCCGGCGGCGGCGAGGGCTTGCTGGAGGGTGTCGATGGACGGGAAGGTCATGGGGACATTGTCATGCCGGGCTGGACCCGGCATCCACGACGGCGCCTGTTTCGGACGCCGCGTGGATCCCGGCTCGAGGCCGGGATGACAAGCTTCAGGGTCAGCCCAGCGCCTTCGCCACCGCCCGCTGCGTCATCACCGACACCAGGTTCGCCCGATACGCCGCGCTCGCATGCAGGTCCGACGAGTATGCGGACGGATCGATCTTCACCGTGGCCGCAGCCTCGGGCGTGAAGTTCTTCGCGAGCGCCTGCTCCAGCTCCGCATGCCGGAACACGCCGTTGCCGCCGCCCGTGACCGCCACGCGCACGCCGGCGTCGGTCTGCGCGACGCACACGCCGATGAGCGCGAAGCGCGAGGCGGGTTGCTTGAACTTGATGTACGCCGCGCGCTTCGCCAGCGGGAAGCGAACCGCGGTGATCAGTTCGCCCTCTTCCAGCGCGGTGGCGAACAGGCCCTGGAAGAAGTCATCCGCCGCGATCTCTCGCTTCGTCGTGCGCACGGTGGCGTTCAGCGCCAGCACGCCCGCCGGATAGCAGGCCGAAGGATCGTTGTTGGCCACCGAGCCGCCGATGGTGCCCATGGCGCGCACCTGCCGGTCGCCGATGCCGCCGGCCAGGTCCGCCAGCGCCGGTAGGGCCGAGCGCACGTCCGCGTTGGTCGCGACGTCCGCGTGCCGCGCCATCGCACCGATCACGAGCGCATTGCCGTCGCGGCGGATCAGCGCCAGCTCGGGGATCGCCCCCAGGTCGACGAGCGTCTCGGGATTGGCGAGCCGCAGCTTCATGGAGGCCAGCAGCGTCTGGCCTCCCGCCAGCACGCGGGCGCCGCCCGCCTGCGCGGCGCGCTGCGCATCGGCCAGCGAGGCGGGGCGTTCGAAGGTGAATTGATACATGGTGTCCTCTCCTTCGGGTTCAGGGCTTCGCGGCCTGGATCGCTTCCCACACGCGCCCCGGCGAGGCGGGCATGTCGAGGTCCTTCACGCCGAGGTCCTTCAGCGCGTCGAGCACCGCGTTGATCACGGCGGGCGGCGACCCGATCGCGCCGGCCTCGCCGCAGCCCTTGGTACCCAGCGGGTTGTGCGTGCACGGCGTGCAGACGGTGTCCAGGGTCATGTTGGGCAGGTCGTCCGCGCGCGGCATGGCGTAGTCCATGAAGGAGCCGGTCAGCAGCTGGCCGGTCTCCTTGTCGTACACGCAGTTCTCCAGCAGCGCCTGGCCGATGCCCTGCACCACGCCGCCGTGCACCTGGCCCTCGACGATCATCGGGTTGATGATGGTGCCGAAGTCGTCCACCGCGGTGAAGCGATCGATCCGCACCACGCCGGTCTGCGGGTCGACCTCCACCTCGCAGATGTGGGTGCCGGCCGGGAAGGTGAAGTTGGTCGGGTCGTAGAACGCGGTCTCGTTCAGGCCCGGCTCCAGCTTGTCGAGCGGGTAGTTGTGCGGCACGTAGGCCGTCAGCGCCACCTGGCCGAAGCTCACCGTCTTGTCGGTGCCCTTCACGCGGAACTCGCCGTTGCTGAACTCGACGTCGCCGTCGCCCGCCTCCATCAGGTGCGCGGCGATCTTCCTGGCCTTGGCCTCGATCTTGTCCAGCGCCTTCATGATCGCGGCGCCGCCCACGCTGATGGAGCGCGAGCCGTAGGTGCCCATGCCGAACGCGATGCGTCCCGTGTCGCCGTGGACCACGTCGACGTTCTCCACCGGGATGCCCAGGCGCGCGGCCACCACCTGAGCGAAGGTGGTCTCGTGCCCCTGCCCGTGGCTGTGCGCGCCGGTGAAGACCGTGACGCTGCCCGTCGGGTGCACGCGGATCTCGCCGGACTCGAACAGGCCCGCGCGCGCGCCGAGCGCGCCCGCGATGTTGGATGGCGCCAGGCCGCAGGCCTCGATGTAGCTGCTGTAGCCCAGGCCGCGCTTGAGGCCCTTCGCCTCGCTGGCCTTGCGGCGCTGCTCGAAGCCCTTCACGTCCGCCAGCGCATTGGCCTTGAACAGCGCGCCGTGGTAGTCGCCGGTGTCGTACTGCAGCGCCACCGGCGTCTGGTACGGGAACTGGCTGACGAAGTTGCGCTCGCGGATCTCGTCCTGCGACAGCCCCATGTCCCAGGCGCAGCGGGTGACCAGGCGCTCCAGCAGGTAGGTCGCCTCGGGCCGGCCGGCGCCGCGGTAGGCGTCCACCGGGGCGGTGTTGGTGAACCAGCCGTCCACCTCCACGTAGATCTGCGGCGTCGTGTACTGGCCCGCCAGCAGCGTCGCGTAGAGGATGGTCGGGATGGCCGTCGAGAACGTGGAGAGATAGGCGCCCAGGTTGGCGTCGGTATGCACGCGCATCGCCAGGAACTTGCCCTGGCTGTCCATCGCCATCTCGGCGTGCGACACGTGGTCGCGGCCGTGCGCGTCGGACAGGAAGGCCTCGCTGCGGTCGGCGGTCCACTTGACGGGGCAATTGAGCTGCCTGGATGCCCAGGTGAGCGCGACGTCCTCCGCGTACAGGAAGATCTTGGAGCCGAAGCCGCCGCCCACGTCGGGCGCGATCACGCGCACCTTGTGCTCGGGCAGGCCCAGCACGAAGGCCGTCATCAGCAGGCGCTCGACGTGCGGGTTCTGGTTGGCGACGTAGAGCGTGTATTCGTCGGTCGCGCGGCTGTACGAGCCGATGGCCGCGCGCGGCTCCAGCGCGTTGGGCACCAGGCGGTTGTTGCGCAGGTCGAGCTTCGTGATGTGCGCGGCCTTCGCGAACACCGCGTCCACCTGCGCCTTGTCGCCGATCGCCCACTTGTAGCAGCGGTTGTCGGGCGCGATGTCGTGCAGTGCAGCACCCCGGGACGCTTCTGCAACGTCGACCACCGCGGGCAGCACTTCGTATTCGACTTCCACGGCCTCGGCCGCATCGCGCGCCTGCGCCACGGTGTCGGCCACGACCATGGCCACGTGGTCGCCCACGTAACGCACCTTGCCCTGCGCCAGCACCGGGTGCGGCGGCTCCTTCATGGGCGTGCCGTCGGTGCTGGTGATCAGCCAGCCGCAGGGCAGCCCGTTGACGCCCGCGAGGTCCTGGCCGGTGAACACGCGCACCACGCCCGGCATGGACGTGGCGCGGCTCGTGTCGATGCGGCGGATGTTGGCGTGCGCATGCGGCGAGCGCACGAAGATCGCGTGGCGCTGGTTGGGCAGGTCGATGTCGGACGTGTACTGGCCGCTGCCGGTGAGGAAGCGGTAGTCCTCCTTGCGGCGGACGGACTCGCCGATATGCGGCAGCTTGGCGAAAGCGTCGGAAGCACCCATGTCGCGCTCCTCAGGCCTTGGCGGCGGTGGCGGCCATGCCCTGCTGCACGGCCTTGACGATGTTCTGGTAGCCCGTGCAGCGGCACAGGTTGCCCTCGAGCTGCTCGCGGATCTGCGCCTCGCCGGCGTTGGGGTGGCGCTTGCACAGGTCGACCGCGCTCATCACCATGCCGGGCGTGCAGAAGCCGCACTGCAGGCCGTGGCACTCCTTGAAGGCCGCCTGCATGGGATGCAGCGTGCCGTCGGCGGCTGCGAGGCCTTCGATGGTGGTGATCTCGGCGCCGGGATGCTGCACCGCGAGCGTGTTGCAGGACTTGATGGCCCGCCCGTCCACGAGCACCGTGCAGGCGCCGCACTGGGCCGTGTCGCAGCCCACGTGCGTGCCGGTCAGGCGCAGGTGTTCGCGGATCGCGGTGACCAGCAGGGTGTTGGGCGCGACGTCGATCGACGCCGCCTTCCCGTTGACCTTGAGTGAAACCAGCATGCTCTTGTCTCCTGGGTGGGGGCCTGGGGCTTGCCATTGTTGAAGTCGCACCCGCCCCCATGGCTAGGCGAAACCCTAGGAAGCCGGGGCCACTGGCGGGAAATTCTCAAAATGGAACAATGCGCGCGAGACGACAAGGAGCGCCCCCATGCACGCCCCCGGACCCGCCGCGCCAGACCGCCTGCAGCAGATCGCGCACGCGCGCCGGACCGTGATGGACGAAGGCGGGTCCACGACGGACCTGCTCATCCATGGCTGGTACGAAGGCGCGTGGATCACGCGCTCGTGGCGGCGCTGCCTCGACGGCGGCCTGCGGCCGCAGGACCCGGTGGCCTTCGACGTGCTGCCGCGCGAGCAGCTGCGGCGCGTGGAGGAAGCCAACCATGCGCTGGTGAGCGCGGCGCGCCCGGTGCTGGAGCAGCTCGGCCGCGCGATCGCGAGCACGCGCTACTTCGCGATCCTCACCAACCAGGACGGCGTGGTGGTCGACGCGCACGGGCCCATCGACCGCGGCGACAAGCGTGCCGCGCTGATCACGCGCATCGGCGTGGACCTGTCCGAGCGCAGCGTGGGCACCACCGCCATCGGCGCCGCGCTCACCGAACTGCAGCCGGTGTGGCTGCACCGCGGCGAGCACTTCTTCCAGGACACGGGCTGCTACAGCTGCGCGGGCGCGCCCCTCTTCGGCCCCGACGGCGAGTGCGTGGGCATGCTGGACCTCACCGGTATCGACGCGCCCGAGCGGCCCGAGCTCAAGCACCTGGTCGCACAGTCGGCGCGCAGCATCGAGAATGCGCTGACGCTCGCGCGTGCGCACCGCATCGTGCTGCGCCTGAACTGGCCGGGCGGCCGCCTGGGCGATGACGACGACGGCCTCGTGGGCCTGGACGACGAAGGCTGGGTCACCGGCAGCAACGCAGCCGCGCGGCAGATGGTGCCCGCGATGGCGCAGCAGGCGGCCCAGCCGGTGCATTGCAGCGAACTCTTCGCGCAGCCCTGGGAGCCCTTGTTCGATCTCGCCCGTGCCGGCGAGCCCGCGCCCGTGGAGCTGGCGCTGTGGTCCGGCCTGCGCTTGGCGGCGCTGCCGCAGGCCGGCGCGGATGCGCGCACGCGCGTGCCGCTGCGCGACGTGGAGATCGCCCT
>JAEZEB010000080.1 GCA_023438115.1 Pseudomonadota bacterium | reverse complement strand
CGGCCGAGCGCACGACCTCCGAGGTCTGCAACACGTTGGCCGCATGCAGGCCGGCGAGATCGGTTTCGTCGCGCGCCACGAAGTGCATGCGGCGCAGCGGCAGGCCGGCACGCAGCAGGTCGTCCATCGTCGCCCGCGCGCTCGCCGCGTCGGGCAGCAGCCAGTAGACGCGCCGGTCCATGGGCGCCCTAGTGCCTGGGCGGCGCGGGTTGCGTGGCCTCGGGCGCGAAGAAGGCGTTGCGCGCGCCCAGCGTGTAGTCGGCCTCCAGCGCGCCTATGCCCACCAGCGTGACCAGCAGCAGCGGCGGCACGAGGATGGCGTAGATCAGCGCGAGCCGCTCCCACATCATGTGCATGAAGACCGCGACGATCAGCCCTGCCTTCAGCAGCATGAAGATGATGATCAGCGACCAGCGCAGCAGGCCCTGCAGCTGGTAGTAGTCCACGGCGTACGAGGCCGCGCTCAGCACGAACAGCAGGCCCCAGATCTTGAAGTAGACGCCCAGCGGGTGCTGCTGCCCCTTGTCGTGGGAGGCGGGTTGCGTTCCGTGCGCGTGGTCGGCGTGGTCCATGGCTGCCTCCTACCAGAGATAGAAGAACGCGAAGATGAAGACCCACACGAGGTCCACGAAGTGCCAGTACAGGCCCATGATCTCCACGATCTCGTAGTTGCCCTTGCGGCCGGTGAGGAAGCCCGGCCGCTCGTGGTCGAGGTCGCCGCGCCACACCTTCATCGCCACGATCAGCAGGAAGATCACGCCGATCGTCACGTGCGTGCCGTGGAAGCCCGTGATCATGAAGAAGGACGATCCGAACTGCGCCGCGCCCCAGGGATTGCTCCAGGGCCGCACGCCCTCGGCGATCAGCTTCGACCACTCGAAGGCCTGCATGCCCACGAAGGTCGCGCCCAGCGCCGCCGTCACCAGCAGCAGGTAGAAAGTCGTCTTGCGGTCGCGCCGGTAGCCGTAGTTGACGGCCAGGGCCATGGTGCCGCTGCTGCTGATCAGCACGAAGGTCATGATTGCGATCAGCAGCAGCGGGACGCTGCGCCCGAACATCGTCAACGCGAACACCTCGCTGGGATTGGGCCAGGGCACGGGCGTGGACATGCGCACCGTCATGTACGAGATGAGGAAGCTGCCGAAGATGAAGGTGTCGCTCAGCAGGAAGATCCACATCATCGGCTTGCCCCAGGGCACGCCCTTGAAGGCGCGCTGGTCCGAAGCGACGTCGGCGACCACCTGCTCCCAGGCGCCGGGCGTGCGCAGCGTGCCGGCGGGGGCCGGGCCGGTAACGCGGCCTGCTTCGTGCGTGATGGCCATGGGTGGCTCCTTTCGTCCTCAGAGCGGCACCGACGAACAGATCGCCAGCCCGACGCCTTCCCACACGAGCAGCACGTAGAGCACCACCCACACCGCCAGCAGGTAGTGCCAGTAGGTCGCGCACAGCTCGACGCCCAGCAGCGAACGCGTGGCATCCACGCCGCGCCATTCGCGCACCGCCGCGCGTGCCCAGGCCACCAGGCCACCCAGCACGTGCACGCCATGAACGGCGGTGAACAGGTAGAAGAAGGCGCTGGCGGCGCTGGTCCAGGCGAAGTAGCCGGCGGCGTGCAGCTGCGACCACACCACCAGCTGGCCGGCGAGGAAGCCGAAGGTGAGCGCTCCGGCCGCGACGAGTCCGCGACGCACCCTGCCGCGCTCGCCACGGCGCGCGGCCAGCACCGTCCACTGCATCGCGAGGCTCGCACCCACCAGCAGCGCGGTATTGAGCACCAGCAGGCGCGGACGCGGCAGCGGCGCCCAGTCCGCCAGGCCCAGGCGCATCGCCCACGCGCTCACGAACAGAACGAACAGCGAAGTCGCCACGGCAAGGAAGACCCACAGCGCCGTCTTCGCGGCCGGACGCTCGCCCGCGCCCACGCGGATCTCGGCAGCGACGGCGTGCGCCTGCCAGGGCTGCACATGGATGGTCTGGCGCATCAGCCACACCACGATCACGGCCATGAGGCCGGTGAGGAAGACGAGCCCGATGGTCATGGCGCTACGCTCCGGCCGGCCGCGCGGGCTTCGTCCAGGCTTCGGCCGCGACTTCCGCCGGCGGCACGTTCTGCGGGATGTAGTCGGTCTTCAGTCCCGGCACGCCGTAGTCGTAGGCCCAGCGGTACACCACCGGCAGCTCCTTGCCGAAGTTGCCGTGCGTGGGCGGCGTGTGCAGCGTCTGCCACTCCAGCGTCGTGGCGTTCCAGGGATTGGGGCCGGCGGGCCGGCCGCGGAAGTAGCTCGCGGCCAGGTTGTAGAGGAAGACGATCTGCGCCGCCCCCACCACGAAGGCCGCGATGGAGATCCAGGCATTGAGCAGGTGCGCCGAATCCGGGATGAAGGTCGTGCCGCCGATCGCGTAATAGCGGCGAGGGATCCCCATGAAGCCCAGGTAGTGCATGGGATAGAAGATCGCGTAGGTTCCGATGAAGGTCACCCAGAAATGCAGCTTGCCGAGCGTGTCGTCCAGCATGCGGCCGGTCATCTTGGGATACCAGTGGTAGATGGCGCCGAACACCACCAGCACCGGCGCGATGCCCATCACCATGTGGAAGTGCGCCACGACGAACATCGTGTCCGACAGCGGCAGGTCGACCACCACGTTGCCGAGGAACAGGCCCGTCAGCCCGCCGTTGACGAAGGTGAAGATGAACGCGATCGCGAACAGCATGGGCACGTTCAGGTGGATGTTGCCCTTCCACAGCGTGAGCACCCAGTTGTAGACCTTGATGGCGGTGGGCACCGCGATCACCAGCGTGGTCGTGGCGAAGAAGAAGCCGAAGTACGGGTTCATGCCGCTCACGTACATGTGGTGCGCCCACACGATGAAGCTGAGGCCGCCGATGATCAGGATGGCCCACACCATCATCCGGTAGCCGAAGATGTTCTTGCGCGCATGGGTGGAGATCAGGTCCGAGACGATGCCGAAGGCCGGCAGTGCCACGATGTACACCTCCGGATGGCCGAAGAACCAGAACAGGTGCTGGAACAGCAGCGGGTTGCCGCCGGTGTAATCGAGCTGCTGGCCCTTGGAGACCAGCGCCGGCATGAAGAAGCTGGTGCCCAGCGTCTGGTCCAGCAGCATCATGAGCGCGCTGACGAACAGCGCCGGGAACGCGAGCAGCGCCAGGATGGTGGCCATGAAGATGCCCCACACCGTCAGCGGCAGCCGCATCATGGTCATGCCGCGCGTGCGCGCCTGCAGCACCGTCACCACGTAGTTCAGGCCGCCCATGGTGAAGCCGATGACGAAGACGCCCAGCGACACGAGCATCAGGATGATCCCCCAGCTCGCGCCGGGCGTGCCGTCCAGGATCGCCTGCGGCGGATAGAGTGTCCAGCCCGCGCCCGTGGGCCCGCCCGGCACGAACAGGCTGGCCACCAGCAGCAGCACCGCCAGCAGGTACAGCCAGTAGCTGAGCATGTTGACGTAGGGGAACACCATGTCGCGCGCGCCCACCATCAGCGGGATCAGGTAGTTGCCGAAGCCGCCGAGGAACAGCGCCGTCAGCAGGTAGATCACCATGATCATCCCGTGCATGCTGACGAACTGCAGGTAGGTGCTGGGATCGATGAAGCCCACGGCGCCGGGAAATCCCAGCTGCAGCCGCATCAGCCAGGAGAACACCAGCGCCACGAGGCCGATCGCCATCGCCGTGAGGCCGTACTGGATGGCGATCACCTTCGCGTCCTGGCTCCAGACGTACTTGCCGATGAAGGTCTTCGGGTGGTAGAGCTCGGCCTCGCCGACTTCCGCGGGCGACGCGAAGTCGGATTCGTCGTGGGCAACGTGGGTGGTCATCGCGGCTCCCCGTTCCGAGGTGAAAGCTGGTTGATGTGCGCCAGGATGTCGCCGATCGCGGCGTCGTCGCGCAGCATTCCGCCGACCAGCGCCATCTGCCCGCCGTAGAGGTCCTGCGCATGCGTGCCGCGCACGCCGTCGCGGAAATTCTTCAGCTGCGTGGCCATGTACCAGTCGCTCATGCCTTGCAGCCGCGGTGCGTTGGTGGCGGCGATGCCCTGCCCCTCGGCGCCGTGGCAGGCCGCACAGGTGGCGTAGCGGCTGCGGCCGCTGTTCGCGTCGCCCTTGATCGTCGTGGCCACCGGCACCTCGGGCAGCGAGGCGATGTAGGCGGAGACGTTGGCGATGGCCGCGTCGTCGGGCAGCGTCGCCGCCATGGGCGCCATCATCTTGCCGAAGACATCCTTGTCGTGCGTGCCCCGCGCGCCGGTCTTGAACAGCTTCAGCTGCCGCTCGAGGTACCAGGCACCCTGCCCGCTCAGGCGCGGCGCATTCATCGCCACATTGCCTTCACCGTTGGCGCCGTGGCACGCGGCGCACACCGCATACGCCACCTTGCCGGCGGCCGCGTCGGCAGCCGGGCGCGCTTGCACCTGCACCGCGGTCTGCTGGCGGTCCAGCCAGGCCTGGAAGGTCGCGGGCTCGTCGACCACGAGCCGCCCGCGCATGGCGAAATGGCCGATGCCGCAGAGCTCCTCGCACAGCAGGTCGTAGGAACCGGTTCGGGTGGGCGTGAACCACGCATAGGTGACGAGGCCCGGCACCATGTCCATCTTCACGCGCAGCTGCGCCACGGCGAAGTTGTGCAGCACGTCCTTGGAGCGCAGCAGCAGCTTGACGGGCTGGCCCAGCGGCACGTGCACTTCCGGCGTGTTCAGCAGCAGGTCGTCGTGGCCGTTCGGGTCCGCCGGGTTGAGACCGAAGGGATTGGCATCGCTGACGAAGCGCGCATGCGTCGTCCCGAGCTTGCCGTCCTTGCCGGGCAGGCGGTAGCTCCAGTGCCACTGCTGCGCCATCACTTCCATCACCTGCGCGTCCTTGGGCACGTGGATCACGTCGGCCCACACCAGCAGCCCCGGCGCCAGCATCGCCGCGACGCCGGCGGCGGTGGCGACCAGCAGCCACCACTCGAGCTTCTTGTTCTCGGGTTCGTAGGCGGCGCGGCTTTCGGCGCGGTGACGATAGCGGAGGATCGACCACGCCATGAACAGGCTGACGGCGACGAACACGATGCCCGTCACCCAGAAGGTGATGGTGATGGTGGTGTCTATCGTTCCCCAGTTGGAAGCGACCGGCGTGAAGTACCACGGGCTCAGGAAATGGAACAGCACCGAGCCCAGCGCGAGCGCGATCAGTGCGATGGCGATGGCCATGGCTAGGCCTTCGCGGCGCGGGTGTCGTGGGATGGGCAAGGCGCGGGGCAGGCGGGCGGCGCGAACGTCGTCCGCCAGGGCCGGGAACGTGAGCTCAGGAGAGTGTCCATGTGGCCTCCCTCGTGCGCAGCAGCGCAACGGCGCTCTTGTACACCCGCCGGATCGGCGTTGCAAGACGGTGCGCGCGCCACCGCCGAGCACGCAGCGCGGCAGTGACTCGCCATTGCGCCGCAAGGGTCTTGGCCTTGCGCGGCACGGCCGCACGCCTATGCTGGCTAGGCCGAAGGTTCGACCAGGAGCCGCCCATGAAGCCTTTCAGCCTCTCATCCGCCATGACCAACATGCGCGGCGTCTTCTATCCCACCGGCCACGTCGTGCTGATGTTCCCGACGGAAGGCGATGCGCGCCGGGCCTGCGAGCTGCTGCGCAAGGACGGCGTGTCGGAAGACGACCTGTGCCTGGCGTCGCCGGAGGAATTCGAGCGGCAGATCACCGGCGCGACCGACGAGGACGACGACGTGCTGCTGCCCTCGGTGGGCACCGAGTCGGAGACGGCGAAGCACTTCCGCGACCTCGCGCACCAGGGACACCACAGCCTCATCGTGCACGCCAACGCGAAGATCACGTCCGACCACGTGCTGGATCTGCTGAAGGACACGCACATCTCCTACGGCCAGCGCTATCGCTACTTCGTGATCGAAGACCTGGTCTGCTGACAGGCACGAGCCCCGCGCGGGCGCTCAGTGGAAATCGCGCGAGCCGGGGCCCTGCCTGCCCAGGCGCCCCAGCAGCGGCGTGAGGTCTTCCAACTGCTCGGCGATCAGGTGGCGCACCTGGCCGCCGCTGTCCACGTCGCGCTGCCATGTGCCGCGCACGGCCATCAGCTTCGCGTGCAGCAAGGCGTCGCGCTGCTTCTCGCGCACGTGCTTCCACACGATCACGTTGACCGGACCGGTCTCGTCCTCGATCGTCACGAAGATGGTGCCGTTGGCCGTCTGCGGCTGCTGTCGCACGGTGACCATGCCGCAAGCGCCCACCTTGCGGTTGTGCGGCAGATCGTGCAGCTGCTGCGCGCTGAGCAGCTTCATGCGAGCGAGCCGCGGCCGCAGCAGCGCCACCGGATGGCGGCGCAGCGTGAGGCCCATGGAGGTGTAGTCGAAGAAGATCTCCTCGCCCTCGTGCGCGGGCGGCAGGTCCAGCGCCTGCTCGTCGACCGGCGCGCCGCGCAGCATGCCCGGCGCCCTCTGCTGCGCGGCGGCCTGCCACACCTGCTGGCGGCGATGGCCGGCAAGCGACTGCAAGGCGTCGGCCGCGGCCAGCGCCTTGAGGTCCTTGAGATCGAGCTGCGCGCGCAGGGCGAGGTCTTCGACGGTGGTGAAGGGGCGTTCGGCGCGGACGGCTGCTATGCGTTCCCCGCCGGCCTGGCTGAAGCCGTTGACCATGCGCAGGCCCAGGCGGACTGCAGGCCGCACCACCTTGTCATGGCGCGAAGAAAAATTGGAATCTGACCCCAATTCTGGCTTCTTGTCATTGCGGGCGCGACCCGCAATCCATGCGGCGCCTGATCCACCGCCGCCTGGATCCCGGGTCGAGCCCGGGATGACAAGGTTGGGCGCACTCTCCAGCGTGCAATCCCAATCCGAGAACCCCACGTCCGCCGGCAGCACCACCACCCCATGCCGCTGCGCGTCCTGCATCAGCTGCGCAGGCGCATAGAAACCCATCGGCTGCGAGTTGAGCATCGCGGCGAGGAAGGCCTCCGGCTCGTGGCACTTGAGCCAGCTGCTGTCGTAGGCCAGCAGCGCGAAGCTGTAGGCGTGGCTTTCCGGGAAGCCGTATTCGCCGAAGCCCAGGATCTGCTGGAAGATCGCGCGCGCGAATTCCTCGCGGTAGCCGTTGGCGAGCATGCCTTCGATCAGGTCCTTCTCGAAGCGGTGCACGCCGCCCGAGCGCTTCCACGCCGCCATCGAGCGGCGCAGCTGGTCGGCCTTGGCGGCGCTGAAGCCGGCGGCCACCATCGCGATCTGCATCACCTGCTCCTGGAAGATCGGCACGCCCAGCGTGCGCTCCAGCGCGCCTTCGAGCGCCTTGCTCTCGTAATGAACCGGCTCGCCCCGCAGCTTGCGCTCGCGCGCCTTCAGGTAGGGGTGGATCATGCCGCCCTGGATGGGCCCCGGCCGCACGATCGCCACCTCGATCACCAGGTCGTAGAACTCGCGCGGCTTCAGGCGCGGCAGCATGGACATCTGCGCGCGGCTCTCGATCTGGAACACGCCCACGGTGTCGGCGCGGCAGATCATGTCGTAGGTGGCCGCGTCCTTGTCGGGGATGTCGGCGAGTTCGAAGGGATGGCCGCGGCGCTGCGCCACGAAAGCCAGGCAGCGCCGGATGGCGGTGAGCATGCCCAGCGCCAGCACGTCCACCTTCAGCAGGCCCATCTCGTCCAGGTCGTCCTTGTCCCACTGGATCACCGAGCGGTCCTTCATCGCCGCGTTCTCCACCGGCACCAGGCGCGTGAGCTTGCCCTGCGTGAGCACGAAGCCGCCCACGTGCTGGCTCAGGTGGCGCGGAAAACCGCGCAGTTCCTCCGTGAGTTCCATCCACAGCGCCAGCGATTTCTCCGCCACGTGCACGCCCAGCGTGCCCGCGAGTTCGGACAGCTTCTGCACGCGCAGGTCCTGCTCGTCGAACCAGAAGTGGTCCTTGGCGAAGGCGTCCACCAGCGCCTCGGGGATGTCCAGCGCCTTGCCCACGTCGCGGATCGCGCTGCGCGTTCGGTAGGTGGCCACCACCGCGGCGATCGCCGAGCGCTCGCGGCCGTATTTCCCGTAGATGTACTGGATCACCTCCTCGCGCCGCTCGTGCTCGAAGTCGACGTCGATGTCCGGCGGCTCCTTGCGCTCGCGGCTGATGAAGCGCTCGAACAGCAGGTGCGAGCGCGCCGGGTCCACCGCCGTCACGCCCAGGCAGTAGCAGACCGCGGAGTTGGCCGCCGAGCCGCGGCCCTGGCACAGGATGTCCTGCGAGCGGGCGAAGCGCACGATGTCGTGCACCGTGAGGAAGTACATCTCGTAGCCGCAGTCGGCGATGAGGTCCAGCTCGCGCACCAGCTGCTTCCTCACGCGCCAGGGCACGCCTTGCGGATAGCGCTCGCGCGCGCCCTCGATGGTGAAGCGCCGCAGCGCCTGCTGCGCGGTGAGCCCCGCGGGCACCGTCTCCAGCGGGTACTGGTAGCGGATCTCCTCCAGGCTGAAGGTGCAGCGGTCCGACACGTCCACCGTGCGCTCCAGCAGCTCGCGCGGATACAGCGAGGCGAGACGCATGCGATGGCGCAAATGCCGCTCCGCGTTCGCCTGCAACTCGAAGCCGCACTCCGGCACCGGCTTGCCCAGGCGCACCGCGGTCATCACGTCCTGCAGCGGCTTGCGCGAGCGGGCGTGCATGTGCACGTCGCCCGCCGCCACCAGCGGCACGCCCGTGGATTCGCTCGCCTCCTGCAGCTGCTGCAGCCACAGGTCGTCGCCGCCATCGAGCAGCAGTTCGGCGGCCATCCACAGGCGGCCTGCGTACAGCGCCTGCGCCCAGGCCAGGCGTTCTTCCAGTTCACCGAGCGCCAGGTCGTGCGCGGGCGCGAGCAGCAGCTCGCAGTCCTGCAGCAGCGCGAAGTCGCTGCGCTCGCGCGAGCAGATGTAGTCGCCCTTTCCTGCCTCGCGCCGGCACAGCGTGATGAACTCGCAGAGGTTGCCCCAACCGTGCACGTTGCGCGCCAGGACCACGAGGCGAAAGCCGTCCAGCGCGAACTCGGCGCCCAGCAACAGCTTCAGCCCGAGCTTCTTCGCTTCGGCATGCGCGCGCACCACGCCAGCCACCGAGCATTCGTCGGTGATGGCCAGCGCCGTGTAGCCCAGGGCGTGCGCGCGCTGCACCAGCTCCTGCGGATGCGAGGCACCGCGCTGGAAGCTGAAGTTGGAGAGGCAGTGCAGCTCCGCGTAATCGGGCAGGAAAGACATGCGCGCACCTTCAGGCGTAGAGGCCGTGCAGGAACCACTGCGCGCGCTCCTGGTCCGCGGCCAGGCGCTCGCGGTAGATCCACAACAGGCCGGCCTTGTCGCTGCGGGCGATGAAGTAATCGCGCAGCACGGGATCGCTGTCCTTCGCATCCCACCACGCGGCCTCGATGCGGCGCGCGCGCGTGAGCAGCTGCAAGGGGCCCTGGTAGAAGGGCTTGTCGTTCTTCACCTGCAGGCGCAGGGGTTCGCGCAGGAGCCAGGGGGGAAGGACGTCGACGTTTGGCGCCGATGGATCCCGGAGCCTGCCCCGGACTTGATCCGGGGTCAAGCCCGGGATGACAACCTTCCGGGCTTTGTCATTGCGGGCTTGACCCGCAATCCACGCCGCCTTCCCCATCCCACCGCCCTGCCCCGCCGGCAACCATTCCTGCATGCACTCCGGCCTATGGTCTTCCACTGCTTCCGCCACCGTCACGTTCTCCGCCCCCAGCCGCACGCTCAGGCGCTCCACCAGCTGGTGCAGCTTCTCGCCCGGGCGGTTGTCCTCCGGCAGCAGGCTGGTGGTGACGCCGCCCCAGGGCACGGTCTGCAGCGTGCGCAGGCGCAGCGCATTGGCCGGCGCGGCGATCGCGCAGCGCGCGAGCTGTTCCGAAGCCAGGCGCCGCAGATGCCGCATGTCCTGCGTGGGCTGCGCCGTGCGCAGCTCCATCCTTTCATTCGGCGGCAGCGGCTTGCCATCGAGGCGCCGCAGGTCCAGCGTCCATTCCAGTTCCAGCGCCAGCACGCCCTCGTTGCGCGCCTGCAGCCAGGCCTGCAGCAGCGTCAGCAGGTGCTGCGCCGTGAACATCAGGTCAGGCGCGGCGGTGGCCAGCGCGGGCAGTTCCAGCTTGCGGTCGAAACTCGCCGGCAGCGCGATCCACGGATAACGCTCGGGCCGGTCGCCCCAGGCACAGTCGACGGCCTGCAGCAGCTCGGCGCCGAAGCGGCGGCTCACCCCCGCGCGCGGCAAGGCGCGCAGCTGGCCCAGCGTGGTGCAGCCGATGCGCTCCAGCGTGGGCAGGTGCGGCTGCGCGGCGCTGAAGGTCCACAGGGGCAATTCCTCCGGGATCTCCGCCGGGGCGTCCTGCCCTTCCCGCTTCAGCCGCAGCAGCGACAAGGCCACGAGCGCGGTGGGTCCCGCAGCCCAGGCGATGCATTCCAGGCCACCGTCCTTCAGCAGCGAACGCAGCAGCCGCCGGCGGCCGCCGAACAGGCGCTCGGACGCGCCGGCTTCCAGCAGCACGGCCTCTTCCACCTGCGCCACGCGGGGCGTGAAGCGCAGGGCCTGCCAGGCCCAGGCCGTGGCCTCTTCCTCATGCGACGGTTGCAGGGCGATCCAGTACATGCGATGCGCTCGGAGTGGGAAGGGGAAGGTCGGCGCGGCGCGCCTTGCGCGCGGCGAGCAGGGCACGCAGGCGCGCGGGTTGCGCCTGCAGCGACAAGGGTTGCAGCAGCGGCGGGCCGCGGCGCTTGAGGATGCGGATTTGCAGGGTGTCGGAATCGGGGGCCGCATGGTGGGCACTCGTGCCCACCCTACGAGGGGCATCGTTTGCCCCCACCAACCCGGCGGCCGTCTCCGTAGGGTGGGCACCCGTGCCCACCATCAACCGCAACCGCGCCGGCGATGATTGCCCCTGCGCCTGCACGCCGCGGAAAGCCACCAGCAATTTCTCGCCCGCCTGCGCGCACAGGTGCAGGCGGCGCAGGTCCTCGTTCCTCGCCTGCGGCAACCAGGCCAGCACCGCGCAGACGTCCGCGCAGCGCAGCGCCTGCTCGGTCGCCCACAGGCGCGCGGCGAATTTCTCCGCGTGCACGCACAGCAGTTGCTCCGGCGGGATGCCCTGCGCCCGCAGGGCCGGGCCGAAAGGCTGGTAAGGTGGATGCACGAGCACGGCGGGATCGCCGCTGCCGCGCAGCGCGGACGCGAGCGCCGGGCCCAGCAGCTGCCAGACGTGCTGCTGCGCCTCCTGCTGCAACACTTCCACCAGGCTACCCAATGGCCAGCCGCCGCCGGGCAGCTGCGCGTCGAGCGCGGCGTGTCCGGTGGACAGCGTTTTTTCCTGCGCCTGCGCGAGCTCCCGGCCGCGCCACACGTGCTCGGGAAGATCGGGGAGGATGCGGGAAGCGGCGGGCATGGCTGCGGAAAGAACTGTTTGTTTATACAGTATTCTTCCCTCTCCGCCACCGGCTTTGCGCCCCTTGCGCCACCTGCCTGGCCGTTTCCGTTCAAACTCCCGGTCCGCCGTTGCGGCGGGCCGCCGCTGGAGCGCTTTCGTTGTATCCGCTGTTCGAAAAACTGCTGCATCCCTATCCCGAGGCCGAGCCGCGGGAACTGCCCAGGAACTTCTTTTCCTTCGTGTGGGCCTGCACCACCGGCCTGCGCGGCTACCTGGTCGCCCTGGCCGTGCTGAGCGCGGCCATCTCCACCTGGGAAGCCTGGCTGTTCGCCGTGCTCGGCCGCGTCGTGGACTGGCTCGCCAACCGCGACCCGGCGCTGCTGTGGTCGCAGGAAAGCGGGACCATGTGGGCCTTCGTCGTGCTGCTGTTCGCCAGCGTGCCGCTGGTGGGCCTGCACACCTTCGTGAAGCACCAGACGCTGGCCATCAACTTCCCGCTGCGCCTGCGCTGGAACTTCCACCGCATGATGCTGGGCCAGAGCCTGGCCTTCTATTCCGACGAGTTCGCCGGCCGCATCACCACCAAGGTGATGCAGACGGCGCTGGCCGTGCGCGAGATGCTGTTCACCACCACCGAGGTGATCATCGGCATCGGCGTCTACTTCGTGACCATCGTGGCGCTGGCCGGCAGCTTCGACCTGCGCCTGGCCATCCCCTTCGTGGTCTGGCTGGCGCTCTATGGCATCTCCTGCCTGTACTTCGTGCCGCGCCTGGGCCGCGTGGGCAAGGCGCAGGCCGACGCGCGCGCGATGATGACCGGGCGCATCACCGATGCGTACACCAACATCTCCACCGTCAAGCTGTTCTCGCACACGCAGCGCGAGGCCGGCTTCGCGCGCCAGGCGATGACGGACTTCCAGGCCACCGGCTACAGCCAGATGCGCCTGGTGAGCAGCTTCGAGATCGTCAACCACACGCTGGTGGTGGGCCTGATCGTCGGCGCCTGCGGCTGGGGCGTGTGGCTGTGGACGCAGGGCCTGGTGGGCCCCGGCGCCGTGGCGGCCATCACGGCGATGACGCTGCGCGTGAGCGGCATGTCGCACTGGATCATGTGGGAGATGGCCTCCCTGTTCGAGAACATCGGCACCATCCAGGACGGCATCGCCACCCTCACCCGGCCGCGCCAGGTGCTGGACGCGCCGGATGCGAAGCCGCTGCAGGTGACGCGCGGCGAGGTGCGCTTCGAGGACTTGCGCTTCGGCTACGGCAAGCCGCAGCCGGTGATCTCCGACTTCACGCTCACCATCCGCCCCGGCGAGAAGGTGGGCCTGATCGGCCGCTCGGGCGCCGGCAAGTCCACGCTGGTGAACCTGCTGCTGCGCTTCTACGACGTGGACGGCGGCCGCATCCTCATCGACGGCCAGGACATCAGCCGCGTCACGCAGGACAGCCTGCGGGCGAACATCGGCATGGTGACGCAGGACACCTCGCTGCTGCACCGCTCGGTGCGCGACAACATCGCCTACGGCCGCCCCACCGCGACCGAGGAGGAACTGCTGCGCGCATCCCGGCGCGCGCAGGCGCACGAGTTCATCACCACGCTCTCGGACCTGCAGGGCCGCACCGGCTACGACGCGCACGTGGGCGAGCGCGGCGTGAAGCTCTCGGGCGGGCAGCGCCAGCGCGTGGCCATCGCCCGCGTGATGCTCAAGGACGCGCCCATCCTGCTGCTGGACGAGGCGACCAGCGCGCTCGATTCCGAAGTGGAAGCGGCCATCCAGGCCAGCCTGACCGACCTGATGCAGGGCAAGACGGTGATCGCGATCGCGCACCGCCTCTCCACCATCGCCGCGCTCGACCGGCTGGTCGTGATGGACCAGGGCCGCATCGTGGAACAGGGCACGCACCAGTCGCTGCTGGCGCAGGGCGGGCTGTACGCGCGCCTGTGGGCGCACCAGAGCGGCGGTTTCCTGGGCGAGAGCAGCGAGGAGGAAGCGGATGTCGCGGCCCCTGCGCTCTAGGGATTTCGAAGGGGACGCGGCCGAAGTCGCGCAGGCCCTCATCGGCGCGGTGCTGCTGGTGAACGGCGTCGGTGGCCGCATCGTGGAGACCGAGGCCTACGACCGCGAGGACCCGGCCTCGCACGCGCACTCGGGTCCCACGCAGCGCAACCAGGCGATGTTCGGCCCGCCGGGGCGCGCCTACGTCTATCGCTCCTACGGCATCCACTGGTGCCTGAACTTCGTCTGCCGCGAGGAAGGCCACGGCGCCGGGGTGCTGATCCGCGCGATCGAGCCGCTCGAAGGCATAGCCACGATGTGCGAGCGGCGCGGCCTGCACGACGTGCGCCTGCTGTGCGCCGGACCCGGGCGCGTGGGGCAGGCACTGGCGATCCAGCATGCGTACAACGGGCACCGGCTGGACCATCCGCCCTTCGAGGTGCTCGCCGCGGACAAGCACCAGGACATCGTCGTCGGCCCGCGCATCGGCATCAGCAAGGCGGCGGACGTGCCCTGGCGCTTCGGCCTCGCGGGCTCGCCGTTCGTGAGCCGCCGCTTCCCGCGCGACGCCGCTATCATCCGCGCATGACCACGCACCGGGTTGCCTGCAACCCGCCTCCCTTCGCACCACCGCCTCCGCCGCTGCGCTGAGGCTTCCCTGGTTCCCGCCCTCGCGGCGGGGTGTCCACGTGCGTGGACGGGCGCGTCCTGCGTCCGTCCGGACCGGTGCGAATCATGAAAATCCATTCCCAGGTCACGGCCGCGTTCGGCCCGACCTCCCTCTTCGTGCTCCTCTGGAGCAGCGGCGCGCTGTTCGCCAAGTACGGGCTGGCGCATGCCGGCACCTTCGTCTTCCTCTCGCTGCGCTTCGGCCTCGCGCTCGCGGTGCTGTCCTTGCTGGCGCTGTGGCAGGGCCACGGGTGGCCGCGGCGGCGTCCGGGCCTCGTGGCGCTGACCGGCGCGCTGCTGGTCGGCGGCTATTCGATCTTCTACCTGCTGGCGCTGGACTTCGGCGTCACGCCGGGACTGCTGGCGACGCTGCTGGGCGTGCAGCCGATCGCGACGCTGCTGCTCACCGAGCGGCCCTTGCGGCGCCACCGGCTTGGCGGGCTGGTGCTCGCGCTCGCGGGCCTGGTGGTGCTGGTGCTGGAGAGCCTGCTCGCTTCGGGCGTCGCGCCGGCGGGACTGCTGTGCGCCTTCGCGGCGCTCGTGGCGATGACGGCCGGCACGCTCATGCAGAAGAAGCTGGACCAGTCGCCGCTGGAGGTGATGCCGCTGCAATATGCCGTGGCGCTGGGCTTGTGCCTGCTGCTGCTGCCGCTGGGGCCGCTGCGGGTGCAGTGGAGCGCCGGCCTGCTCGTGTCCGTGGGCTGGCTGGCGCTGGTGATCTCGGTGGCGGCGACGCTGCTGCTCTATCGCCTGCTGCGCGCGGGGAACGTCGTGAACGTCACGAGCCTGTTCTACCTGGTGCCCGCGGGGACGGCGGTGCTGGACTGGATCGTGTTCGGGAACGTGATGCAGCCGGCGGCGATCGCGGGGGCGGTGGGGGTGCTCGCGGGGGTGATGCTGGTTTCTCGGGAGTGAGCGCGCGACGTCGGGGTTCGGCGCTGCGCGCGCT
>JAEZEB010000334.1 GCA_023438115.1 Pseudomonadota bacterium | reverse complement strand
GGCATGCACTGCCTGGGCAAGCTCAACATGCATCCGATGGCGCTCGGGGCCAGCAACCACAACCCCGACTACGGCGACTGCTTCAACCCGGCGCATCCCGGCTACACCGCCGGGGGCTCGAGCGGCGGCTCCGCGGCCGCCGTGGCCGCGGGCCTGTGCGGCATCGCGCTCGGCAGCGACACCATGGGCTCGGTGCGCATTCCCGCGGCCTACTGCGGTATCGCCGGCTTCAAGCCCAGCCACGAGACGCTGGGCCTGGACGGGCTGGTGCCCCTGAGCAGCCTGCTCGATCACGCGGGCATCCTGGCCCGCCGGGTCGAGGACATCGTCGCCGCCCTGCGCATTGCCGCGCCGCATGCGCCGGAAGCCCCACCGCGCGAAACGCCGTGGCGCATCGCGGTCGTCGACAACGCCGCCGACCACGGCGCGACGGCGCCGGTGCTGGCCGCGTACGAAGCCGCGCTGGCGCGGCTGTCGGCGCAGCCCGGCATCAGCTGCACGCGGGTGCGGCTGGAGGGCCTGGACCTGGGTGCGATCCGCCGCGCCGGCCTGCTGCTGTGCGAAGCCGAACTGCATCCGCTGCTCGCGTCTCTCGTGGCAAACCAGCCGCAGGCGCTGCCCGCGGACCTGCTGGCGATGATGCGCTACATCGAGCGCAAGAGCGCGATCGACCTGGGCCGGGCCGTCGCCACCGTGGCGCGCGCCGGCGAGTGGCTCAGCATGCTCGCGGCGCCGTTCGACGCCGTGCTGCTCCCCACCGCGCCGCAAACGGCTTTCCGCATGGATGCGCCGGTGCCGGCCAACCAGGCCGACTTCACCGCGCTGGCGAACATGAATGGCGCGCCCGCCATCAGCCTGCCGCTGCCGGTCGGTCCGGGCGCATTGCCGATCGGCCTGCAGGCCATCGGCCAACGCGGGCACGACCACGCGCTGCTGCAGCTGGCCGGCTGGCTGGAAGGCGTGCTGGCGGCCTGAGCCGCCTCAGAGCAGCCCGAGGCCGCGGGCCTGCGCCGCCAGCGCGTCGCGGTCCTCGGGGTGCGCGATGGCGAGCATGCGGCGCACGCGTTCGTCCAGGCTCGTCTCGCGCAGGCGTGCCACGCCATGTTCCGTCGCCACGATGTCGGCGTCGCTCGCAGCGATGGTGCAAGGCCCCGACAGCCGCGCGACGATGCGCGACTGCCCGCGCGGCGTGCGAGAACCCAGCGCGACGACGGCCTGGCCACGCGGCGCCAGCACCGCGGCCCGCACGAAGTCCGGCAGGCCGCCGACGCCACCGACGAAGCGCCAGCGGCCATCCGGCAGCGCGATCGCCTCGGCGTTGATGTTCCCCAGCAGGTCCACCTCCAGCGCGCTGTTCAGGCAGAACATGTCGGGCTGCGCCGCGATCACGCGCGGATCGTGCGTGTAGCCGGGCGGGCGCAGCGCGACGCCCGCGTGTCCGTCGAGCGCCGCGTAGTGCGCCGCCGTGCCGCACACCGCGCCGGTGACGGCAATGCCGGCATCGCGGCCCTTGCGCGAATGGTCCGCGGCGCCCGCCGTGACCAGCCGCCACAGCGCATCGGTCAGCATGCCGGTGTGGATGCCCAGGCGGCGGTGCGAGCCAAGCGCGGCCAGCACCGCCGAAGGCAGCGAGCCGATGCCCACCTGCAGGCAGGCGCCGTCCGGCACCAGCGCGGAGAGATGGCCGGCGATGCGCTGCTCGGTCTCGCCGGGCGCGGGCTCCTCCAGCGCAGGGGGCGTCGCATCGGTCTCCAGCAGCGCGGCGATCGCGAGATCCTCCGGCCACTCGGCGCCGGCAATGCAAGGCATGGCCGGACTGACCTGCGCGATCACGTGGCGCGCGCGCCGCGCGGCCGCGAGCACCGCGCCATGCGAAGGCGCGAGGAACAGGCGTCCGTCCGGCGCGCGCGCCAGGGCCACCAGCGCGACATCGCAGCGCCAGGCGCCGCTTTCGTACACCGCCTCCGCCCGCCCGTAGGGCAAGGGGCTCAGGCGCACAGGGCGCCGCTGCGCGATCGCGCCCGCGCTGCCCATGCCGCCGTAAGTGGTGAGCTCGCAGCCCGCCGGCAGGCCGGCCGCCGCCATCGTGAAGGGCACGCCCAGCATCAGGTACAGCGGCTGCGGCAGGTCGGCGCAGGCGGCCAGCGACGCGAGCAGGGCCGCCGGCTCGGCCGACATGTGCGAGCACACGAGATGGTCGCCCGGCCGCAGCCAGCGCGACCAGGCGATGTCAGCCACGCCAGGGCACCTCGCGCGCGAAGTGCTCCGCGATCTGCTCGCGGGTGGCGATCCACACGCCGCCCTCGCGCGCACGCTGCGCCGCATAGGCGAAAAATTCCTCGAGCGCCCAGATGCGGCCCGGCCGGCCGATGATGCGCAGGTGCAGGCCCAGCGACATCATGTTCACCTCGTGCTCGCCCTCGGCCAGCATCCAGTCCAGGTTGTCCTTGGCGTACTTGAGCCACTGGTCCGGCGTATAGGCGGGCGCCGACCACATCTTCATGTCGTTGTTGTCCACCTGGTAGGGCAGCACCACGATGGGCTTGCCGTCCACGGCTTCCCAGCGCGGCTCGTCGTCGCCGTAGTCGTCCATGTGGTACAGGAAGCCTTCCTCGCACAGCAGGCGGCGCGTGTTGTCCGTCAGCAGGTAGCGCGACAGCCAGCCGCGCGGCTTGCGGCCGGTCGTGCGCTCCAGGGAATCGACGGCCTTGCGGATGTACTCGCGCTCCTGCTCCTCGTTCATGTGGAACTGGTGCGCCCAGCGCCAGCCGTGCGAGGTGACTTCGTGGCCCTGCCGCACGATCTCCTGCGCCAGTTCGGGCGAGCGTTCCAGCGCCAGCGCGCAGGCGGTGAACGTCGCGCGGATGCCATGCTTCTCGAGCAGGCGCATGACGCGCGGCGCGCCGCGCACGATGCCGTAGCGGTAGTTCGATTCGTTGCCGTAGTTGCGCACGCTGCGCTTGAGGGCGATGCCCATCTCGTCCACGGGCTCGGGATACTTGTCGCCGTCGAGGATGTTCGCCTCGGCGCCCTCCTCCACGTTCACCACGATCGACAGCGCCAGGCGCGCGCCGCCGGGCCACTGGTACTGCTTGGGACTGGGCTGGAACTTCATCGGTCGACCTCTCTCTCGTCTTGTCCAAGTTGTACGGACATATTATCATCGCCTCGCTTGGAACCCACTGACATGCAACTGCTTCGGCTGCAAGCCGCCGGGCCCGTCGCCCGCATCCTCATCGACCATCCGCAACGCCGCAACGCGTTCACCCGCGCCATGTGGTGCGCGATGCCCGGCCTCGTGGCGCAGGCGCTCGCCGATCCGCAGGTGCGGGTGCTGGTACTGCAGTCGGCCCAGCCGGGCATGTTCGCCGCCGGCGCCGACATCAGCGAATTCGAGCAGACCTATGCCGACCCGCAGGAGGCGGTCCGCGCCAACGACGAGATCCAGGCCGCGGCCGATGCGCTGGCGGCCAGTCCGCTGCCCACCGTGGCGCTGATCGAGGGCGCGTGCGTGGGCGGCGGCGTGAGCCTGGCGATGGCCTGCGACTTCCGCATCGCGAGCGAGCAGGCGCGCTTCGCCGTCACGCCCTCGCGCCTGGGCCTGTCCTACCACCCCAGCGACCTGCTGCGCCTCGTGCGCGGCTGCGGGCTCGGCGCGGCCAGCGAGCTGCTGTTCGGCGGCCAGGTGTGGGACGCAACGCGCGCGCTGCAGACGCGCCTGGTCAACCAGGTGCTGCCGGCCGCGGAGTTCTCGGCCACGACCGAAGCGGTGCTGCAGGCGATCGCCGCCAATTCGCTCACGGCCAACCAGGCGCTCAAGCGCGGCCTGCGCGCCGTCGTGGACCACGATCCCGCCGGCATCGCGCAGGCGGTGCGCGACTTCCACGGTTCCTTCTCCACGCCCGACTTCATCGAAGGCCGCGACGCCTTCCTGCAGAAGCGCCCCGCCGCCTTCCCTTCGCACCGAAAGCCCGAATGACCGCCGGATCCTCCTTCGACGATCCCGTCGAGCGCCTCCTCGACCTCATCCTGTCCACCCGCTTCGAGGACCTGCCGCCCTCGGCGGTGGACGCGGCCACCGTGTTCTTCCTCGACACGGTCGGCGTGGCCTGCGCGGGCCGCATGGCGCCCAAGCTCGACGAGCTCGTCGCCGCTGCAGACGCGTGGGGCGGCGCCGGCGCGGGCGGCGCACACATCTGGAACACGGGACGGCGCGTGCCGGCCGCGGTGGCCGCGCTCGCCAACGGCTACCAGTGCCACGCGCTCGAATACGACTGCGTCTACGAACCCGGCGTGATCCTGCCGACACCGCCGCTCTTCGCCGCGCTGATGGCCAAGGCAGAGGAACTGGCGGCGCAAGGCCGCGCGCCCAGCGGCCGCGACCTGCTGCGCGCCTTCGTCGTGGGCCTGGAAGTGTCGTGCACGCTGGCCGCGGCCACGCGCAGCGCGATGTTCTTCTTCCGGCCGGCCACCACCGGCGTGTTCTCCGCGCTGGCCGCGCTGGCCTGCCTCGATCCGCTGCCGCGCGAGCAGCTGCGCTACGCCTTCGGCATCGCCTACTCGCAGGCCTGCGGCCCCATGCAGGCCCATGAAGAAGGCTCGATGATGCTGGCCATGCAGATGGGCTTCGCGGCGCGCAACGCCGTGCAGGCGCACGACATGGCGCGCGTGGGCATCACCGCGCCGGTGGAGATCCTGGGCGGGCGTTTCGGCTTCTTCCACAACTTCGAACACGGCGGCGAGATCGAAGCCGCGCTCGCGGAGATGGGGCAGCCGTGGAAGGTCACGCAGCTGTCGCACAAGCCCTTCCCCAGCGGACGGGTGACGCATGGCGTGATCCATGCCATGCGCCAGCTGCGCGGCGAGCTCGGCCTCGACGCCGGCAACGCACTGGAACGCATCCGCGCCATCCACGTGGACCTGCCGCCGCTGGGCATGCGCCTGGTGGGCCGGCCCATGGTGCACAAGCCCGCGCCCAACTACGCGCGCCTGTGCGTTCCCTACGTGGCCGCGGCCGAAGTGATCTATGGCGGCGTGGACCCGACCACCTTCGCGCCCGGGCGCCTGGAGGGCGAGGCGGTCGAGGCGCTGGCGCGCCGCATCACCACGGCGGAGAAGCCGCACCCCAATCCGAACGCGTTCTATCCGCAGTCGCTCGCCCTGGAGCTCGCGGACGGCACGCGCGTGCAGCGCGAGATCCCGCATGCCTGGGGACACCCGCTGATGCCCCTGAGCGTCGCCGAGCGGGAAGACAAGTTCCGCCTCTGCTGGCGGCTCACGCGCGAGACCTCGCCGCAAGGCGAGGCGCGCATGGAGGCGGCGATCGCCTGGCTGAACGGCCTGGCGCAGCAGGACGACACGCGGCCGCTGCTGGAACTGCTCGCGTAGGACGCGCTCAGTACGCGGGCCGCGCGCCCGCGCCCATGCGCACGCCGGCGACCACCATGGCCAGCCCCAGCGCATGCCACCAGCCCAGGGGCTCCGACAGCACCAGCGCGGAGAAGCCGACGCCGAAGATGGCGATCCAGTAGAGATAGGGGCTGGCGCGGCTCTGGCCGACCCGCCCGAGGGCGTAGTACCAGCCGACGTTCGACAGCGCGGTGCCCAGGACGCCGGAATACAGCGCGCACCACCAGACCCAGTCGATCCGGAAGGCCGCCGCGGCTTCCCGCCAGCCGCCAGCCAAGGCCGCATGCAGGCACAGCATCGTGGTGCCGCAGACATAGATCGCCCAGCCGACCACCAGCGCGTCGAGGCGCCGCACGGCCCGCTGGATCAGCAGGCCCCCGAGGATGAAGGCCACCAGGCCGGCGAGGATCACGAGTTCCCCCGCGCCCGGAATGCCCACCTGCGCGCCTTGCGCGCGCAGCACCACCACCGCGACGCCGGCGAAGCCCAGGACCACGCCGGCCAGCGCACGGCCGCCGATGCGCTCGCGCAGCAGCAGGGCGCCGGCGAGGAGCGCGAGCAGGGGCATCAGCGCCATCACGAGCGAGGCATTGCTCGCGCTCGCCATGCGCATGCCCTGCACGAACAGGAGCTGGTTGGCGTAGATGGTCAGGACCGCGATGCAAGCGAGCACGCCCCACTCGCGCCGTCCCAGGCGCGGCAGGCGGCGGTCGCGCACCCACAGGCAGGCCGTGATCGTGGCCGTGGCGGCCAGCAGGCGGATGGTGCCGACCCAGATGACGTCCATCACGCCGGTGAGTGCCTTCACGGCGGGGATGTTCAATCCCCAGGTCGCCATCACCAGCAGCAGCAGCGCGGGAACGCCGCGGGCGGCGCCCACGCTGCCGGCCGGCATCACTTCGCGGCCGCGGTCAGGCCGACGACCTTGCCGACGGTGTCGTTCCAGGTCTTGACGCAGGCGGCGCCGCAGCGGGAGGCCCAGCGCGGCAGGACCTGTTCGAGCAGCGCCTTCTTGCGCAGCTCGATGTCGGCGGCGGAGGGCTGCACCAGCGTCATCTTCGCGGCGGGACCTTCGGAGCAGGCGCCGCCGGTGTTGCAGGCCAGACCCAGTTCGTTCTCGCGCACGTTCTGCTGGTAGATCGCCTTCTCGAGCGCAGCGTACTGCTCCAGCAGCGTCTTCTGCGTGGCGGCGTCCAGCTTGCGCCAGCTGGACATGTTCATGCCCGACAGGCCCGCGCCCCAGTTGATCGGCAGCGCGAACAGGTACTTCGCGCCGTCGTGCCACTTCGCCTTGTAGCCGCCCAGCGTGCCGGTGATCGCGCAGTCGATCACGCCGTTCTGCAGCGACTGCTGGACTTCGCCGAAGTTCATGTTGACACCCGAGCCGCCGAAGTAGGCGATGAAGTCCGCCTGCGAGGCGCCCGAGGTGCGCACCTTGCGGCCCTTCAGGTCGGCCAGGCCCTTGATCTCGTCGCGGCAGAACAGCACCTGCGCCTGGTACGAGAACAGGCCCAGCACCTTCACCTTCTGCTTCTCGTAGTGCTGCTCCAGCGTGGGGCGGAAGGCCGCGGTCACCTTGTGGAAGGTGTCGATGTCGGGCGACACGCCGGCCAGGTCGGTCGCGTCGTTGATGGCGTTGTCGCCGGCGACGAAACCCAGCTGCGTGGTGCCGACGTCGAACACGCCCTGCCCCAGCATCTTGAACACTTCCGGACCCTTGAGGCCCATCTCGTTCCAGGGCTTGAAGTTGGCGGTGATGCGGCCGCCGGTGGCCTCCGGCACCTGCTTGGCCCAGAAAGGCGCTTCCAGTTCCTTGGACTGCGTGGTGATGCCGAGGTTGCCCACCACCTGGAGGGTGGCCTTGGACTGCGCCTGCGCGGCACCCGCGAGGGCGGCGCCCATCGCCACGGCACAGGCCATCTTGCTAGCTAGCTTCATTGTCGATCTCCGGGAGAGTTGCGGAAAAGGGCGCATCTAGGCGCGGGTTGAGGCGAAGAGCTCCGGCAGCCACAGGGCCAGCGAAGGGAAGGCGATCAGCAGGGCGATCAGCAGGAACATGATGCCGACGAAGGGCAGCGAGCCGACGACCACGTCGCGGAAGGCGCCGCCCTTGCGCACGGACTGCACGACGAACAGGTTCATGCCGATGGGGGGCGTGATGAGCGCCGTCTCGATCAGGATCACGAACACCACGCCGAACCAGACCGGGCTGTAGCCGAGGTTGGCGATGATGGGCACCACGATCGGGGTGGTAGCCACCATCAGCGTCAGCGACTCGACGAAGCAGCCGAGGATCACGTACAGCACGATGATGGCGAGCAGCACGCCGAGCGGCGGCCAGTTCAGTTCGCCCACCCAGCTGACCGCGCGGTCCGTCAGGCCCAGCGTGGACAGAACGAAGTTGAGGAAGTAGGCGGCGATCACGATCACCATCACCATCGCCGTGGTGCGCACGGTGCCCTCGAAGGAACGCAGCAGCATCTCCACGCTCAGGCGGCCGCGCAGCATCACCAGGACCAGCGCGCCCACCACGCCCAGCGCCGACGCTTCGGTGGCGGTGGCGAGCCCCGCGTAGATCGAGCCGACCACCAGCAGGAACAGGAACAGCGGCGGGCCCAGGTGGACGAGCGAGGCGAAGCGTTCGCCCCACGACGCCGCCGGCCGATCGCCGGAAGGCGCGAGCGACTTGTTGATCTTGCAGGCCGCGTAGACGTAGAGCGAGAACAGCAGCGCCAGTGCCAAGCCCGGGATGAGCGCCGCGAGGTACAGGTCCGACACGGCCGTCTCCGACATGGCGCCATAGAGCACCATGTTGATGCTCGGGGGAACCAGGATGCCCAGCGTACCGCCGGCGGCGATGGTGCCCAGGAAGATCGAAGGCCGGTAGCCGTACTTCTCCATGTTCGGGATCGACACGGTGCCGATGGTGGCCGCCGTGGCGATGCTCGAACCCGAGGTGGCGGCGAACACCGCGGACGAGGCGATGTTGGTGTGCATCAGGCCACCCGGCACGTGGCCCACCCAGCGGTCCAGCGCCGTGAACATGGAGTCGGTGACGCCCGATCGCAGCAGCAGCTCGCCCATCAGGATGAACATGGGCACGGCCACCAGCACGAAGTCGGCGCTGGAACTCCAGGCGACCTCGCCCAGCCCGCGGATCAGCGGGAAGGTGGAGAAGGCGCCCGACAGGGTGCCGCCCAGCAGCCCGAGCACGGCCGCCACGAAGACGCTGCTGCCCGCCAGCAGGAGCAGCAGCAGCACGGTGGTTCCCATCATCATGGCTGCTTCTCCTCGCGCGCGCCGCTGGCCTGGATCTCTTCCTCGAGCGAGGACACGCCCAGTTTCCGGTGGGCCGCCTCGGGCCGGCCACGCAGGCAAAGCAGCAGGCCGTGCAGCGCGTAGAGCAGCGCGAGCAGCGCGAACCACGCCAGCCCCAGGAGCCACAGCCCTTGCGGGATCGCCAGGGGCATGGCCAGCGAGGAGTTGCTGCGTGCGCCGCTGTCGTAGTTGTCGAAAACGGTCGCGGCGCACCAGTACAGCAGCACGCCGGCGCAGACCGTGAGCGCCACGTAGGCAGCGACGTCGAGCCAGCCGCGCCAGCGCACCGGCAGCAGCACGTAGGCCGCCTCGATGCGGATGTGCGCGCGGCTCGCGAGCGCATACGACATCCCCAGCGAGGTGGCGATGGCGAACGCATAGGTGGAGAGCTCGAAGCTCTCGAAGAAGGTCACCTTCAGCAGCGCGCGGAAGACCACGTCGAGGGACACCAGGATCGCGCACAGCAGCAGCAGTGCGCCGCCCAGCCATGCGAGGCAGCGCGACACGTAGGCGGCGCGTTGCAGCGTGGGGCCCAGCGGATCGGCACCGGCGGGCATATCCCGCGAGGGAGTTGGAGAGGAGTTCATCGCCGCAAGAGGTCGGGGGAGGGAAGAGGACTGCATCGTTCGTTCCGTGGTTGCCCGGCCGTCACGCAAGTTGCGGGCCTGCCCAGTCGAGCGTTTCGACCGCGGCGAAGGGAGCGGGCACCAGGATGCGGTTCTCCATGTCGCGGATCAGCGGCAGCACCTTGGGAACGAACGCGGCCCATTCGGGCGCGGCGGCAAGGAGCGCGCGGCGGCGCGTGCGTTCCTCGTGGCTGTCGTAGCCCCACATGTGCACCACCTGGTTCAGCGGCCCGATGTCGCTGACGTAGAAACCCAGCATCCGCCCGAGGATGGGGCGCTCGATCGCGATGCCCTCGCGCTCCATCAGCGACAGGAACGGCGCCTGCTGGCCGGGATGCAGGGTGTAGGTGCGCAGTTCGACGATCATGCGCGCACTCAGGACCAGAGCACCAGTTCGCCTTCGGGCATGCGCCCGACGAAGGAGCCGATCGAGATGCGGCTGCCGCCGGGCTTGGGCGTGCCGCCGGAGATCTCGTGCGGGTTGCGCGTGTTGAACAGCACCACGTCGCCGGCGCTCGCCTTGTAGACCGCCTTGGGCGAGCCCTCGACGATCTCCGGCGGCAGGCCGTAGCTCTTGGGAATCTCGCCGTCGACGATCTCCGGGTCCCAGGGCGCGTTGTGCACCGTGGTCTCGCCGCCCTCGGCGAGCTCCTCGGCGAAGAAATTCCATCCCAGCTGCCCGTCGATCCGGCCGATCGCGTAGTGCGGCGAGTTGACGGGCGCCCAGTCCACGTGCAGGTCGACGCCCTCGCCGGCGAAGCGGACGATGCCGGCGTAGTACGGACCCAGCTCCTCGCGGGCGAGGCCGACCGGGTGCGGCCACACAGCCTGCAGGCGGTCGATCAGCCGCTGCAGCGGATCGAAGCTGCTGCGCGCCAGCACGTCGTCGAGGTCGCGCTGCGCCTGCGGCACCGCGGCGAAGAAGTCCTCCTTCGGCCGGCCCCAGCGGTATTCGTACTGCGCCATGCCGATGTAGCCGATGCGCTTGGCGACGCTGTAGTACTTGATGTTGCCGGCGCGCGCGGCCTCGTTGAAGCTCGCGCACTCCTGCGGCGTCGCGAAGCCGCGGATGCGGATGACGGGAATGCGGTTGTCCAGCAGCAGTTGCAGGTTCTCGCGGGTCAGTTCGTACTCGCCCGCGGCGGTCCAGGTGGGTGCGGTAGCGGCCATGGCGTCGCTTCCCTCAGTCCTCGGTCACCCAGGTCTTGCGCACCGGGGACTTGATCTCGAGCTGCTCGCACTCCTCCAGCGCCTCGCTGAAGTGTTCGACGCCGCGGGGGTGGCGCCACGAGGTGCCGGGACCGGCGATGAATTCCTCGCCGCCGATGACCAGGCGCAGCTTGCCGCGGATCAGGTAGGCGACGGTCTCGTGGTCGTCGTGCTTGTGCACCGGATCGATCAGGCCCTTCTCGCGCACCACGTGGAGCATGAGGATGTCCTCGCCCACCATGGCCCGGCGCACTTCCACCTTGCCCTTGGGCTTGACGCCTTCCACGGCCCCCAGGCGTTCGAGCGGGATCTGTTCCAGCGTGGTGAAGAAGCCTTCGGTGGGCGCGATGTAGCGGGGGTCGGCGGCCGTGGTCATCGTGATGTCGTCATGCAATGGGATCAGGGAGTTGCAGCGTAGCAGTCAATCGGGTCATTGTCGACAATTCGAGCCGAATTTTTGCCTTCAGTACTTTCCCTCACAGGGAAGACGATTTCCCGCGGACCCCATTGTGTACAATAGCCCCGCACAACCACGGAGGCTCCTCTTGGGCGATTCCCTCGGCTGGCGGCAGAAATTCGCCGTCCTCGTTCCCTCGACCAACACCAGCGTGCAGCCGGAATTCGACGCGATGCGACCCGCCGGGGTGACCAACCACATCAGCCGCATCCGCATCCCCAACATCCCGCTGAACGACGACGCCGACTTCCAACGCCTGATCACCCTGATCGCCGCCGCGCAGGACGAGGCCGTCGACTCGGTGATGTCCTGCGAGCCGGACCGCCTGGTGCTGGGCATCTCCGCCGAGACCTTCTGGGACGGGCTGAAGGCCAGCCGCGAACTCAAGAAGCAGCTGCACGAGCGCACCGGCCTGCCCGTCTCCATGGGCTCCGAAGCCTGCGCCGCCGCCTTCGCCGCCCTGGGCATCCGGCGCCTCGGCGTGATCACGCCGTATCAGCCCGTCGGCGATCGCAACGTGGTCCGCTTCTTCGAGGAGTCCGGCTTCGAGGTGCGCCGCATCAAGGGGCTGAAGTGCGAGAGCCCGGTGCGCATCGCGCACGTGAGCGAAACCGAACTGCGCGACGCCCTGATCGAGGTGGACGGCGACGACATCGACGGCATCATCCAGGTCGGGACCAACCTGGCGATGGCGCGCCTGGCCGCCAGCGCGGAGATCTGGCTCAAGCGCCCGGTCGTCGCGATCAACACGGCCATCTACTGGCACGCCCTGCGCGAATCCGGCATCACCGACCGCGTGAGCGGCTTCGGCGCGCTGCTGGAAAAGCACTGAGCTCCCGCATCCCCATGGAAACCGTTGCCGGCCGCATCTACGGCGCGATCAAGGAACAGATCATCGAGGGCCGCTATCCGCCGGGAGGGCGGATCACGGAGCAGCAGGTCGCCGCCGAATTCAAGACCTCGCGCACCCCGGTGCGCGAGGCGATGCGCCAGCTGGTCGCGGACGGCTTCGCCCGCTTCAAGCCCAACAGCGGCACCGTCGTGCGCGAGTGGACCATCGAGGAGATGCGGCAGATCTTCGAGCTGCGCGTGTTCATCGAAAGCGAGATCGCCGGCTATGCCGCCACGCGCATCACCGCCGGGGAGCTCGCCGAGCTGGAGCGCATCCAGGACGAGATCGAATCCGGCGGCGCGGACATCTCGGTGGAGAACACGGCCCGCATCGGCCGTCTCAATCGCGAGTTCCACCGCATCCTGGCCGAAGCGAGCCGCAACGAGCGCCTGGTGTCCATGCTGGCGAGCGCCATCGAGGTGCCCATCGTGCAGCAGACCTTCCGCCGCTACACGACGCGGCAGCTCGCGCGCAGCTTCAACCACCACCGCGAGCTGCTCGACGCCCTGGCCGCGCACGACAGCGCCTGGGCCAAGAGCGTGATGAGCAGCCACATCCACTCGGCCAAGCAGACCTTGCTGGGAGAAAGAACGCATGGAGAAACCTGAATCGCTGCAGGCGAACTACGGCCGTGGCGCCTTCGGTGCGGCACTGGGCTACGGCAACCGCCAGGCGCTGGTGATGGTCGACTTCGCGCAGGCCTACTTCGTGCCCGATTCGCCGCTGTTCGCCAACTGCCCCGAGGTGGCGGACCGCGCCCTGGAGCTGCTGTCCTGGGCCCGCGGCCGCGGCATGCTGGTCTGCCACACGCGCGTCGAGTACCGCCCCGACGGCCTGGACGGCGGGTATTTCTTCCGCAAGCTGCCCGCGCTGCGTGCGTTCTGCAGCGGCAACCCGCTGGGCGATTACGTGCCGGCGCTCGTGCCGCGCGAGGGCGAGCCGGTGATCACCAAGCAGTACGCCAGCGCGTTCTTCGGCACCTCGCTGGCCAGCACCCTGCGCGCGCAAGGCGTCGACTGCCTGCTGATCGCGGGCATGAGCACCAGCGGCTGCGTGCGCGCCAGCGCCGTCGACGCGATCCAGAACGGATTCATCCCGGTCGTGGTGGGCGATGCCTGCGGCGACCGCCACCCCAGCCCGCACGAAGCCAACCTGTTCGACCTGAACGCGAAGTACGCCGACGTCCGGACGCTGGCGCAGCTGCGCACCGAACTCGCCTGAACGGCACCGACCTGCATTCCCCATGGCACTGGAACACATCACCGTCCTCGACCTCACCCACATGCTTTCGGGCCCTTACGGCACGATGCTGCTGGCCGACCTCGGCGCGCGCACCATCAAGGTGGAGCCGCCCGGCACGGGCGAAGGCACGCGGCGGCTGCTGGAGAACGATCCCGACTACTCGCGCGACGGCATGGGGGCCTACTTCCTCACGCTGAACCGCAACAAGCACAGCGTTTGCATCGACCTCAAGAGCGAGGCCGGCCGCGCGGTGTTCCTCGACCTCGTGCGGCATGCCGACGTGGTCTTCGACAACTTCAGCGTCGGCGTCCCGCGCCGCCTGGGAATCGACCACGCGCGCCTGGCCGAAGTGAACCCGCGCATCATCACCTGCAGCGTCACGGGCTTCGGCGAGACCGGCCCCGACACGCAGCGCCCGGCTTTCGACCAGGTCGTGCAGGCCATGGGCGGCGGCATGTCGATCACCGGCACGCCGGAGACCGGCCCCATCCGCAGCGGCATCCCGATCGGCGACCTCGGCGGCGGCATCTTCGGGGCGATCGGCGTGCTGGCCGCACTGGCCGAGCGCGAGCGCACCGGCCGCGGGCAGCACGTGGACGTGTCCATGCTGGACGCGCAGATCTCCATGCTGAACTACATGGCCACGATGCACCTGATGTCGGGCCACATCCCCCAGGGCATCGGCAACGGCCACTTCGTGCACGTGCCCTACAACTGCTATCCGACGGCGGACGGGCACATCATCGTGGCCTGCATCGGCGACCCGTTCTTCGAGCGCTTCGCCGAGTTCGCCGGCATTCCCGAACTGATGGACCCGGAGCTGCGCAAGCAGCCGGTGCGCTATGCCGCCAAGGACCGCATCGACGCGCTGGTGAGCGAGAAGTTCCGCACGCGCCCCACCGCGGAATGGGCGGCGCTGCTGCGCGAGGCCCGCATTCCCTGCGGCCCGGTCAACGACTTCGCGCAGGCGCTGGGCGACAGCCAGGTGCGCGCGCGCGAGATGGTCAAGGACGTCAAGCTGCACACCGGCGAGACCGTGCCCATGCCGGGCAACCCGGTCAAGCTGTCCGGGGCGGCGCCCGCCGAATGGACGGCGCCGCCCACGCTGGGCCGCGACACCGACCGCATCCTGCGCGAGGTCGTCGGCTACGACGAAGCGCGCGTGGCGGCGCTGCGGACGGAAGGCGCGATCGGATGACCGACCGCCTGCACATCACGGATGTCGCGCCGCGCGACGGCCTGCAGAACCAGGCCGTCCACGTGGCGACGGCGGACAAGCTCGCGCTGGTGGAGCGACTGGCGGCAGCGGGCGTGGCCAGCGTGGAGGTCACCAGCTTCGTCTCGCCCCGCGCCGTGCCGCAGATGGCCGACGCCGGCGAGCTGCTGCCCCAGGTGCAGGAGCGCCTGCCGCAGCTGCGCAGCTCGGTGCTGGTTCCCAACCTGAAGGGACTCGAGCGCGCGCACGCCGCCGGGGCGCGGGAAATCGCGGTGGTGCTGTCCGCCACCGACACGATGAACCGCAAGAACATCAACATGAGCCTGGACGAGGCGGCCGACGTCAGCGAGCAGACGCTGCACGCGGCGCGGGAGCGCGGCCTGCGCACCCGCGCCTACGTCGCCGTGGCCTTCGAGTGCCCGTTCGAAGGCGAGACGCCGCTGGACCGCGTCGTGGCCCTGTCCGAACGGATGGCGCGCGCGGGCGCCGACGAGATCGTGATCGCCGACACCATAGGCGCGGCTTCGCCGGGCATGGTGAAGGAGCGCATGGGCGCGGTGGCGCAGGCGATCGCGCCGGAGCGGCTGGCCGTGCACCTGCACGACACGCGCGGCATGGGCGTGGCCAACGCCTGGGCGGCGCTGGAAGCCGGCATCCGCCGCTTCGACGCCAGCGTGGGCGGCATCGGCGGCTGCCCCTTCGCGCCGGGCGCGGCGGGCAACCTCGCCACCGAGGACCTCGTGCTGCTCGCCGAGCGCAGCGGCCTGGCCACCGGCATTTCCCTCGGTGGCCTGCTGGAGGCAGTCGACTTCGCGCAGGACCTGCTGCAGCGCCCGCTGGGCGGCCGATCCATCGCCTGGCTGCGCCGCCAACGCGACGCGGCCGCAGCCCACTGAGCAGGAGAATCAGCGACATGGACCATCTCGGATACCGCGCCAAGTTCGGCGTGGTGGGCCCCTCCACCAACACCATCGTGCAGCCGGACCTGGACGCCATGCGGCCGGTGGGCGTGACCAACCACTACAGCCGCATCGAGGTCCCCGAGATGGCGGTGAACTCCAACGAGGACTTCCTGCGCCTCGTCGCCATCATCCAGGAACACACCTTGCGCGCCATCGACCTGCTGCGCACCTGCGAGATGCAGTACCTGGTGATGGGCATGTCGGCGACCACGTTCTGGGACGGGCGCCGCGGCGCCGAGGACTACCTGCGGATCATCCGCGAGCGCGCCGGCGTCGACGTGTCGTGCGGCTCCTTCGCCGCCGAAGCGGCGCTGAACACGTACAAGGCCAAACGCATCGCCTTCTTCTCGCCCTATTACGAGGTGGCCAACGCGCAGGTGCGCCGCTTCTTCGGGGACTGCGGCTTCACCGTGGTGCGCGACATCGCGCTGGAACGCCCCAGCCCCGTGCAGATCGCGCACACCACCGATGCCATGTGCCGCGAGGCCATCCAGCGCCTGGACGGTGACGACGTGGACGCGATCGTGCAGGTGGGCACCAACCTGTCGATGGTTCGCCTGGCGGCCGCGGCCGAGCTGTTCCTCGGCAAGCCCGTCATCGCGATCAATACGGCCACCTACTGGCACGGCTTGCGCGCCATGGGCATCCAGGACCGCGTGGCCGGCTTCGGCTCCCTGCTGTCGCATCACTGAGGCGCGGCAGCGCCGGCGTGTGGGACCTTGGCCGCATGGCGCAAGGAGGGCCTGGCGCGAAGAATGGAGCGGTCCAACCGATGGAGGTTTTCCATGCTCCGTGCTCTTCAAGCCCTTCTGTTCCTCGCCTTGGCAGGCCTGTTCACGGCCTGCGCGGCACCGCCGCCCCCCGGCCCGCCGGGCGGCGAGATCGCCATGCGCTTCGGGCGCGTCACGCAAGTCGAGCCCGTCCTGCTGCAGGGTCCGCACCAGCCCGGCGGCGCCGTGGTCGGTGCCATCACCGGCGGGATCCTCGGGCGGCAGATCGGCGGTGGCAGCGGGCGTGACCTCGCCACCGGCGCCGGCGTGGTGTCCGGCGCGGCGATCGGCAACCAGATGGGCAACCGCGGCAACCAGATCCAGGGACAGCACGTGACCATCCAGCTCGATGGCACCACGAGCCTGATCACGGTCACGCAGCCCGCCGACGTGGCCCTGCGCCCGGGCGACCGCGTGCGCGTCGAAGGCAGCGGCCCCAACGCGCGCGCGGTGCGGATCGGCTAGCGCGGATTGCCCGCGCCGCCGGCCACCAGCTGCGCGCGGAACTCCGCCAGCTTGCGCTTGAGCGCCGCCGCGTTCTCCGGCCCCATGCGCACCAGCATCTTCTGCCCGGCGCTCAGCGACTCCAGCCGCGGGTCGGCGAACTCGTAGCGCACCCAGGGACGCTCCGGTGCGATGGGGCCCTTCACTTCCGTCAGCCGCACCTCGGGCGCGGCGGCAGGCTGCGGCGTCGCCAGCAGCAGGTCGATCACTTCGACGACGCGGTCGTTGAAGTAACGCTCGCCGAAACCGAGCTCGCGGTAGCTTTGCTGCAGCAGCGGGTACATGCGGCGGTACAGCGCCGCCGCCTTGGCGGCATCGACGCTGGAGACGAGGCGCACGAAGGGTGCATAGCGCTGCGCGTTGGCCGCGGCGATCACCTCGCCCTGCGCGCCGCGTTCGACCGAGAAGCGCCCGGGCGTGGGTTGCACCGGCCAGATCGCCGGCGGCGCATGCGCGCGTCCCAGGTTGTCGACGGTGGCGACCATGCGGCGCGGGAAGTCGCCCAGTTCCAGCAAGCGGTTGACCGCGTCCTGGCCCAGCAATTGGCCCAGGGCTGCCGCGATGTCGTTGGGCGCGACGGCCTGGGCTTCCTCCGTTTCCAGCGGGTACTTCGGCGAGGTGTCCACCACCGTTTCGGCCGGCGCGGGCTGCGGCGCATCGGCCACCGGGGGCTGCGGCGGCGCGGCCGGGGCCGACTGCTGGCGGTCCCACCAGTACCAGCCGCCCGCGGCCACGAGGGCCGCGACGAGGAGGGTGAGGCCCAGGCCGCCCTTGCGG